>DASTRY010000050.1:0-74287 GCA_035760965.1 Steroidobacteraceae bacterium | reverse complement strand
AGTCCCAGTGTGGCTGGTCGTCCTCTCAGACCAGCTACGGATTGTCGCCTTGGTAGGCCGTTACCCTACCAACTAGCTAATCCGACTTCGGCTCATCCATCGGCGCAAGGTCTTGCGATCCCCTGCTTTCACCCGTAGGTCTTATGCGGTATTAGCCAACCTTTCGGCTGGTTATTCCCCACCAAAGGGTAGATTCCGAAGCATTACTCACCCGTTCGCCGCTCGTCAGCATGTATTGCTACACCTGTTACCGCTCGACTTGCATGTGTTAGGCACGCCGCCAGCGTTCAATCTGAGCCAGGATCAAACTCTTCACTTGAAGATTTCGAGATCAACAATGAAGTGAGTAATCAAAGGCCCATTGCTGGACTTTTGGTCACTCGGTCAATTGCACAAAGGCATCGACGCGAGTCCCCACACAAATTACCTGCCAAACTTTTAAACAGCGCTCGCACCCGCTGGGGGCCGAGGAGCCGGCACGCGTTTCGCGTGCCGTCAGAAAGGGGCCGGAAGTATAGCCACGGGCTACATTCCGTCAACTTTCGTTTATTCCGCGATTTCTCGTCCCGGAACCGTGAACCGGCCCGGCTCGACGAGGGCGCGCAGTATAGCCCGCGTCATCGGGTTGTCAACGAGTTGCGAAAAAGATTTTTCCGCCGCGCTTTCGCCACCCCGAGTCGCGCGATTTTCCCTGTAAATCCCTAGGCTTGGCGCAACAGTGGCGCTCCGGCCCGAGGCGTTTTCTCTCTAGCCGGGGCGCTGCACGGGCGGCAGCTGCGCGGTCACAAAATTCACGACCTACTGAGCTTCCGAAGGGAACGGGGCGGGCGCTCGGACTTGACTCCGTTCAAGGACGGGCGAGCTCCGAATTGACCCCGACTTTATGGCTCGGTTACGGTCCGCGGCTTCGTACGGCCGCAACTGCTGACGCGTTATGGGTTTGAAGTGGACGGGATTCAAGCGGGCCATCCCGTGCGGAGCGCCATCGCGAGCTCGGGTATTGCAACTGGCCAGCTGCGCATTACTGGCGTGGGCCTGGCTGCAAGCCGAACCCAATCATGGAAGCCCGATCCCGCGCCTCTTTCCTCTCCTGTCTGCGCAGACCGAGCCGGCCGGCACGGCCTCTGAACCCCTTGAAAATCCCTTTGCCACGGCAGCGGTCGAGGCGCCCCAGCACGCGGCGGCCGGCATGCCGGTGGTGCTCGGCGCCCAAACGATCGAGGTGATCGTCAGTCACAACGACACGCTCGACCGGATCTTCCGCCGCTTCAAGCTCGATCTCGCCGACCTCGCCTCGCTGCGCAGCCTACCCGGACTCAAAGACGCGCTCGATCGGCTGCGCCCGGGCGAAGCGCTTCAATTGATACACCGTGACGGCGCGCTCTTCGGCTTCGAGCGCAAGCTCTCGCCGAGCGAGACCCTGAAAGTCGTCCGCGACGATACGGGCTTCCGCTCGCACGTGCTGGAGAACCCGCTCGAGAAGCGCGAACGCACCATTCACGGCACCATCGACAGCTCCCTTTTCGAGGCGGTTGCGAAAGCCGGCGCGCACGATCAGACCGCGCTCTCGCTGGCGCAGATCTTCGGCTGGGACATCGATTTCGTGCTGGATATCCGGCCCGGCGACACGTTCACCGTGACGTACGAGGAGATCTCGCAGGATGGCGAGTACGTCAAAGACGGCCCGATCCTCGCCGCGCTCTTCGTCAACCAAGGTCACGAGTATCGGGCGGTGCGCTACGTCGATCCGTCGGGCGCTGCGCACTACTACACGCCCGAAGGCTTGAGCATGTATCGCGCCTTCCTGCGCACGCCGGTCGAATTCACGCGCATCAGCTCGGTGTTCAATCCGAACCGTCGCCACCCGATTCTCAACACGATTCGCGCCCACAAGGGCGTCGATTACGCCGCGCCCATCGGCACGCCGGTGCGCGCGGCCGGCGACGGCCGCGTGCTGTTCGCCGGCCGCAAGGGCGGCTACGGCAATGTGCTCGAGATCGCGCACACGCGCGGCATCGTCACGCGCTACGGCCACCTCTCGCGATTCGCGAAGGGGATCCACGCCGGGCAGAAAGTGACGCAAGGCTCGATCGTCGCGTACGTCGGCATGACCGGCCTCGCCACGGGCCCGCACCTGCACTACGAATATCTGGTGAACGGCGTGCACAAGAACCCGCAGACCGTGAATCTGCCGAGCGCAGCGCCGATCGATCCCGCATGGCGTGAGGATTTCGTGGCGCAAACGGCCCTGGCGCTCGCCACGATCGAGCCGCCGCCGGGACCTGCGCTCGTGTCGCGCTGAACCCCCGGCCGGTCACGCCGGTCTGGCCGTCATCGCGTTGTCATACGACTCGTGTTGATATCGCTGCTTTGGCCGGGACGTGACCATGGACCAGCCGGACCTGAAAAGCCCGGAGCTCTACATCAATCGAGAGCTGTCGCTGCTCGAGTTCAACCAGCGCGTGCTCGCGCAGGCGCTCGATGAGACGGTCCCGCTGCTCGAACGGCTGCGGTTTCTCGCCATCGCATCGAGCAATCTCGACGAGTTCTTCGAGATTCGGGTAGCGGGCCTGAAGCAGCTGCTCGAGCTCGGATCGGCCACCCTCGCGCCGGACGGCCTCTCGATCCCCGAACAACTGAACGCCATCCACGATCGCGCGCAGCGCCTCGTCGCCGATCAGTATCACTGCCTGAACGCCGTGCTCTTGCCGGCCTTGGCCGCGAAAGGCATCCGGCTCCTCGACCGCAAGGACTGGTCGCCGGAGCTCGAGCGCTGGCTGGAACAGTATTTCGAGCGCGAAGTCGAGCCGGTCTTGAGCCCGCTGGGGCTTGATCCAGCACGGCCGTTTCCTCGCATCCAGAACAAGAGCCTGAACTTCATCGTGCGCTTGCAGGGCAAGGACGCCTTCGGCCGCGACAGCGAGCTCGCCATCGTGCAGGCGCCGCGCTCGTTGCCGCGAGTCGTGCCGACGCCCTCCGCCGGCGGGCCCGGTGCGTTCGTGATGCTCTCGGCCATCGTGCAGGCCTTCGTGCACAAGCTCTTCGCCGGCATCGAAGTGCTCGGCTGCTACCAGTTCCGCGTCACGCGCAACAGCGACCTCTTCGTCGACGAGGAAGAAATCGACGACCTGCGCCGCGCGCTCGAAGGCGAGCTCGCGCATCGTCGCTACGGGGCGGCGGTGCGCCTCGAAACGGCGCGCGACTGCCCGCCGAACATGACGCGTTTTCTGCTGCGGCAATTCGCGCTGAGCGAGGTCGATCTGTATCAGATGGCCGGACCGGTGAACCTGAATCGACTGTCCGCCATCTACGATCTCGTGCAGCGTCCGGACCTGAAATATCCGGTGTTCACGCCCGGCCTGCCGCAGCGTCTCGTCGGCTCGCCCGACCTCTTCGCCGTGATCCGGCAGAACGATCTGCTGCTGCACCATCCGTATCAGAGCTTCGCGCCCGTGATGGATTTCGTGCGCCAGGCCGCCGCCGATCCGCAGGTGCTAGCCATCAAGCAGACGCTCTATCGCACGGGCAACGACTCGCCCGTCGTGGATGCGCTCGTCGCGGCCGCGCATGCAGGCAAGGACGTCACGGTCATCGTCGAGCTGCGCGCCCGCTTCGACGAAGAAGCGAACATCGAGCTCGCGAACCGCCTGCAGGAAGCCGGCGCGCACGTGATGTACGGCGTGGTCGGATACAAGACGCACGCGAAGCTGACACTCGTCGTGCGACGTGAGCCCGGCGGCATCCGCCGCTACTGCCATCTCGGCACCGGCAATTACCACCCGCGCACCGCGCGCACCTACACCGACTACGGCCTGTTCACGTGCGACGACCAGATCGGACAGGATGTGCACGAGCTCTTCCTGCAGCTCACGAGCCTTACGAAAACGCCGCAGCTGTCCTGCCTCTTGCAGTCGCCGTTCGGTCTTCACGAAGCCGTGCTCGCAAAGCTCGAGCGCGAATCGGAGCACGCGCGCGCCGGCCGTCCGGCGCGGGTGATTGCGAAGATGAACGCGCTGGTCGATCCGCAAGTCATCGAGGCACTGTATCGCGCATCCCGCGCCGGCGTCGCGATCGACCTCATCGTGCGCGGCGTCTGCGCGCTGCGCCCGGGAATTCCAGGGGTTTCGGAGAACATCCGGGTGCGCTCGATCGTCGGCCGCTTCCTCGAGCATTCGCGCGTCTTCTACTTCGCGAACGGCGGCGAGGAGGAGATGTACTGCTCGAGCGCCGACTGGATGGAGCGCAACTTCTTCCGGCGCGTCGAAGTGGCCTTCCCACTGCGGCGCAAGGCGCATCGCGAGCGCGTGCTGCGCGACCTGGAAACCTATTTGCGCGACGACACGCTCGCCTGGCAGATGCATCCGGACGGCAGTTATACGCACGTGCAGCCGCCACAAGAGGGGGCGGTGAACGTGCAGTCGGAGCTGCTCGCACGCTACTCCGCGATCTCGACGATCACCTTGTGAGATCCGGGGAGGGCACGGTGAGACCCGGCGGGAGGGCGCGCGGCAGCGGCGCGCGCCCGTTCAGCCGCGCGTGCTGAACACGCGCAAGCGAAAGTCCTGCGCCTTGAGGAAGGCGATTTCCTGCTGCAGATCCGCCTGCGTGAGCGGATGGTCCCGCAGCCAGCGTCCCGGAAACTTCACTTCGAGGGTGCGCCCACGCGCGGTGAGATCGATGTCCGGCAGTCGCGCCGCGCTCCGGCCGCGATGGAGCAGCACCGCGAGCCGCAGCAATACGATCAGCCAAAGCGCATCGCGATCCCACGGCGGCACGAGCTCATCCAATCCGTCGAGCGACAGCTTGCGTCGGTGACCGCCAACGAGCCGCGCCAGGAGTTGCTGCTCTTCCCGCGGGAATCCCGGCATATCCGCGTTCTCGAGCAGATACGCTCCGTGTCGGTGGTAACCGTTGTGCGACACGTCGAGCCCGATCTCGTGCAGCCGCGCGGCCCACTTGAGCATCAGATCCGCGAGCGGATCGTCGAGCTTCCACGGCCCGCGTGTCTGCGCGAGGAAATTCAGCGCGGTCGCCTCCACGCGCTCGGCCTGCGCGAGATCGACGTGATAGCGCTGCTGCATGGCGCGCACGGTACGCTCGCGCGCGTCCTCGTCGGTGAAGCGCCCGAGGATGTCGTACAGCAGCCCATCGCGCATCGCACCCTCGGCGATGCGCATCGATTCGATGCCGAGCACATCGAACACTTCCGCCATGATCGCCATGCCGCCCGGGAATACGGGTCGGCGCTCATCGTTCACCGCCGCAAGCTGCAGCTCGCGCGTCGAGCCGGCCTCGATCATGTACTTCAGCACTCGCTCGAGCCCGGCCGCGGTGATCTGCGTGGCCGTCGGATCGAGCTCGCGAATAGCTTCGCCAATCGCGCGCACCGTGCCGGAGCTGCCCGCCGCGCTTTGCCACCCGCGGCGACGAAACGCCGCCTGCACGGGCTCCAGCTCCAGCCGCGCGGCGACCCGCGCACGGGCGAGCCGCTTCGCCGTGATCTTGCCGTCGCGGAAGAAGCGCTCGCTCAGCGACACGCATCCCATCTGCAGGCTTTCGAGCTCGAGCGGATTCAGGCCTTCGCCGATGATGAGCTCAGTGCTGCCGCCGCCGATGTCGCAGACGAGTCGCCGTCCCGGCTCGCTCGGCATGGTGTGCGCCACACCGGAGTAGATGAGGCGCGCCTCTTCCATCCCCGAGATGATCTCGATCGGATGGCCGAGCGCCTCGCGCGCACGCTCGAGAAACGCCTGCTTGCGCCGCGCGACGCGCAGCGCGTTCGTGCCGACGACGCGCACGCTGCGCGCGTGCATGTCCCGCAGCCGCTGCCCGAAGCGCTGCAGGCAGGCGAGCGCGCGAGCCGCCGCTTCCTTGTCGATGCGGCCGTTCTCTTCGACGCCCGAGGCGAGCCGCACCATCTCGCGCAAGCGGTCGATGACGACGAGCTGGCCGTGGGAATAGCGCGCCACGACCATGTGGAAGCTGTTGGAGCCGAGATCGACCGCCGCCAGCACGTCGGGTACCGGACGGGTCGCGGGGGCGGCGCCTGAGAGCGCGCGCGCGTCGGCTGGGGATCTAGGGGAAGCTGCGGCCGGGCTCACGCGAGCGGCGGCAAGCTCATACCGAGAAGGACGATCCGCACCCGCACGTGGTGGTCGCCATGGGGTTGCGAATGACGAACTGCGCGCCGTCGAGCCCCTCCCGGTAGTCGATTTCCGCGCCGGTCAGGTACTGCACGCTCATCGGGTCGACGAGCAGCTTGACGCCCTGGTTCTCGACACAGGTGTCGCCTTCCTGGGTCTGCTCGTCGAACTCGAAGCCGTACTGCAGCCCGGAACAGCCGCCGCCCTGCACGAAGACGCGCAGCATCAGCTTGGGATTGCCCTCGCCACGGATCAGGTCGCCGACCTTCTTGGCGGCGGCGTCGGTGAACACCAGCGGGGGTGGCATGGGATCGACAGCGGTGGCTTCAGGAGCGGTACTCATCCTCGCCTCATCAACGAAACATCTGCAGCTGGACTCGTTCCAGCGTTGGCAGTCTAGGGTCGTGGTCCCGCCCGGTCAAAGCGTCCGGCCCGGACGACGGAAGCCGTCAGCCGGATTTGGCTGCAGGCTCGCCCTCCATGGGGACCGCAACCGGCGAGGGCAAGGGCATGAGCTTGCCCTTGATCTCGGCGCCGAGCGTCATCTCGATGACGCCGTAGCGAACGTTGCCTTGCACTCGCGCACGCGGCCCGAGCACGAGCCGGTCCGACGCGTAGATGTCCCCGCGGACGGTGCCGTTCAGCGTGACGTTGTCCGCCTCGACCGATCCTTCGATGAAGCCGTTCTCGCTCACGGACAGCGTGGAGCCCGATCCCGGACCGTGGACCGCCCGGACATTGCCCGTCACCTGGCCGTCCAGATGCAGCCCGCCCTCGAATTCGACGTCGCCCTGCACGCGCGCGGCCTTGCCGATCAGCGTATCGATGTTGGGCTTGGAATCTCGGATGAACATGCGCGTTGACCTCTAGCTCGCGTCCACGGTCCAGGGGAATGTCTGCGTGACCGGCGACACGCCCTTGCGGCTCGAACGCAGCTCCACCGTGAGGCGCTCGGGCTGGAATCCCGAAGGTAGCGCGATCTCCGGCTCCAGGTTCTGGAAGTACCGGAAATTGAAGGGTAGCTCACGCGCCTTGGCGCCCATGAGCGCGGCGTTGTCGAGATTCGCCGCCTGACCGGCGGCGGACTTGCCCTCGGCGGCGAGCGCGAGCGTACCGCTGACTACGTCCTCGGGACGCACCGAGCGCACGAGCGTCATGCGCACCTTGAAGCGACCCGCCTTCCCGCCGGGGGTGATGCGCAGGGTCTGGATCTTCACGCCGGTGGACGCCGCGGACTGCGCGACGATGCCGCGATAGAACGCCAGCTCCTGCGCCTGACGCGCCACCTGCGCCTGCAGATCGCCGATCGAGCGCGACACTTCCGCCTGCTCGCGCGCGCGCCCGATGCGAATGGTGTCGAGCTCCGCGAGCTTCGTCCGCAGCTCGCGATTCGCTTTCTCCAGCCGCGCCACCGTGACTTCGTGTTCGGCGCGCTCCTGCGAGACGGCGAGACGGTCGTAGCCCGCATCGAAGCGGCCGAGCTCGTACACGACATAAAGCGCGAACAGCCCGAGAAGTGTGATCGCGATCACAGCGACCACGCGCCGCATGGGCGCGTGGTGTCGTACGACCAGATTGGGTTGAACCCTCGCCATGCGGCTCATCTTCCCCGCAACACGTCGCCCGATCTTCCGATTACTCGACGGAAGCCGCGGTCCGGCTGGCCGCGTCGGCGACGATGTCCTCCCACCAGGGCGGGAAGGCCGGCGCGCCGTTGGGGAACGCAAGGGGCGCGAGCTCCGAGAGCGCGCGCTGATACACGGGGCGCTTGAAGTAGATGACCTCGCGCACCGGCTCCCAGTACTCGGTCCAGCGCCACTGATCGAACTCGGGCTGCGAGGTCCTATCGAACGCGAACCGCACGTCCTCGCGCTTCAGCCGCAGCAAGAACCAGCGCTGCTTCTGACCGATGCAGACGGGACGGCGATTTCGCCGCACAAACCGCGCCGGGAGCCGATAGTGCAGCCAGGAGGCCGTGCGCCCGAGCAGCTCCACATCGTCAGGCGTGAGGCCGATCTCTTCGTGCAGCTCCCGAAAGAGCGACTCCTCGGCCTGCTCGCCATGGCGCATGCCGCCCTGGGGGAACTGCCACCCGCGACCGCCCGAGCGGCGGCCGAGAAACACCTGGCCTGCGCCGCGCATCAGGACGATGCCCACGTTGGCGCGAAAGCCTTCGGTGTCGATCACATCGCTCATGTCGAGCCCCAGTCTGCCACAGCCGGCGCGCCGCGAGCAGCGCCGGCGGCGCTTCGAACCACGCACCGTGCGCGGCAGCCGCTAAGCTACGTCGATGTCGCGAGCGGTTTGGTTCGGCGTGGGGGCAGCGCGGCGCCTCACGGCGCTGGTTTTGCTGGCAGTGGCGGTTTTCGTCGCCGCCCTCCTCATCGGTACGTCCGGAGTGAGTCTGCACAGCGCGGCCGGCGCGCTCGTCGGTGCGGGTGACGAGGCGGCGCGCACGGTGCTGCTCGAAGTGCGCTTGCCGCGGCTGCTCGCAGCGTTCGGCGTGGGCGGCCTGCTGGCCGTGGCCGGGGTGCTGCTGCAAGCGCTGTTTCGAAACCCGCTCGCCGATCCGTACGTGCTCGGTGTCTCGGGTGGCGCGGCCGTTGGCGCTCTGCTCGCGATGATGATGAGCGCCGCCGTTCTGGCCGTTCAGACGGGCGCCGTGCTCGGTGCGCTCGTTGCGGTCAGCGCCGTGTACTTGCTTGCGCGAGGCGGAGGCACGGCGCGCCTGCTGCTGACCGGTGTCGTGTTGGCGAGTGCGTGCGGAGCGTTCATCAGCGTCTTGCTCGCGGTCGCCGATTCTGCGCGCGTGCGAAGCATGGTGTTCTGGCTTGCCGGCGATCTCGGATGGGCACCGAGCCCGACGCTGAGTGTCGTCGCGGCACTCGCGGCCGTGGTGATCGCCGTGCTGCTCGCGCGCCCGCTCAACGTACTCGCGGCAGGTGAGCTGCGGGCACGGACCGTGGGGCTCGAGGTGGATACGTGGCGCGTGCTCGTGTTCGTCGCATGTGCGGCGATCACGTCGATCGCCGTCGTCAGCGCGGGAACGGTGGGCTTCGTCGGCCTGATCACGCCGCACGCCGTGCGGATGATGTTCAAGACCAGCGATCACCGGTTGGTGGCGCCGGCCGCCGCAGTCCTGGGAGGGACCTTGCTTGCGGCGGCGGACTTGGTCGCGCGGACGGTCGCGGCTCCGCGGCAGTTGCCGGTGGGGGCGATCATGGCGCTCGTCGGAGCGCCGCTCTTCATTGTGCTGTTGAGGCAGCGAAGGAGCGGGGCGTGAGCCCGCGCGCCCCGGTTCGCTATACGACGATGTTCTGCGAGACCACGACGCGCCCGCGGCCGCCCGTCTTCGCGCGATAGAGCGCCGCATCCGCCTCGGCCATCAGCCGCTCGGCGATCAGCTTGAAATCCCGCGTTTCCGGGCTCGGTTCGGCCACGGCGACACCGATCGACAGGCTCATCTGCTCCGCGTGCTCCGCATCGATCTGCAGAGGCGTGCCGCGCACGGCATCGAGCATTCGCTGCGCGACGCGCTCGCCATCCTGCAAGCCGCCTTGCGGCAGGATGATCGCGAACTCATCGCCGCCGAAGCGCGCTCCGATATCGCTCACGCGCATCTGCGAATCGATGCGCCGCGCCGCTTCGCGCAGCAGCGTGTCGCCCGCGAGATGCCCGTACTGATCGTTCACGCGCTTGAAGTGATCCACATCGATCATCAGGCACGCAATCGGCTGCCGGAAGCGCTGCGCCCGCGCGAGCTCTTCGCGCAGGCGCGCATTCAGATAGCGGCGATTGTGGAAGCCGGTGAGAAAATCCGTCAGCCCGCTGCGCAGGAGGCGCGCACGGTTCGCGGCGTTCTCGAGGCACAGCGCCGCAACCAGCCCGAGGTGCGCGAGAAAGTCGCTCGCGAGATCCGCGTTGAAGCGGAAGGGGTCAGTGCTCGCGAACACGAGCACGCCGTCGAGCTGGTCGTTCCGCCGCAGCGGAATCAACGCGAGGCTGCCGAGCTCGCCGAGCATCGGGCAGAACACCTTGTGATCGTCGCGATTGAAAGGCCCGAGCCAGGGCTTCTCGAGGCGCGCGAGCTGCGGCGACAACGTGGTGAGCGAATCGACGAACTGCACTTCGGGCAGCTCTTCGAGCACGGCGCTGTCGCCCCACAGCAGATGCCGCAGCTCGTACTGCGGATCGTTCAGCGTGAGGGTGACGAGATCGAGCTGATACGAGGTGCGCAGGCCGTGGATCAGCCGCTCGAAGAGCTGGGGCAAGGTCGCTGCGCGTAGCAGCTCCAGCTCGCGCTCCTGCGTCTTGCGCAGCAGGGAATCGTTGCGTGCCGCTTCGACTTTCAGCTCGTCCAGGCGCGCCCGCAGCCGCGCATTCTCCGCGGCCAGATCCTGTCCCCGCCCGGAGAGCGAGCGCGGACGCAATTCGAGCTCGTGGTGCGATCGATACATCGCCAAGCGTATCCCCTCATCACCCGCCCCATCAGGCGCGACGCTCGGTCACGCTGCGACGGTCGGCGAGATATTCCCGACCCTGGCGCATGAGGGCAACGAACGCGTCGTGATCTTGTGACAGGATCGCGGTTCGGATGCGTTCCACGGCCTTCGCGAGCGCCTCCAGGGACTCGGCGCCGTAGTCGTTCAGGCTCTGGATCTCGTAGTACAGCTCCGGGCTTTCCTCGGCCACGGCGCTCGCCACTTCGAGCTGATTGTCGAACGTGGTGCTCGACATCCGCGCGAGGCGCGGCGCCGCCTCCCCGCTCTCCGCGAGGGCCGTGAAGAAGGCGATGTTCAAGGCGTGAGACAGCCCGAGCACGTACGCGATCAGGCGATCGTGGTCGTCGAGGCTCATGACCACCTGCTCGGCCATGGTCGGTGCGAACAGCTCGCGCGCCTTCTGCAGCGCCTCGGCGTGTCCGAGGTCCACGAAGACCACGTGGCGCCCCGAGAGCAGCTCCGTGTCCGGCCCGAACATCGGATGCACCGAGGTGACGCGCACTCCGTGCGATTTCAGCGCCAGAAGCCCCGCGCGCAGCGGTGATTTCAGCGAGCCGACATCGAACACCACGCCGCGCGGCCGGCGTAGCGCGAGGTCGCGCAGGATGGCGTCCGTCACGCCGAGCGGCGTGGCGAGCAGGATGAAGTCGTGCTGCAGGTCCGTCGCGCGCCAATCCTTGAAGTGCGTCACACCTGGAGGCGCACCGAGTGGGTCCGCCACCTCGACCGTGAAACCTTGCGAGGTGAGGAAGTCGGCGAACCAGCGCCCCATCTTGCCGCCGCCGCCGATGATCAGCGCCCGCCGGCCCGAGCCCGCACCCTGCGCGACGACGCTCGCCTGCTCCTGCGTGGTGAGCGACGAGCGGATCAGGATGCGCAGCAGCTCCTCGGCCACATCCGGCGAGACGCCGAGCGCCTGTGCCTTGTTGCGGCCGGCAAGGATCACTTCGCGCTCGCGCTCGTAGTCGCGCGTGGCGCGGCCCGTGCTGCGCTTCACGCGCGCGACTTCTTCGCTCAGGCGCTTGCGCTCGGCGGCCAGCTCGATCAGCCGGTCGTCGATTTCGTTGATCCGGCGGCGCAGGTCGTCGAGGGTCACGGCGTCGCTCGTCATGGCGCAGGCTCAGGTTTGAATGAGGGCCTGCCTTTCTACGGGCCCCGGCCCACCGCCGCAAGTCTCCTGCCCATGCGCAGCTGAAGCCTCTACCATTGCCGCATGGCCGAACACACCGAAGTGCTGCCGGAGCCGCTGCCGGCCGAGCCGCTCACGATCGCGCAGGCCTGGCTGGCCGAGGCCTGGCAGGCGCGCAATCAGCCCAATCCGAACGCCATGGTGCTGGCGACCGCGAGTCGCGATGGGCGCCCATCCGCGCGTGTCGTGCTCTGCAAAGACATCCAGCCGGTGCCGGGCTTCATCACGTTCTACACGAACTACGAGTCCCGCAAGGGACGCGAGCTCGCCGACAACAGCCGCGCGGCGGTGGTCATGCACTGGGACCACATGCATCGGCAAGTGCGCATCGAGGGCGTGGTGGCGAAGGCGCCGGACGCCGATAGCGATGCGTACTTCGCCTCGCGTGCGCTCGCGAGCCGCATTGGCGCGTGGGCGAGCCGGCAGAGCGAACCCATCGCTTCGCGCGCGCAACTGCTCGATGCGGTCGAGGCCGCCGCTCGGCGTCTCGGTGTCAGTGACCGGAGCTCCGGCAAGGACGCGCACGTGCCCCGTCCGCCCCATTGGGGCGGCTTCCGCTTGTGGGCGGATGCGGTCGAGCTGTGGGTGGAGGGCGATGCGCGCATTCATGATCGCGCGCGCTGGACCCGCACGCTCGGCGCGCGCGCCGATGGGCAGTTCGAAACCGGGCCGTGGACTGCCACGCGGCTGCAGCCGTAAGCAGAAGGCAGCGCGGAGCGTGTGGAAACTCGTCCGGATCACGGTGTTGCTGGTGCTGCTCGTGATCGTGGCCGGCATGACCTGGATCGACAAGGCGCAGACGACGAGCTGGAAGGCGCCGCTCTGGGTCGGCATCTTCCCGATGAACGGCGACGGCAGCGCCGCGTCCGAAGCGTACGTCCGTAGCCTCACGACCGCGGACTTCGCGGCGATCGAAACGTTCTTCATGAACGAAGCCCATCGGTATGGCGTCGCGGTCGAGCGGCCCGTGCGGATCGAGCTGTACCCGCCGCCCACGGAGAAGCCGCCGATGTTGAAGCCGGGCTCGGGCGCTCTGGGCGCCATTTGGTGGAGTCTGCAGATGCGGCTCTACGCGCGCCGGGCGGCGAACGTGCCCGGGCGAGCGCCATCGCATATTCGCGTGTTCGTGCTCTTTCACGATCCCGCGACGACGGACCGTGTGCCGCATTCGCTCGGTCTGCAGAAAGGCTTGGTCGGCGTCGTGTACGCCTATGCGGACCGCGGCATGCGCGGGCAGAACAACATCGTGATTGCACACGAGACGATGCATACGGTCGGCGCGACCGACAAATACGACGTTGCGAGCGGCGCGCCCATGTATCCGGATGGATACGCCGAGCCGGAGCGCGAGCCGCGCTTTCCGCAGCCCAAGGCGGAGATCATGGCCGGCAAGCGACCGCTATCCGACACGACGCAGGAGATGCCCGATGACCTGCGCGGCGAGGCCGTCGGCCGCGCGACGGCCATGGAGATTGGGTGGATCAAGTCGTGAGCGAGGCGACCCCACGCGATGGCGTGATTCTCGCGGCACGCTCGCTCGGCATCCGCGCCGGCGAGCGTCAGCTCGTCTCGGAGATGTCGCTCGAATTTCGCGCCGGCGAGGTCACCGCCATTCTCGGCCGCAACGGGAGCGGCAAGACGCTCACCTTGCACGCGCTCGCGGGCTTGCGTCGCCCGCAGCAGGGCATCGTGCGCCTCGATGGCACGCCGCTCGAGAACCTGCGTCGGCGCGCCATCGCCCAACGGCTCGGTGTGCTGCTGCAGGATCTTGAAGAATCGTTCACGTCGACGACGCTGGAAGCCGTGCTGATCGGCCGGCACCCGCACCTGCCTGCGTGGCAATGGGAAACCGCCGACGACGAACGACTCGCACGCGAGGCACTCGCGCGAGTCGAGATGGAAGCGCTCGCGGAGCGCCCAACGGACAAGCTCTCCGGCGGAGAGCGCCGGCGTGTCGCCATCGCATCGCTGCTCGCGCAGGCGCCGCAGATCTACCTGTTGGATGAGCCGACGAACCACCTCGACCCGCATCATCAGATCGCCGTGCTGCAGCTGTTTCGCGAGCAAGCGGACGCGGGCCGCGCGGTCGTCGCCACGCTGCACGATCCGACGCTCGCCGCGCGTTTCGCGGATCGCGTGATCCTGCTGTTCGGGGACGGTCGCTGGCGCGCAGGCGCCACGCGCGAAGTGCTGACGGGCGCGGCGCTGAGCGAGCTCTATCTCACGCCCATCATCGAAATCGATACGCCCGAGCGGCGGGTGTTCGTCAGCGCCTGAGTCAGAAGCGCAGCACGTCGCGCACGGCGGCGTGCAGCGCGCCGTTGGTCGCCAGCACGCTCGTCGTCTTCAGCCCGACTTCATTGCCCTGCAGGTCGGTGAACGTGCCGCCCGCCTCTCGCACGATCACGGTGAGCGCGGCGATATCGAGGATGCCGACATCCGACTCGATGACGACATCCAGCGAGCCGCGCGCGAGCAGGTGGTAGTGCACGAAGTCGCCGTAGCCGCGAATGCGATTGACGCGCCCGATCAGCTCACCGTAGCGCCCCCACGCGGGCGAACGCGCAAGCGTTTTCAGGTTGCCCGACGAGACGATCGCGCCCGCGAGATCCGCCACCTTACTGACGTGAATCGGCCGACCGTTCATGTGCGCACCGCGACCCTCCTCCGCCCAGGCCACCTCGCCGTAGGCCGGCGCGCTCGACACACCGAGCACGAAGCGGCCGCCGCGCATGAGCGCGATCTGTGTCGAAAAGAACGGGCACTCGCGCACGAACGACTTCGTGCCGTCGATGGGATCGACGAGCCACACGCTCTCCGCGTCCATCGCCTCCTGCCCCGTCTCCTCGCCGTAGAAGCCGTAGCTCGGGAAGCGCTCGGTGAGGATGGTGCGGATGGCCTGCTCCGCCTGCACGTCCGCCTCGGTCACCGGCGTGGCGTCCGCCTTCGTGTGGACGGCGAGATTGCGCTGATACAGCGAGCGGATGACGGCCGCCGCGGCTTCCGCGGCGTCGAGCGCCGCCTGCAGTTCTTTCGAGGTCACGCTGGCATTCCTGTTCCGGGGCGTGCGAATCTACCGTGAATGGGCAACCGACTCAGCAAGATCTACACGCGCACGGGCGACGACGGCACGACGGGCCTCGGCGACGGCACTCGCGTGCGCAAGGACGCGGCGCGCGTCGAGGCCTACGGCACGACCGACGAGCTGAACAGCGCCATCGGCGTGCTGCTCGCGGTGCCGGGGCTGCCGGAGAACATCGTGGCGTGCCTCACCGAAGTTCAGCACGAGCTGTTCGATCTCGGCGGTGAGCTTTGCATTCCGGGACATCGGATGATTCAAGCGGCACACGTCACGCGGCTCGAGCAGGCGCTCGATTCGTTCAACGAGACGTTGCCGCCGCTCAAGGAATTCATCCTGCCGGGCGGCGGACCGGCGGCGGCAGCGTGTCATTTGGCTCGTGCCATTGCGCGCCGTGCCGAGCGGCGCGTATGGACTCTCGCGGCGAGCGAGACCGTCGCGCCGGAAGTCACGCAGTATCTGAATCGCCTATCCGATCTGCTGTTCGTGCTCGCGCGCGTGCTCGCGCGGCACGAGCGGGGGTCGGAAGTGCTTTGGCGGCACGACCGCGGGAAGAAATAGTCGGGTCTTGCGGCAGCCGGGCCCGTGCTGCTTTCGCAAGGTTCCCGCTAGAGGCTGCCGCGCAGGCGCGCCCAGTCGAACGACGGGCCGGGGTCGGTCTTGCGACCCGGCGCGATATCGCTATGGCCGACGATTCGCTCGCGGCTCAACGACGGATAGGCCGCGAGCAGTGCCTTGATCAGTGCCGCCAGCGAATCGTACTGGGCCGCCTCGTACGGGGTCTCGTCCGTGCCCTCGAGCTCGATCCCGACCGAAAAATCATTGCACGCCACCCGACCGCAGTACTCGGATTTCCCGGCGTGCCAGGCGCGCTGCGTGAACGGCACGTACTGCACGATCTCCCCGTCGCGTCGAATCAGCGCATGCGCGGAGACACGCGCTCCGGCGATGGTGGCGAAAAACGGATGCGCCTCGGGCGGCAGATGACCGGTGAACAGGCGATCGATCCACGGCCCGCCGAATTCGCCCGGCGGCAAGCTGATGCCGTGGATCACGATCAGGTCGATGCCGGTCCCCGCGGGCCGCGCGTCGAAGTGCGGCGAGAGCACCTGGCGCGCACCCAGCACGAGCCCGGTGACGGCGTCGATGGCGGCTGACGGGAGTGCGGGCATGGCGGCGGATCATGCCACAATGACGCGAGATCAAGCCGAGACGAGTTCGATGGATTCCGCCAACGCCAGCTACGTCGCCCGCGATCTCGCACACGTGTGGCATCCCTGCACGCAGATGAAGGATCACGAGTGGCTGCCGATGATTCCGATCCGGCGCGGCTCGGGCGTGTGGCTCGAGGATTTCGCGGGCCGGCGCTACATCGATGCCATCAGCTCGTGGTGGACCAATCTGTTCGGCCACGCGAACCCGCGCATCAACAAAGCGGTGGCCGCGCAGCTCGAGCAGCTCGAGCACGTCATCCTCGCGGGCTTCACGCACGAGCCCGTGATCGCGCTCAGCGAGGCGCTCACCAGCCTCGCACCTCGCGGTCTCACGCGCTGCTTCTATGCGGACAACGGCTCATCCGCGATCGAAGTGGCGTTGAAGATGAGCTTTCACTACTGGCGCAACGCCGGCCGGCCGGCGAAGCGTCGATTCATCACGCTGACCAACAGCTACCACGGCGAAACGCTCGGTGCGTTGGCTGTCGGTGACGTCGAGCTCTACAAGTCGACGTACAAATCGCTGCTGATGGATGTGATCACTGTGCCCTCGCCGGATTGCTATGGACGCGAGCGCGGTGAGTCGTGGGCCGACTACTCCACCCGGCAGTTCGCGCACATGGAAGAGGCGCTCGCACGGCATGCTCACGAAGCGGCGGCGGTGATCGTCGAGCCGCTCGTGCAATGCGCAGGCAACATGCGCATGTACGACGCGACCTATCTGAAGCTCTTGCGCGATGCGTGCGATCGGCACGGCGTGCACCTGATCGCGGACGAGATCGCGGTGGGCTTCGGCCGCACCGGGACGATGTTCGCGTGCGAGCAAGCAGGCATTCGCCCGGATTTCATGTGCTTGTCAAAAGGCCTGACCGGTGGCTACCTGCCGCTCTCGACGGTGCTCACGACGGAGCCGGTGTATGCCGCCTTCTACGACGAGTACGTGAAGCTGAACGCATTCCTTCACTCTCACAGTTTCACCGGCAATCCGCTCGCCTGCACCGCTGCGCTCGCGACGCTCGACATCTTTCGCACGGATCAGGTGATTGAGCGCAATCGGGCTCTCGCCGCCCATCTCGGCGCGCGCGCACGCGAGCTGAGCGTTCATCCGCACGTCGCGGAGGTGCGGCAGACCGGCATGATCGCCGCGATCGAGCTCGTGCGCGATCGCGGCACGCGCGAGCCGTACGCCTGGCAGGAGCGGCGCGGGCTGCGCATCTATCGCCATGCGCTGTCACGCGGTGTGCTGCTCCGGCCGATCGGCAACGTCGTGTATTTCATGCCGCCGTATGTGATCACGCCGGACGAGATCGACCTCATGGTCACCGTCGCCCGCGAAGGCATCGAGCTCGCAACGTGCGACTGACGCGTGTTTACGTGGAGGAGCCGCTCGCAGCCGGCAAGAGTTGCGTGATCGGCGGCTCGGCGGCGAATCACATCGCGCGCGTCCTGCGCTTGCGCGAAGGTGACGCGCTGACGTTGTTCGACGGACGCGGCGGCGAATACGGCGCGCGCATCGCGGCGTTCCGCAAGGATGCCGTGCTAGCGGAGGTGCAGGAGCACCGCGATGTCGAACGCGAATCGGCGCTCGATCTGACGCTCGTGCAAGGCATCTCGCGCGGCGAGCGCATGGACTGGGTGATGCAGAAGGCAACGGAGCTCGGCGTCCGCCGCATCGTGCCCGTGCTCACGGAGCGGAGCGTCGTGAAGCTGGACGATCGCCACGGAGAGAAGAAGCTGCAGCACTGGCGCGGGATCGTCATCGCCGCGTGCGAGCAGTGCGGACGCAATCGAGTGCCTGAAGTGACTGCGCCCATGACGTTTCACGAAGCGCTCAGTGGCGCCACCGCGCCCCTGCTACTCGGGCAGCATCCCAACCAGGCTTCCGCTCAGCATCGCGGTGCCGCCGACATCGGCGCGGCCTCCGCGGCTCGCGCGGACCGGCAGCCCGTTGGCCAGGGTGGGGACACGCAGACCAGCGGTCCTACCGACATCGCGGGAAGCGGCGACCAGAAGGCCGTCGAAGAAGCCGGGTCCGCGAACGTCACGCGCCTCCTCCTCTCGCCGCAGGGCTCACTGCGCCTGCGGGACTTGCCCCGCCCCACCCGGGTCGCGCTGCTGATCGGCCCGGAGGGCGGCCTCGCCGAGGCCGAGCAGGACGCCGCCGTCCAAGCGGGCTTCATCCCCGTACAACTCGGCCCGCGCATTTTGCGCACTGAGACGGCCGCCATAGCGGCGCTCGCCGCGCTCCAGCACGATTTCGGCGACCTGTAACGAAGGGACACGGATGAAATACGTCCTCATCGCCGTGCTCGCGCTCGTGCTGGGCGCCCTCGCCGCGCGCTGGTACTACCAGCCCAAGCCGGAAGCGCCCGTCGATCCGATCAACGTGATGATCACGCAGATGCGAACGCACGCGGTGATCGAGCATGAGCGTCAGGTGGCCGTGTGGTATCGCGCCTGCCCGGAGGTGGTCGGCAAGGACCCGGAAATCTTCATCGCATGGCCGGCGAAGCTCTCCTATGAGCTCGAGCTGTCGGATGCCACGCTCGAGCGCGCCGGCGATACGCTGCGAGTCCACGCCCGCCCGATTCATGCCGACGAGCCGGCGGTACCCAGCGACTTTCTCGATTACCTCTCCACGACCTCGCTGTTCACCTTCGCGAACGAGCAGCAGCTCGTGAACGAGGAGATCAAGAAGTCCACGCCGCTCGCGCGTTACCTGACGACGTACTACCTGAAGCGCGACGCTTCCCTGCGAGCCGACTTCGCGGGCGAGATCGAAGCGCTCGTCTCGCACATGGCCGGCGCGCTCGGCGTGCCCGTCAAGCACGTCGAAGTCGATATCGCGAGCGAGGAAATCACCTTGCCGAAGCTGCCGAAACTCGCGCTCTGCGGCGGCAGCTCCGCCGCGGTGAACGGCGTACCGTTCGCCAAGAACGAAGACGAGTACACCGTGCCGATCCGCTTCAACGTGCCGCCGTCGAAGCGCTCGCACGGAGCGACGACGGAGCAGCCGGCGGTGCCCGCCGGCATCGCCTCGATCTACGGTCAGTCCAAGAAGGAAAACTAGACGCGGAGGCCGGCCCCGCGCAGAGACCGCTCGCTTCTCGCGTCCCGAGCTAGCTGCTGATCCGCGTCTCGTCGGCGATCATCTCTTCGAGCCGTTCGAGATCGGGCACGAGCGGCGCCTCGTTCACCATGCGCACCTGACAGATGATCGGCGCGCGCTCGGGGAAGGAGCGCGAGTTGTCCGGCCGCACGACGTCCGAGCTCACGCGCACGAGCTGCGGAAAGCCCTGCGAAACGAGGCCGAAGTAGCCCGCATCCACGCGCGATCCCTGACAGGGGAACACGACGATGCGCGTGCGTCCCGACGCGGGCGGAATGTTGTTGCCGCACGCGCCCTCAAAGGAGACGAGCGGAATCTGCCGCCCGTTCCAGGGCACGATGCCGACGTACCAGGGCGGCGCTCCCGTCATCTCCGACGGCGTGACGAATCCGATCACCTCGGCGACGCACGCCCGTGGAATGATGAGCCGGCCGTCGACGATCGGAATGAGAAGGCTGTAGATCTCGGTAACGCGCTCGGCCATGTCCGCTTCCGTTTACCCTTCCGCCAAACGCCGCGCGCTCTGCCGCGAGCGATGCTTCTCGACGAGCGGCGCAATGGCATCGAGCAGCTGCGCCTCCTGATACGGCTTGCCGAGATAGTCGTTCACGCCGAGCTCGATGGCGCGCGCGCGGTGCTTCTCGCCGACGCGCGAGGTGATCATGATGATCGGCACGTCCGCGAGGCGCGGATCGTTGCGCACGTGCGCGGCCACTTCGTAGCCGTCCATGCGCGGCATTTCGATGTCGAGCAGGATGATGTCCGGCACGTTCTCCTGCAGCAGCCCCACCGCATCGAGGCCGTCGCGCGCCGTGAGCACGCGCATGCCGTTGCGCTCGAGCAGGCGCTGCGTGACGCGGCGAACGGTGATCGAGTCGTCCACCACCATCGCGAAGGTGCGCCGGTCCGTCTTCTCCTGCTTGATCGGCTGCGCGCGGCCGCGCCACTCGCCGCGCACCAGCGCGCCGATGTCGAGAATCACGACGATGCGGCCGTCGCCGAGAATCGTCGCGCCCGAGATGCCGCGGATCGAGGAGATCTGCGGGCCGACCGACTTCACGACGATCTCGCGACTGCCGACGAGCTCATCCGCGATGAGACCCGTCGAGTGCTCGCCCGCGCGCACCAGCACGACGGGGATGGTCACGTCCTGCTCGGGCAGCGGCTGCGGCTCGAGACCGACGAACGTGGCGAGATTCTGGAAGCGGTACTTCTGCCCGTTGTAGTCGAAGGTGGGCTGATCGCGGCCGAGGTGGCTCGCGACTTCCGCCTTCGACAAGCGCAGCACGCCTTCGACGGTCGGCAGCGGCAGCGCATAGAACTCGTCGCCCGTGCGCACGACCAGCGCGTGGCTGATGGCGAGCGTGAACGGCAAGCGGATCGTGAACTGCGTGCCCTCGCCCGCGCGCGTCTCCATGTGGAGCGCGCCGCCGAGACGCTTGATCTCGGTCGCCACCACGTCCATGCCCACGCCGCGACCGGCTTGCTGGGTAATCGTGCCGGCGGTGGAGAAGCCCGGCTCCAGGATGAGCTGCATGGCGTCTTCATCGCTGAGCGTATGGCCTTCGGGAATCAGGCCGAGCGCCGCGCCCTTGTCGCGGATCGCCTTGAGATTCATGCCGGCGCCGTCGTCCGAGAGCCGCACCATCACTTCGGCGCCTTCGCGATGCAGCTCGAGCTTGATGCGGCCGACCTCGGGCTTGCCGCGCGCCACGCGCTCCTCGGGCTTCTCGATGCCGTGAACGACGGAGTTGCGGAGCATGTGCTCGAACGGCGGCAGCATGCGCTCGAGCACCTGCCGGTCGAGCTCGCCCGCGGCGCCCTCGACGATGAGCTCGGCGCGCTTGCCCGTGTCGGCCGCGGCCTGGCGCACGATGCGCGCGAGCCGCGTGACGTGGCGCTGGAACGGAACCATGCGCGTGCGCATGAGGCCGTTCTGCAACTCGGTGATCGTGCGAGCCTGCTGTTGCAGCAGGTTCTGCGTGTCGCTCGACAGCGTTTCGAGCAGGCCCTGGATGCTCGCCACGTCGTTCGCCGTTTCCGCGAGCGCGCGCGAGAACTGCTGAATCGACGAGTAGCGATCGAGCTCGAGCGGATCGAAGTCGCTGCGATGCGTGCCGACATCATCCTCGTGGCGATGCAGGATCTGCGCTTCGGTCTCGATTTCCAGCTTGCGCAGCTGTTCCTTCAGACGCGTGACAGTGCGCGAGAGCTCGCCGAGGTTGAACTCGATGGAGCCCATCTGCTGCTCGAGCCGCGCGCGCGCAATGCTGACTTCGCCGGCGGTGTTGAGCAGCGTGTCGAGCAGCTCTGCGTCGACGCGCGCCATCTCGGGGCGATCGGTGGCCGGCGCGACGGGCTCGCGGCCCGGCGGCACCGGCAACGGCGCGGCCAGGTGATTGTCGTCGTCCCCGGGCTTCGGGGCGGGGAAGATCGCGCGCGCGGCAATCGGTGCCGACGAACGGCGTTCGACGAACGGCACGACCGGCTCGTCGGAGAGCGCGCGAACGCTCTGGGTTGCGCCGGAAGATGCGGCTGCGTCGGCCGCATACGGCTGATCGCGCTCGGAAGGCGTCTCGTCACGACGTGCGCCGTCGAACGCGGTGGACTCTTCGCGACGCGCTGCTTCGGATGACTCGCTGGGGCTCGCTGCGCTTTCGCCGAGCGCGCGCGCGGGCTCGCTGAATGGCATGTCCGAAGCGGCAGTGCTCGGCTGCGCCGAAGGCGTGCCCATGACGTCGCCCGCGAAGCTTGCCGCCTCGGATGGGTCGTGATGCTCGCCTTCGGCGGCGGAGCCACTGAAATGACGCTGCGCCGCAGACTCGGTGGCGGGCTCACGCTCCGCGCTCTGCGAGCTGTCTTCGCGCAAAGCCGCGTCCCGCTGCTCGGCGGCAGCCTCGGCTCTCGCGTCGGCGAATGCGGCCGGCATCTGCAGCTCGGAACGGACAGTCTCGGCCGGGGATGCTGCGACGGACTCACCCGCGCGCTGAATCTCTGCGCCAGCTCCGGACTCCGGTGCGTTGGCGTCTGGAACGCCCCGCGCGCCGTCGCCCCGAGCTTCGATCGCTGCACCTGCGCCGGCAGCCGCACTCTCGTCGGCTCGCGCAACCTCCGCAGCGGGTGCCGGCGTGACAGCCGGGGCAGCAGGCTTCGCTTTCGCAACCGGCTTCGGCTTCGACAGTGCGTGAATGCGGGCGATGTGCTTCTTCGCGTGCGCCACGGGCTGCCCCGCGGCAACGGCATCGCGCATGCGCGCGAGCTCGTCCAGGCAGCTCTGCATGACTCCGAACATCGCGTCGTTCGCGGGCACGATGCCGGCGTCGACCTGCATCACGAGCGTTTCCATCTCGTGCGAGAGATCGCCCATCGGCACGATGCCGGCCATGCGCGCGCCGCCCTTCAGCGTGTGCATCGGGCGCTTCAAGGCCGAGCGCGCCTCGGCGCTCTGCGGCTCTTTGCGCCACTCGCTGAGCGCGTGCTCGGACACTTCGATCAGCTCGTTCGCCTCTTCGGTGAAGATGGCGGCGACCTCGTGGTCGAAGTCGCTGTGGTACACCGGCGGCTCATCGGCCAGTTCTTCTTCCATGGCCTCCTGCTCCGCCAGCTCTTGCTCGAGTGAAGGTTCTTCGATGGCCTCGGGGGCTTGCGCAGCCGCGGCCTCGCGCGGCTCCGCACCGGCCGCCGCGGGCGCAAACGCTCCCGGCGCGGGCTCGAGGCGCGTGTCTTCGATGCGCTCGGAGGCGGATCCCTCCTCGCCGGACGCGGTCAGGGTGACGGACTCGACGGTCGCCGATTCCACTTCGTCGAGCTTCACGCTGTCCTCTTCGAGCACGACGGATTCGACCATCGACTGCTCGATGTCGGTCATCGCGTCCTTGCTCAGGACGATCTCCTCGTCCGAGTCTTCCGCGGCGCGTTCCGTTGCGGCGGGCGGCGCGAGCGCGGGCGGGGGCGCGGTTGACGCGGCGTCCGCAGCGATGCGCGAGGCCTCGGCGATGCGCAGATCGAGCGCCGCTTCCGCTTCGTTGATCCGCCCGCGCAATCCTTCGTGCGAAATGAAGTAGCCGGTCGATTCGTCGAGATGCGAGGCGACCGACTCCATCGCCGTCATGCAGTCCGCGAGCAGATTGAGGTCCGAATCGACGATCCCGAGGCCGCTGTTGAACGCCTTGCGCAGCCAGTGATCGAGCGGCTCCGCGAGCCGGATGCCGTGGCGCGCCTCCGCCATCTTCGAGCTGCCCGAGAGCGTGTGACAGGCGCGGTACACATCTTCCGTGAGCAGGTGCGGGCTTGGGCGCTCGCGTTCGCGCTCGATGTACGCGCGCACCGTCGCGATGTGCGAAGCCGTCTCGCGCGTATAGATGTCGCGCAGCAGATCGTCGGAGCCGAGCTGCGAGCCCGTGTCCGCCGTATCGCGCGCAGGCGCGGACGTCGAGTCCGACGCGGAACCCGCCGTCGCCGGCGCGGCGTCTGTAGTTGGCGCAGCAGCGATGACCGCGGCCGCCTCAGACTTTGGTTGCGCCGCGGCCGATTCCGGCGGCGGCGCTACGTCTTTTTTTTCGGTGGCCGCCGCTTGCTCTTCCACTGAAGCGGGCCGGGCGGCGGCCGGTGGGGGTTTGGTGGACGCAAGGCCGTGCGCGCGCGCGATGATGCCGGCCGTGTCCGCCTGCACCGGCGTGCCGGACTCGAGCTGCTCGATGAGCTGCGGCAGGGCGGTCACCGCATCCCGCAGCACCGAGAGGATCGGCGGCGAGCGCGTCACGGTGTTGTCGAGCAGCCGATTCAGCAGGTTCTCGATGGCCCACGCGAACTCGGAAAGATCGCGCGCGCCAACCATGCGGCCGCTGCCCTTCAGCGTATGGAACGAGCGGCGAATCGTGACGAGACTGTCGTGCTCGAGCGGATTCTGCTCCCAGCCCGGATAGAAGCGCTGGATCTTCGCGAGCTCCTCGCGCGCTTCCTCGATGAAGAGATTGACCAGCTCCGGATCGGCCGTCTCGATGAGCGGCGCGGAGCGCGGCGCGAGCGTCGGCGGCTGCACGCCGACATCGGTCGTGGCGAACTGATCCTGACTGACACCCGCCGTCGGAATCTGCAGCGTGCGCGCGAAGGCCGACGGATCGAGCGGCGCAACCGTCGGCACCGTGGGTGGGGCCGCGTTGGCCAGCATCTGCAGGCACGAATGCGCGTTGTCCAGCATGTACCAGGGGTCGCTGCGACCGGCCTGGAGCGTTTCCATGTAGTACTCGACGCTGACGATCGCGTCGGCGAGACGATCCACGAAGCCCGGCGGCAAGCCGCCGAGACTCGGCTGCATCACGCGCTTCAGCTGCGTCGTGATCTCGTCGATGATCTCGACCGCGCGCGTCTTGCCGAGCATCAGGAGCGCCGCCTTCAGGCCGCGCATCAGGTCCTGCCAGCTGTCGAGCCCGGCGGCATCGAGCACACCGCCGACGTTCTGCGAGATCGCTTCCTTGACGCGCGCGAGATTGAGAATGCACTCGCGCAGCACCGCCCCCTGCACGAGCCGGAACTCCGTGTCGTCCTGCGACGGCGTGCCCGTCGCGGGGCTCGAGCGCGGCATGATCATGCCGACGAGCCGATCGTCCAGACGATCCTCGACACTGATCAGGGTCGCGGCGATCTCGACGAGCGTCGCCTCGTCCGCCGTCAGCTTGCCCGAGACGATCTTCTCGAGCCGTTCCGTCTCGCCCTGGACGCTCGCGCGCAGCTCGCCGAGGCCGAGCACGCCGAGCGTGTCGCCGATCTTGCGGAGCATCTCGACCTGCGGGCCGAGCTCCTGCGGCTGCGCGGCGCCTCGGCGCACGAAGATGTCGAGGACGTCTTTGACCTTGCCGAGATCCTCGCGAATGGCAGCCGCCACCGTCTGCATCAGCTTGACGCTCGGGGCCGAGAGGTTCTCGCGCTCCTGCTCGACGGCCTCGTCGACCGGCAGCAGCTCGGAGAGGCGGAAGGAGGCGCGCACGGCCGTCACGCGCGGACCCGAGGTCTCGGCGCGGCCGACGTAGTAGAGAAGATTGTTCAGCAGCTCGACGGGCGGCGTCTGCGCATAGCGCGCCTCGCCCTGCTCGTAGAGCCGCTTGATCTCGCGGTCCGCGAGACCGAGCAGGCGCTTCACCGACACGCCGCCTTCGAGGCCGTTCTCCTGCAGCGCCTCGATGACCGCGCCGACCACCCACCAGAGCTGGAAGAGCGGCTGGCGCGTCGCGATCTGCTCGAGCTTCTGTGCGACGGCGGCGAGGATTTCGAGGTTCTGCTCGATGCGCTCGCCGCGAATCCAGCCGATGAGACCCACCTGGAAGCGCGCGCGCAGCCGCCGCGCCCACTGCTCGACGCTGAGCGGCGGCTCGCCCGGCGCCGCCGCGACGGGCTGCGCCTGCTTGTCCGACTTCAGGTTCAGCAGCAGCAGCGTGCCTTCGGAGAGCAGCGCGCTCCCGCGGACCGCACGCAGATCGTTCAGCAGCGGCAGGAGCACCAGCGCCAGGTCCCGGCCGCCCGCGAGCACGCGCTCGAGATAGCTCGGGAGCTGCACCATCGCGCGCATCAGCGCATCGAGGCTCTCCGCCTGATTCTTGCGCTCAGCGGCGGTCGCGAGCAGATAGCTCGTGACCTGCTCCATCTCCTCGGCGAGGAGCGCCGCGCCGTAGATCTCGAGCACGCGCAGGACGCCCTGCACCTGGTGCAGCTCCTGCTTGCAGCGCTCGAGCAACGAGAGATTTTCCGGCTGTTCGACGTAGTTCTCGAGCGCGGTACGCGCCTCGGACAGCGTCGCATTCAGCTCGCGACCGACGAAGTCGAACGTCTGGGAAGCCACGTCTGGCATGTCTGAGCTCAACTACCGCCCGCGACGGACACGGGCCTTGCTGCCTTACCCTCATCCACACGCCGGAACGTACCCGTCGCGGACGTGCTGGTGAGGGTCGGTTCGGTAGTGGTCCCCGGCAGCCGGAAGCCGGCGGCCGACTTGCGCAGGCCAGACGAGAGCTCGGCGAGCTTCGCGATGGCCGCAGAGGTGGCGTTGGTGGATTCCTGAGTCTGCGTGCTGATCTCTTTCAGCACGCCCATGTTGCGCGCGATGTTCTGCGCGGCCATGGTCTGCTGGCGCGAGCTGTTCGAGATGTTCTGCACGAGACTCGCGATCTGGTTGGACACCTGCTCGATCTCTTCGAGCGCCGCGCCGGCGTTCTCGGCGAGGAGCGCGCCGCCCACGACGTCCGTCGTGGAGCGCTCCATCGAGACGACCGCCTCGTTGGTGTCCGTCTGAATGGTGCGGACCAGCACTTCGATCTGCTTGGTCGCGTTCGCGGCGCGCTCGGCGAGACGCTGCACTTCGTCCGCGACGACCGCGAAGCCGCGCCCCGCTTCGCCGGCCATCGAGGCCTGGATCGAGGCGTTCAGCGCGAGAATGTTCGTCTGCTCGGCAATGTCGTTGATCAGCTCGACGATGTTGCCGATCTCCTGCGAGCTCTCGCCGAGGCGCTTGATGCGCTTCGAGGTCTCCTGGATGGTCTCGCGGATGGTGTTCATGCCGTCGATCGTGCGACGCACGGCGTCGCCGCCCTTGTGGGCGACTTCGACCGAGTGCCGCGCGACATCGGCCGCGCGCTCCGCGTTGCCCGACACCTCTTCGGTCGCAGCGGCCATGCCGCTCGCGGACTCCGTCGCGGAGGCGATCTGCTTCGCCTGCGCGCCGCTCGCCTTGGCGAGGTGCGCGGAGAGCGCCTGCGTCTGCCGGGCCGCGCTGTCGAGATGAATCGCGGACTGATTGATCGTCGTGACGAGGCCGCGCAGCGCGTCGACCGCGTAGTTGATCGAGTCCGCGATCGCGCCCGTGATGTCCTCGGTGACGGTCGCCTGCACCGTCAGGTCGCCGTCGGCGAGCGATGAGAGCTCGTCGAGGAGGCGCAGAATGGCCTGCTGGTTGCGGTCCGTTTCCTTGCGCTGCGTTTCCATCGCGAGCCGGTACCGATCCACGGTTTCGCGCAAGCGCTTCACGCCCAGCCAGATGAGGACGACGCCGACGAGCGCCGCGATGGCGAGCACCCCCGGCAGATACGCGAGCGGATTCTGCCCGACCGGCGCCACATCGAATGCGCCGCGGCCCGCGGCAATGGCGAGCGCGCGCGCATCCTCGCTGACCGACTTCGCGGCGACTTGCGCGGCGGGTAGCTGAGGCGCTGCGTTGACGGCGCGGCGCACGACGTTGTCGAGCTCGTTGTAGAGGGTCTCGACCGCTTTCAGACGCTGCTGCGCGTCCGCGCCGGTGACCTTCGGCAAGCCGAGGCCCGTGTCCGTGCCCTTGAATCCCTTGATGACCTGGCCGAGATAGTCGGAGCTCTCGGCGAGCCGCTGCGCGGCCTGGCTCGGGTTCGCCGTGCCGGTCGCGAGCGCGCTCACATCGAGCTGCAAGCGCTGCGCGCGCACCTCGAAGCGCTCGAGCGGGCGGACGGCAGCTTCGAGCGACGGCCCGTTCAGGTTGCTCGCGAGCGTGCCGATCTCCGCGAGGAGCTTCGCGACCAGCTCGCGCGCTTCGCGCGCGGCGGAGGCGGCATCGCCGAGCTGCTTGCTCGCGCCGAGCACGACGCTGGCATTGTTGATGACGCGAGCGAACTTCGGGTCCTGCGCCCACGTCGCCTCTTCGTGCGCGCGCGACACCTCGCGCAGGCGCTTCAGCTCTTTCTCGAGATTGCCGAGCGCTTCGGCATCGCCGGCCGCGGCGCCCGGAGCGTCCAGCGCGACCGCGTACAGATCCTCGACCGGCGCGGTCGTCGCGGCCGGCTTCACGGATTGGCCCATGAGGAACCACGCCGCCGCGCTGCCGAGCGCCAGCAGGGCCGCGGCGACGATCACGAGATCGAGCGCGCGTCCTTTCTGAGGAGGGGCCGCCGGCGTCGTCATGACCGCGCCACCTCGCGCCTGTTGGGGTTCGAAGCTTTGTTCATCCGTCTCTGCTTCATGCCGCGGCCTCGGAGAACGCGGTGCTCTCCAGTATTTGCCGCAGGCTCAACACCGGCCATTGCTCGGCGCCCCGCCGGAACGCGCCCGCGAGATAGCGCTCGCAACGGGCGACCGTCGGCGGCGCATCGCCCGAGAATTCGCCTTCCGCGAAGCGCCGGAAACCCAGCACCTCGTCCACCACCAACCCCGCGGGGATCTCGCGGTGATTCACGACGATGATGCGCGTGTTGCGCGTCGTCGGCGTCACGCCGCTGCCGAGGAACTGCCGTAAATCGACGATCGGGAGCAACTGGCCGCGCACGTTCGCGAGTCCCTTGATCCACGACTTCGCGCCCGGCACGCGCGTCAGCGCGTTCGGCAGGCTCAGCACCTCGCGCGTCTCTTCGCGCGCCACGAGGTAGAGCTCGCCGGCCATGCGCATCGCGACGCCGACCCACTCGCGGCCGCTCGAGCCTTCCTGCGCCACCTGGGCCGAGAGCTGCCGGCCGCGCCGTTCCAGCTCCGCGAGCAGCTCGAACGGTCGGTCGCGCAGACTCTTGAGCGATACGGCGTCGGTCATGAGCCGGCCTTACCGTCAGCCGGCAAGCGTCGCCTGTGCCTTCGCGACCAGCTGGTCGGGCGACACGGGCTTCACCATGTAGTCGATGGCGCCCTGGCGCAGGCCCCAGATCCGGTCGGTCTCCTGCCCCTTGGACGTCACCATGATGATCGGAATCGTGCGCGTCTTCGGATCGTTCGCGAGCGTGCGCGTCGCCTGATAGCCGTTCATGCCCGGCATCACGATGTCCATGAAGATCAGGTCGGGGACCATCTCGCGCGCGAGGCGTACGCCTTCGGCGCCGTCAGCGGCCGCCGCCGTCTTGTAGCCATGCCGTTCGAGGGCCTTCTGCATGACGTGCACCTCGGTCGGCGAGTCGTCGACGATCAGGATGAGAGCCATGTCCTTCATCTCCCGATATGCGTCTCGATGGCGCTCAGGAGCTCGTCCTTGGTGAACGGCTTCGTCAGGTAGTGTTCCGATCCGACGATGCGCCCCCGCGCCCGGTCGAACAGCCCGTCCTTCGAGGACAGCATGATCACCGGAATCGCGCGAAAAACCTTGTTGTGCTTGATCAGCGAGCACGTTTGATAGCCGTCCAGTCGCGGCATCATGATGTCCACGAAGACGATGTCGGGCTGATGGTCGGCGATCTTCGCCAGCGCATCGAAACCGTCGATCGCCGTGAACACCTCGCACCCCTCCTTGGCGAGGAGCGTCTCGGCGGTCCGGCGGATGGTTTTGCTGTCGTCGATCACCAGGACCTTCAGGCCCTGAAGCTTTGCGTTGCTGCCGCTCACGTCAGGCGACTCCTCCCGCTCCATCGATACCCACACCGGTGGCCCACACACCACCGCTGCCCACCCGCGTATGGTGGCGGGACCGAGGGCACGCGCAGCGCGGTTTTAACATATCGGTATAACCTTGGCGATGCCACGCGCGTCACGTTTTCTGCATGAAGCGACACCCGTGAGAACCGCGTCTCACGCAGTGCGGACATATTCGCAAGGCGCCGAGCATAATTTCCGAGCCCCCCTCGAGGAAACGACATGAAGCAAGCCATTCGTCTCGGCGTCGTGATGGACCCCATCGCGCAGATCAAGTACGCGAAGGACTCGACGCTCGCGATGTTACTCGCTGCGCAGGCGCGCGGCTTTGAACTGGTCTACATGGAGCAGGGCGACCTCTCCCTCCGCGATGGCCGAGCGTTCGCGCGGATGCGCCCGCTCACCGTCGCCGCCGACCCGGTGGCCTGGTTCACGCTCGGCGAGCCGCGGACGGAGCCGCTCGAGACGCTCGACTGCATCCTCATGCGGAAGGACCCGCCCTTCGACATGGAGTACATCTACACGACGTACATCCTCGACCGCGCCGAGGCCGCAGGCGTCCTCGTCGTCAACCGCCCGCAGGGCCTGCGGGACATGAACGAGAAGGTGTACACCGCGTGGTTCCCGCAATGCTGCGCGCCGACGCTGATCACCCGCGACATGGCCGACATGGAAGCCTTCCTGCGCGAGCACGGCAAGATCGTCGTGAAGCCGCTCCACGGCATGGGCGGCAAATCGATCTTCGTGGTCGAGCAGAACGACAAGAACATGAACGTCGTGTTCGAAACGCTCACCGACTACGGCGCGAAGTTCGCCATCGTTCAGCGCTATCTGCCGGAGATCGTCGCGAGCGGCGACTCGCGCGTGCTGCTCATCGACGGCGAGCCGGTCGAGTACGCGCTGGCGCGCATTCCCTCGGCCAACGACAACCGCGGCAATCTCGCCGCCGGCGCCAAAGGGGTCGGCCGGCCGCTGAACGAGCGTGACCGTTGGCTCGCCGGGCAGATCGGCCCGGCGCTCGCCGCGAAAGGCATGATCTTCGTCGGCCTCGACGTGATCGGCGGCTTCGTCACCGAGATCAACGTGACGAGCCCCACGGGCATACGCGAGCTCGACAAGCAGTTCGGCATCGATATCGGCGGAATGCTGGCGGCCGCTATCGAGAAGCGCCTCGCGCGTCGCTGATCGGGGACAGCCCGTACGCGCGAACGGATGCCGTGCGATCCCGCGCACGCGTCACCGCGAGACCCGCAGCTATACTCGAACCGTGGCCTCCAAGAGCTTGACCTTGCGCGAAGGAATCGCGCCCGTGCGCGAGCGCCTGCTGACGACGCTGTTCCTCGCAGGCGCCCTGCACGCGATCGTGATTCTCGGTATTACCTTCAGCGCCACCGCTGACGGCGGCACCGGTGCGCCCGGGCTCGACGTGTTGCTCGTATCGGACGAGCTGCCCGACGCCGACCGCAACGACAACGCCACCTATCTCGCTCAGCGCACCCAGAAGGGTGCCGGAAACACGAAAAAGCCGGTCCCGCCGCGCAATCGCGCGTCGGCAGTGCCCATTCCCGCGCAGGACGGCACGTTGGACGGCACGTCGCTCGGCCCGAAAGGGTCCACCGCGGGCAGTCGCAACGAGCGTGTTCTGACGACGCTCGCCTGGAGCGCCGACGTGCGCTACATGATGGACGCCGGCGACTCCGGCACCACCCGGAATGCACCGGCTCTGCTCACCGAGCAGAGCTCGCAACAGCCTGGGCCGCAGGACGAAGCCGGCCCGGCACAGCTGCGCGGCCCGGAGCACGATGAGCTGTGGATCACTCCGGACACACGCGAGTCGAAGCTCGCGCCCTATCTGGATGCCTGGCGGCGCAAGGTGGAGCGCATCGGCACGCTCAACTACCCGACCGCGGCGCGCGCTCCTGATGTGAAGGCGAGTCCCGTGCTCGAAGTGGCTATCGATTCGAGCGGCAAGCTGACCCGCGCCGTCATTCGCAACTCGAGCGGCTATCCGGAGCTCGACCAGGCGGCGCTCGCGATTCTCAAGCTCGCGAGCCCGTTCGATCCCTTCCCGCCCGAGGTCGCGAAGGAGTACCGGGTGTTGCGCTTCGCCTACGAATGGCAGTTCGTCGGCGGACGCGTGGCGCGCGGCGCCCTTAGCGTTCCGCAAGATCCCTAACCTTCCATAAACAGCGCTTCGGTTTCGGAGCGCGCCGCGCCTTGAGGGCCTGCCACTCCGTGTCATACTCGCGTTATGAGCGGCACGACTCTCACCAACCATCTCCTGATCGCGATGCCCTCGCTCGCCGATCCGAACTTCGCGCAGACGGTCACCGTCGTCTGCGAGCACACGGAGAAGGGCGCGCTGGGCATCGTCGTCAACAAACCCTTGCCGATGAAGCTGCAGGAGGTGCTCGTGCAGCTGAACATCGCGCCGGCGAGCGAGGCCATCGCGACGAAGCCGGTGCTGCGAGGCGGACCGGTGAACACCGATCGCGGCTTCGTGCTCCACCGGCCGGGCGGCAAGTGGGATCACTCGCACCGCGTTTCGGACACGGTGCAAGTGACCACCTCGCGCGACGTGCTCGCGGCGATGGCGCGCGGCGAGGGTCCCGAGGATGCGTTCATCGCGCTCGGTTACGCCGGCTGGGAACCGGGTCAGCTCGAGTACGAAATCCGCGAGAACTCGTGGCTGTCGATGCCCATCGACGCCGGCATGGTATTCGACCTGCCGTACGAGGATCGCTGGCACGCCGCGTGGCGCATGCTCGGGATCGACATGAACATGATGAGCCGCGTGGCAGGTCACGCCTGATCGGCGACGGCGCCTGCGGATGCGCGAGTCTCTCGGGTCGGCACCCGGCGTGACCTCGGTCCAGACGATCCTCGCGTTCGATTTCGGCCTGAAGCGTATCGGCGTGGCGTCGGGCGACACGCTCACCGGCAGCGCCGGTCCGCGTGCCGCCATCGCCGTTTCCTCCGCAGGACCCGACTGGTCTGCGATCGAGCGCGAAGTGCGCGCACTGCAACCGCACCTCCTGATCGTGGGCGCTCCGTATAATGCCGACGGCTCCCCCGGTGCCCTCGCGTCCGCCGCGAGCGCCTTCGCGGCCGAGCTGGCCCGCCGCTTCGCACTTCCCGTGAAACGCGTGGACGAGCGCTACTCGTCGCTGCAGGCGAGCGAGCGGCTGAAGGCGCAGCGCGCGAGCGGCGAGCGGCGGCGGCGCATCCGGCGCGAAGACATCGACAGCGCGGCGGCGGCGATCATCCTCGAGCGGTGGCTCGCGGGGGAAGCGCAAGAGCGATGAGATCACGTGCGTGGAGGTGCAGAGATGGCAGCCGGTGTGAGTGAGCTTTCCGTTCCGACGAATTCCGTCCCCGGCGCCGATGGTTCGGTGGTGAACCAGCTCCGGCGCGACGGATCGCTGCGCCACCTCCTGACGCTCGAAGGGCTGCCGCTGCAGATGATCGAGTTGCTGCTCGACCGCGGACAGTCCTACGTGCGCACGCTCGGCAGCCGGCCCGCCTCGAATCAGAAGCTGAAGGGCGTGACGGTCGCGAATCTCTTCACCGAGCCCTCGACGCGCACACGGGTGTCGTTCGAGCTCGCCGCCAAGCGCCTCGGAGCGGACGTCGTGAATCTCGAAGTGCAGCTGTCCTCGCGCGTGAAGGGCGAGAGCATGCTCGACACGGTCTGCACGCTCGAAGCGCTGCACGTCGATGTGCTGGTGATCCGGGAAGCGGAGGTCGGCGTGTTGGGGATGGTGGCGAACGGCGTCGCACCGCACGTCAGCATCCTGTCGGCAGGCGAAGGGCACCTCTCGCACCCGACGCAGGGCTTGCTCGATGCGCTCACCGTGCGCCAGTACAAGAAGCGCTTCGATCAGCTCGCAATCGCCATCGTGGGCGATGTGCAGCACTCGCGCGTTGCGCGCTCGGCCTATCAGGTGTTCCGCGCGCTCGGCGTACCGGATCTGCGGATCATCGCGCCGCCGGCGTTCATGCCGAAGCCGGATGAGTTCGTCGGGTGCTCGCGGCATGCGACGCTCAAAGCGGGGCTCAAGGACGTGGACGTCGTCATGATGTTGCGCATTCAGAAGGAGCGCATGACGCATGCGGCGCTTCCCGATGCGGATCGTTACTTCAGCAAGTACGGACTCACGCCGGAGCGGCTCGCCGTCGCCAAGCCGGATGCGATCGTGATGCATCCGCAGCCGATGAATCGCGGGATCGAGATTGCGTCCGATGTAGCCGATGGGCCGCAGTCGGTGATTCGCGATCAGGTGCGGAATGGGGTTGCGATGCGGATGGCGGTGCTCGAGACGGTGATGGAGAAGGTTACGAGTGAGTGACTTGCTTGCGCCGGGTGGGGCGAGCGAGCCGGCTGGTGTGGGATACGCCGCGTAGGGCTCTCGATTCCGCTGCACATTGAGCGCCTGCTGAGGGGTCACCGGTGCCGCCGAGCGGGTTTGGCGCAGTGGAGCCCAGGTCACAGCGACTGACTTCCTTGCGCCGCTTGGGCGCGCGAGGCGGTTGGTGAGGGATGCGCCCCGCCGGCCGTCGATTCCGTTGCATGTTGCGCGCCTGCTGAGAGGTCGCCGCTGCCGCCGAGCGGGTTTGCTGCTACAGGCCGGTTTGCTGCTGCGGGTGGTTTGTTGTTGCGGGCGGTTGGCTGCTTCCGCGCGAGCTTGATTGCGGAGTTGAGCCCGGACGTGCGCGCTGCTCGACGCGAACAAGGAGTGTTGGAAGGGGGGTGGCTGCGCGTTGACAAGGGGTTGTCATCGGGGGCGCGACGAGAGCCGATGCCTTGACAAGGGGTTGTCATTCCGCGCGTAACTAGAGGCGGCCGTGACAAGGGGTTGTCATGCGGCGCGCGACGAGAGGTGGCACGTGACAAGGGGCTGTCAAAGAGCGTGAGCCCCCGGGGATGCTGACCTGCTACGCGTGTCGGTCGACGCACTGGCGACACGCGAGCAAGTAGTGTTGGGAGGGGACGGCTGCGCGTTGACAAGGGGTTGTCATGCGGCGCGCGACGAGGGGGTGACCCGTGACAAGGGGTTGTCAAAGGGCGTGAACCCCCCGGGATGCTGAGCTGCTGCGCGTGTCCGTCGACCCACTGGCGACAGCTGCGCACGGCGGGCGAGATTGAGGAGTGTTGTGTTCGGGTTAGCTCGTGGCCGGTACTTCGGCGCCGGCCCGAATGCGCGAGTTGCTACACACTTGCTAAGCGCGCGCCGCCGAGCTGAGCCTGCTCGGCGGCAGCGAAGACCTCTTACATCCGCGGGCCTCGATTTGGCCGCACGCGCTTGCGCGCGAACGGCGCCTCAACAGGCACCCACCTCAACGCGCCGCTCGCCAAACCCTCTTCCTGTAGCACGCCCTCGAGCCCGCGCCGGGAAATCCGGTCGCGCGAACGCCGCCCGTACCCATCGGCGTGATCGAGCGCACGCAGGCGATGCCGGTGCTCGCGAACGTGCTGCTCTCGGCACGTGAGGATCGGGTCAGCATCACCGGCACGGATCTGGAAGTCGAGCTGATGGCGATGAGCTCGGTGAGCGGGGGCGCAGGCGGGCGCATCCTAAGGGTGCGCTGGACACCAGCACCGCCGCCCCGCGTCCTCAACCGAAATTGATCTTCGCCTCGAGATTGGTGCGCGAATCCGCATTCGCGAGCGCCTCTTCCAGCTCAATGCGATTCTGCTTGTAGAGCTGGTGCAGCGCCGAGTCGAAGCTCTGAATGTTCCGGTCGCCGCTCTGCACGATCGCTTCCTTGATCGAGGTCACGTCGCCCTTCTTCACGAGCTCGGCGATGTGCGGTGTGTTCAGCATGATCTCCACCGCCGCGACGCGCTTGCCGTCCTTGCCCATCACGAGCCGCTGGCCCATCAGAGCTCGCAGGTACTGCGACAGGTCGAGGAAGATCTGCGTGTGCTGATCCCGCGGAAACATGTTGATGATGCGATCGAGCGCCTCCGCGCAGTTGTTCGCGTGCAGGGTCGCGAGCACGAGGTGTCCGGTGCCGGCGAGATTGATCGCCGCTTCCATGCTCTCGCGATCGCGCACCTCGCCGATGAGGATCACGTCGGGCGCGGCGCGCATCACGCCGCGCAGGGCGCGCGCGTAGCTCTTCGTGTCCAGCCCGACCTCACGCTGATTCACGATCGAGCGCTTGTTCGTGTGCAGGAACTCGATCGGGTCCTCGATCGTGACGATGTGATCCGAGGAATTCTCGTTGCGGTAGTTGATCATCGCGGCGATCGAGGTGGATTTGCCCGACCCCGTCGCGCCGACCATCATGATGAGCCCGCGCTTCAGCATGATGAGCTCGCGCATCACGTCCGGCAGCCCGAGCGCCTCGATCCGCGGCATGTCCGCGGTGATATAGCGCATGACGAGCGCCGGGTACCCGCGCTGCATGAACACGTTGACGCGGAAGCGCCCGAGTCCCGGCTCGGAGATGGCGAAGTCGATCTCCCATTCGCGCAGGAAGTACTCCCGCTGCTCGGGCGTCATCAGCGCGAGCGCCGTCTGCCGCACGGTCTCGGGTGAAAGCACCTGCTTGTTGACCGGGTAGATCTGGCCTTCGATCTTGATCTTGATGGGCGCGTTCGACGTGAAGAAGAGGTCCGAGGCCTTCTTCTCGACCATCAGCTTGAAGAGCGGCTTCGTGTTCAGCGACGGCACCGACTGACCGGCGAGGGTCGCGTAGGTGCCCGAGGCCGACAGCGCCGCCTGCGGCCCGGACTCCGCAACGGGATCGGAAGGTTCCTTGCCTGACATGGAAACCGCTTTCACAGGTTTCGGGTTCAGATCACGCGTCCCTGCTCTTCTTCGACGATGCGCAGCGCGCCGCCGTCGTCCAGATTCTTCACCTCGCGCTTGCTCTCGAGCTTGATGCGCAGGCGCAGCTCGTTCTTCGAGTCCGCGTTACGCAGCGCGTCCTCGTAGGAGATGAAGCCCGTCTCGTACAGCTCGAACAGCGACTGGTCGAAGGTCTTCATGCCGAGACGCGTCGAGCGCTGCATCACCTCTTTGATCTTGGCGACCTCGCCCTTGAAGATGAGGTCCTGAATCAGCGGCGAGTTCAGCATGATCTCGGTCGCGGCGATGCGGCCGGAGCCGGACTCGCGCGGAATGAGCCGCTGCGAGATGAGCGCACGGATGTTGAGCGAGAGGTCCATGAGGAGCTGCTCGCGGCGCTCGTCGGGGAAGAAGTTGATGATGCGATCGAGCGCCTGGTTCGAGCTGTTCGCGTGCAGGGTCGCGAGCACGAGGTGACCGGTCTCGGCGAACTGGATGCCGTGCTCCATCGTCTCGCGGTCGCGGATCTCGCCGATGAGGATGACATCGGGCGCCTGCCGCAACGTGTTCTTCAACGCGCTGTGCCACGAGTCCGTGTCCACGCCCACCTCACGGTGCGTGATCACGCAGCCCTTGTGCTGGTGGACGTATTCCACCGGGTCCTCGATCGTGATGATGTGGCCGCGCGTCTTCTCGTTGCGGTAGCCGACCATCGCCGCCAGCGAGGTGGACTTACCCGAGCCGGTGCCGCCGACGATGATCACGAGCCCGCGCTTGGAGAGCACCACTTCCTTCAGGATGGGCGGCAGGTCGAGCTCTTCGAACGTCGGGATCTTCGCGTTGATGAGGCGGATGACGCAGCCGACCGAGGCCTGCTGCACGAACGCGCTCACGCGGAAGCGCCCGATGCCGGGCGGCGCGATCGCGAAGTTGCACTCTTTCGAAGCGTCGAATTCTTTCGTCTGGCGGTCGTTCATGATCGCGCGCACGAGCGTCGCGGACTGCTCGGCCGTCAGTGCACGCTCGCTTTGCGGCCGAATCTCGCCGTCGATCTTGATGGCCGGCGGGAAACCCGCGGTGATGAAGAGGTCCGAGGCCTTCTTCTCCACGACGCGGCGCAGGAGGTCCTGCATGAGCTTGATGGCTTGATCACGATCCATGGCGGGCCTCTTTTAGATGGCGTCCTTGTTCTGCGCCTTGTAGCGGGCCTCTTCCTTGCTCACGAGGCCCTTCTGGACGTACTCGGTCAGACACTGGTCGAGCGTCTGCATGCCGGCCGCCTGACCGGTCTGGATCGCGGAGTACATCTGCGCGATCTTGCCCTCGCGGATCAGGTTCCGGATGGCGGGCGTCCCGATCATGATCTCGTGGGCCGCGATGCGTCCACCGCCATTCTTCTTGAGCAGCGTCTGGGAGATGACGGCCCGCAAGGATTCGGAGAGCATCGAGCGAACCATTTCCTTCTCGGCGGCCGGGAACACGTCGACCACGCGGTCGATCGTCTTCGCGGCGGAGCTCGTGTGCAGCGTGCCGAAGACGAGGTGGCCCGTCTCGGCGGCGGTCAAGGCGAGGCGGATGGTCTCGAGGTCGCGCATTTCGCCGACGAGCACCACGTCGGGGTCCTCGCGCAGCGCCGAGCGCAGCGCCTCGGTGAAGCCGAGCGTGTCGCGGTGGACCTCGTGCTGGTTCACGAGGCAGCGCTTGGATTCGTGCACGAACTCGATCGGATCCTCGATCGTGATGATGTGATCCGGGCGGTTGTCGTTGCAGTGGTTGATCATGGCCGCGAGCGTCGTCGACTTGCCGGAGCCCGTCGGGCCCGTCACCAGCACGAGCCCGCGCGGCAGCATGCAGAGGTCGCGGAAGATCTTGGGCGCGTTCAGGTCATCCAGGGACAGGATCGTCGAGGGGATGTTGCGGAACACGGCGCCGGCGCCGCGGTTCTGGTTGAAGGCGTTGACGCGAAAGCGCGCCAGCTTGGGAATCTCGAACGAAAAGTCGGTCTCGAAGAACTCCTCGTACGCCTTGCGCTGCTTGTCGTTCATGATGTCGTACACCATGCTGTGCACTTCCTTGTGGGCGAGCGCCGGCATGTTGATGCGCTTCATGTCGCCGTCGACGCGGATCATCGGCGGCACACCGGAAGAGAGATGCAGGTCAGAAGCGTTGTTCTTGACGGCGAACGCCAGGAGCTGCGCGATGTCGACGGCCATTGCGGATCCTCACCCGACTTTGAATGCTCCCACGGCAGACCTGCGCGGCCTGCAAGGCGGAAGGCGCGCGCGGACGAACGGCTGCGGTAAGCGCTTGGCAGTATAGCGGAGGGGTTCCGTGGGCAATATGTTACGGGTTCCGCAGAATTTGCCGGAGAGGCTGGCGGACGTTCGCGATCGCATGCGGCGGGCGGCGCTGGCGGCCGGTCGCGATGTCGACTCCGTCACATTGCTCGCCGTCACCAAGGCGCAGTCGGTCGATGCGATCCGCGCCGCGGCAGCCTGCGGGATCGAGCACTTCGGTGAGAGCTACGTCAAGGAAGCCTTGCCCAAGATCGAGACACTGCGCGGGCTCGAGCTGACCTGGCACTTCATCGGCCAGCTCCAGGCCAACAAGACCCGGCCGGTCGCCGAAAACTTCGCCTGGGTACACGGCGTGGATCGCCTGCGCATCGCGCAGCGTCTGTCCGAGCAACGTCCGTTCCACGCGGGGCCGTTGAACGTGTGTCTGCAGGTGAACATCGGCGGCGAAGCGTCGAAGGGCGGCGTGGCGCCGGCCGAGCTGCCGGAGCTTGCCGCATCCGTCGCAGCGCTGCCGCGCATTTCGCTCCGCGGTCTCATGTGTTTGCCGCCGCCGGAGGACGATCCGGCGCGCCAACGGCACTGGTTCGCCGAGACGGCACGCCTCATGGACTCGCTGCGCGTGCCCGGCACGACGCTGGACACGCTCTCGATGGGAATGAGCGGCGACTTCGAAGCCGCCATAAAAGAAGGTGCGACGATCGTGCGGATCGGAACGGCGTTGTTCGGCCCGCGCGACTGAATCGATGGGTACAATCGGTAGGGACACCGCCGCGTGCGGCGAACATCTCTAAAAAGCGCAGATGATCCCTGAAAAACTGGCCTTCCTCGGCGGCGGCAACATGGGCCGCGCCCTGATCGGCGGATTGCTCCAGCGCGGCACACGCAGCGAGCACATTGCCGTAGGTGAAGCGTACGAGCCCGCACGCGCCTCTCTGGCCCGCGATTTCGGTATCGCGGCGACCGCCGACAATGCCGCAGCGATCGAGGGCGCCGCGGTCGTCGTGCTCGCGGTCAAGCCGCAGGATGCGAGCGCGGTGCTCACGCCGCTCGCATCCGTGTTTCAGCGCCAGCGCCCACTGCTGGTGTCGGTCGCCGCGGGTCTGCGGGTCGCGACACTCGAGAGCTGGTGCGGCGGAAACATCCCGGTCGTGCGGTCGATGCCGAATCGGCCGGCGCTGGTCGGTGCGGGGGCGACGGGGCTCTTCGCGGGCACGAGCGTCAGCGCCGCTCATCGTGCGAAAGCGCAGGCGATCATGAGCGCTGTCGGCGAAGTGGTGTGGGTGCCCAACGAGGACGCCCTCGATGTCGTGACCGCCTTGTCGGGTAGCGGTCCGGCATACTTTTTCTTATTGGCGGAGCTGATGATGCAGGCGGCTATGGACCTCGGACTGGACGCAGACGCGGCGCGACGCCTTGCGGTCGCGACGCTGCACGGCGCCGGAAGCCTCGCGCATGCGAGCGACGGCGATCTGGCGCGGCTGCGAGCCGAAGTCACCTCCAAGGGCGGCACCACCGAGGCGGCGCTCAACGTCATGAACGCGGCCGACCTGCGCGGCATCGTGCAGCGCGCGCTCGAAGCGGCCACGCGGCGTGGGCGTGAGATGGCCGAGCAGTTCGGAAAGGTGCGGTAACCCCCATGAACGCGCTGCTTTTCATCGTTCAGACTCTGCTGTCGCTGACCGTCTTCGTGTTCCTGCTGCGTCTGTTACTGCAGTGGTCACGAGCCGACTTCCGCAATCAGATCGCGCAGGCGGTGGTACGCATTACGAACCCCGTGATCCTGCCCCTGCGGCGTGTCCTGCCGCCCATCGGCAAAGTCGATACCGCTTCGGTGGTGGCCGTGATCCTGATCGCCGCCATCGAGGAGGTGATCCTGTACTCGCTTGCGGCGGGCTCGCTCACCTACTTCGGGTACTGGCCGCAGACGCTGCTGGCCGGCGTGGTGATTCGCATCGTGGATATCACGCTGACCACCTATTTGTACGCGATCTTCATCTACGCGCTGCTCAGCATGGTGGCGCCCGGCGGCTACTCGCCCATGCAGTCGATTCTCGCGTCGCTCTGCGAACCCGTTCTGCGGCCCTTTCGACGCATCATTCCGCCGATCGGCGGGCTCGATCTGTCGCCGCTCTGGGCCGGGATCATCCTGGTCGCGCTGCTGAAGCTGCTGCCCTGAGGCCGACGCCGAACGGAGCAAAAGGAGTGCGACCCGAGCAACCGGGCGGGCGAATCGCCGAGAACGCGCCGTGGTGTGCGGTCCAAGGCGCGGATCTGATCCTGCGGCTGCGCGTGCGCCCGCGCTCGTCGCCCGAAGGGATCGCCGGCGTGCGCGATGGACGTCTGCTGGTGCGAGTGTCGGCTGCGCCGGTCGACGGCGCCGCGAACGAGCGACTCATGCGCATCCTCTCACGCGAGCTCGCCACGCCATTAGCGACGCTGATTCTCACGCGCGGCGTGACGAGCCGGGACAAAGACGTGCTCGTGCGTGCAGGAGCGGGACGCCTCTCAGAATTACTCACACGCTTCGCTGCGCGCTCATCCTGAGCGCCGTCGCGTGCGCGTTGGCGACCTCGGCGGTGCGTTCGAGCCGGTAAAAATAGCTCCGCGCGGTCGCTAAACACGCTCTTAGCACTTGATTCACATGGCGAGTGTGCTCGCGCGCGCACTGCGCACGCGCTGCGCGGCAAGCGTTGCGCGCGTCGCGTGCCCGCGCCGACCGTTGCGCAAACACTGGAAAAAAAGCCATTTTCAGCATGGTGACGAACGAAAAAGTGCTTGCCAATGCACTCCGGTGTGCTATTTTTCGCGCCGAATTAATTCGTGGCGCTGCTCGCGCCCGCAGTCACAAACATTCGAGGAGTACGGGAAAATGGCGAAAAAAGGTGGCGCACCGACGAAGTCAGAAGTCCTCACAGCGATTTCGAAGGATACGGGTCTCTCGCGCAAGCAAGTCGGCTCGGTGTTCGACTCGTTGAGCAGTGTCATCAAGAAGAGCCTGCGTGGAAACGGTCTCTTCACGGTGCCCGGCCTGATGAAGCTCAAGGTCGTGAAGAAGCCCGCCACCAAGGCGCGCGAGGGGATCAACCCCTTCACCGGTGAGAAGATGACGTTCAAGGCGAAGCCCGCCAGCAAGAAGGTGCGCGTGCTGCCCTTGAAGAACCTCAAGGCGATGGTGAACTGATTCCGCCGATCGAGTGCCCTTTCGGGGCGGCGCGCGGCTGAGATTGCCGAGGTGACGCGCACGGCGCGCACCGCCTCGAGCAGTGCCTCGATATGGGTCCAGCGCGCCAAAGAGTCGGCGTCACCCTGACGGCCTCCGACCTCTGTCGAAGAAGCCCGGATCGCGAAAGCGACCGGGCTTTTTCGTTGGCGCCGGCTACGTCCGCGCGAACGCGGTGACAGCCTCGCGCAGCTCGTTCAGCTTGCCGTGGAAGAAGTGGTCGACGCCGGGTAGCACGACGATCTGCGGCGGGTTGGCGAGCGGCTTGGCCCACTCGATCGTGTCCTTCACGTCGACCAGATCGTCGGCGTCCCCCTGCACGATGAGCCACGGCACCGCGGGCACCGCGACGCCTTCGAGCGACACACGCTTGATGGCCGGTGCGACGAGCACGAGGCGCTCGGGTTGTGCGACGGCCGCCGCGCGAATCGCGACCGCGCCGCCGAAGGAGAATCCGGCGAGCCACAGCGCGGCGCCGGGCCATTTTTCGCGTCCGGCAGCGATGACGGCCAGTGTGTCTTCCGTTTCGCCGATGCCATCCGCATAGCTGCCCGCGCTCTTGCCAACGCCGCGGAAGTTGAAGCGAATGGTCGGCATGCGCAGATCGTGGAACGACCGCGCGAGCGTGTAGACGACCTTGTTGTCGAGCGTACCGCCGAACAAAGGATGCGGATGACACACCACGGCGAACGCGCGCGGCTGCGTCACGCCCTGCGGCGTCTCGATTCGCGCTTCGATCTCGCCGGCGGGACCGGCGAGCATCACACGCTGGCTCGTGGGCAGCGCGCCGGCGCTCACTTGATGCCGAGGAGCTCGACGTCGAACACGAGCGTCGCGTTCGGCGGAATCACTCCGCCCGCGCCGCGCGCGCCGTAACCGAGGTCGGGCGGAATCACCAACCGGCGCTGCCCGCCCACCTGCATGCCGTCGACGCCTTGATCCCAGCCCTGAATCACCTGGCCGGCGCCGAGGGGAAACTCGAACGGCATGTTGCGATCGCGCGAGCTGTCGAACTTCTCGCCCTTGTGCTCAGGCGCCGACTCGGAATAGAGCCAGCCGGTGTATTGCACGACGGCCGTCTGCCCCGCGTGGATCGCGGGACCGGTGCCGACCTTGATGTCCGTGGATTGCAGCGTCATGGGCGCCCCGTTGCCGGAAGAAGAAGGGGTCGCTGACGCATCGGCCGTACCCGATGCCGCGTCCGGAGCGCTTGCGTCCGTGTCCGCAGACGCGGCCGCATCGGCGGCCGCAGGCTGGCCGGTATCCGCCGGCGCTTCCGATGCCGCCGCGGTCGGCTCGTTCTGCTTGGAGCTGCACGCGGCAAGTGCGATCAACGCCGCCGCCGCTGCGGCGGTCGCCAACTTGAGTCGAAGCATTCGCTACCCCTTACGGCCGGGAGGCCGGACTATGCAGCGCCGGTGAGGCGGAGTGCCGCACCACGCGCGATCAATGCGCTCCGGTGAGACGCACGAGCACGCGGTTCAGGCGCTGCACGTACGCAGTCGGATTCGCGAGCTGGCCGCCCTCGGCCAGCGCGGCCTGATCGTAAAGGAGTTGCGCGAGCTCGGTGAACTGCTCCCCGTCTGCCGCCGTATCGAGATACTTGACGAGCGGGTGCGTGACGTTCAGCTCCAGCGCCGGCTTCGACTCGGGCACCTTCTGCCCCACCGCCTGCAGTACCCGGCGCATGTTCGCGCCGAGCTCGTCCTCGCCCAGCACGAGCACGGCCGGCGAGTCCTTGAGGCGCGTGCTCGTGCGCACCTCGATGACGCGATCGCCGAGCGCGTCCTTCACGCGCTTCAGCAGGCCTTTGCTTTCCTTGTGCAGCTCTTCCTGCGCCGCCTTGTCCGCCGCGCCGGCCAGCGAGCCGAGCTCGAGATCGCCGCGCGCCGCGTCCTTGAAGCGCTTGCCCTCGAATTCGTCGATCTGGCCCATCACCCACTCGTCGATGCGATCGGCGAGCAGCAGCACTTCGATATTGCGTTCCTTCAACAGCTCGATGTACGGGCTCGCGCGCGCAGCCTCGATGCTCTCCGCGATCACGTAGTAGATGCGCTCCTGCCCGGGCTGCATGCGCTCGACGTACTGCTTCAAGCTGACGACGGGCTCATTGCCCTCCTCGCGTGTGCTCGCGAAGCGCAGGAGCGGCAGAATCTTGTCGCGGTTCGCGCGATCCTCGGCGAGGCCTTCCTTCAACACGGCGCCGAACTCGCGCCAGACGGTCTTGTACTTCTCGGGCTCGTCCGTCGCGAGGCGTGCCAGCATGTCCAGCACGCGCTTGGTCAGGCCGCTGCGGATCGCCTCCACCTCGGGATCCTTCTGGAGCAGCTCGCGGGAGACGTTCAGCGGCAGGTCCGACGAATCGATGACGCCTTTGACCCACCGCAGATAGAGCGGCAGGAACTGCTCGGCGTCATCCATGATGAACACGCGTTTTACATATAGCTTCAGCCCGCGAGCCGCATCGCGCTGCCAGAGATCGAACGGCGCGCGCCCCGGGATGTAGAGCAGGCTCGTGTACTCGCGCTTGCCCTCCACCTTGTTGTGGCTCCACGCCAGCGGCTCGGTGTGATCGTGCGAGATGTGCTGGTAGAACTGCTTGTACTCGTCTTCGGAAATCTCCGAGCGCGGCCGGGTCCACAGCGCCTTCGCCTGGTTCACGGCTTCCCACTCGAGCGTCGCGGCACCCTCCTTGCGCATCAGCACGGGAAAGCTGATGTGATCCGAGTACCGACGGATCAGGCTGCGCAGGCGCCAGGCGTCCGTGAACTCCTTGGCGTCTTCTTTCAAATGCAGGGTGACGGCGGTCCCGCGCTCGCTGCGCGTGACGGTCTCCACCGTGAATTCCCCGTCGGCGCTCGATTCCCAGCGCACGCCCTCCTCGGGCGCTGCACCGGCACGGCGCGTGAGCACCTCCACGCGGTCCGCCACAATGAACGCCGAATAGAAGCCGACGCCGAACTGGCCGATGAGCGCCGAGTCCTTCTGCTGGTCGCCGGAGAGCGACTTGAAGAACTCGGAGGTGCCGGACTTGGCGATCGTGCCGAGGTGCGTCACCGCCTCCTCGCGCGTCATGCCGATGCCGTTGTCGCGGATCGTGATCGTGCCCGCCTTTTCATCGGCATCGATCCAGATCTTCAGCTCGGCGTCCTCGGCCAGCAGCGCCGGCTGCGCGATGGCCTCGAAGCGCAGCCGGTCGTTCGCATCGGAGGCGTTCGAGACCAGCTCGCGGAGGAAGATATCCCTGTTGCTGTACAGGGAGTGGATCATCAGCTTGAGCAGCTGCCGCACTTCCGTCTGGAAGCTGCGGGTTTCTTTTTGGGCGTGGCTCATGAGCGCGCGATCTTGGGAGTCGCGCGCCAAATTTCAAGAACAATTCGCCGCCGGCCGGGCGTGACCGAGCAGGGAGAAGCGGCGGGAGGGCCGATCAGGCGCCGGCGACGCGCTGGAGATGGGTCAGCAGGGCCCACGCAGTGGCGGTGCCCGCGAGCAGCGCCGTGCCGAGCGGCGCGACCACCGATCCGATCTCCGCAACCATTTCGCCGGCCAAGTGCCGACAGGCACCCGTCCAGTCGTCGAGCTCGTCCCAAAGCAGCAGCAGGAATTCCATAGGCTCGCGCACTTTAAGGACCCTCCAGGACCGTTGATGTGCGCGTCCTCACAGACGCGGGGGTCCGGAGCATCGCGCCTTGCGGCATCCGCTGCGCGTGCGTAGGCTTTGGTCGACCGGCTACTTGCGCATTCGACATATAGATAAGGTCACATCTCCATGAAGCGCATCGTCGTCTTGAACCCCAAAGGGGGTTCGGGCAAGACGACACTCGCGATAAACCTGGCGAGCTACTACGCCTCGTGCCAGCAAAAGCCGGTCCTGATGGATTTCGACCCGCAGGGCTCCTCGGTGCGCTGGGTGAAGAAACGGCAGCAGGCGCAGGCGCCCATTCACGTCATCGCGGCCTTCGAAAACGACGCGCGCACGACGCGCGCATTCCAGATGCGCGTGCCGCCCGGTACCACGCACGTGATCGTCGATACACCCGCGGCACTCGGCTCCCCGCGCATGCCGGAGATCACTCGCGACGCGGACAAGGTCATCGTGCCGGTGTTGCCGTCCGACATCGACATTCACGCGTGCTCGCGCTGCATCCGCGACCTGCTGCTCGTCGCCAAGATCCGACGTGAGGACGACCGCATCGGCGTCGTCGCGAATCGCATCCGCCGCAACACGCTGACTTATCAGTCGCTGATTCGCTTCCTGCAGACGCTCGGCATCCCGATCATCACGACGATCCGCGATTCCCAGAACTACGTGCGCGCGGCCGAGCTCGGCATCGGCGTGCACGAAATGAAGAGCTACATTGCACGGGAAGATGTCGAGCAGTGGGTGCCACTCATCGACTGGCTCGAGAAGCCGGCCGCCAACGCGCCCACGCCGACGTCGGCGCCGCCTTCGCCGGCATTGGCCAACGCCTGAGGCGCTCCCGTCCCCGCTCCAGCGCGCACGTCGGGCGCGCTCGCCATCGGGCGCACGTCAAGGGTTCGAGCCTGTGAGGCTGCAGGAAGGTGGCGCGCCGCAGTCGTGCGCGCGAGGGGCGGGCCGGGGCGGTTACTTCTTCGGCTTCTCGGGATTCGGCTCTTCTTCCCAGGAATCCTTCATCTTGTCGGCCCAGTTCTTGTAGTTGGACCACGTGTAGAGATTCTTGGTGATCGCCGCATGACGCGCACGCGCGCGCTGCATGCGATCGAGCCACGTCGCATACGCATCCGAATCCTTCGGCGTCGAAGGCTTGCCGACGGACGACGCCGTGTCGCCGCGCGCCGTCGAGGGAGGATCGTTGCGCCCCCTGTCCGATGAACTCATGACCGCTCCTCAAGCATGAGTCACAGACTAAGGCTTCACTCCCGGCAGCGCAGGAACTGGTTCACAGCCAAACCGTAGCTGCGGGTCGCGTTTTTCACGCGTGCGGAGTAGCTCAATGCAGACAGGCGTTATGTCACGCCCGCGGCGTGCGCTACGCCACGAGTCGATAGCACGGCCTGTACGTGCTGCCAGGCAGTTTCATGCGCAACTGCGCGACGAACGCGGTGAGCAGCTCATCGAGCAGCTTCATGAGCGAAGCGTCGCCGCGCAGCTCGTACGGTCCGCGCTTCTCGATGGCCTGGATGCCGTACTCCTTCACGTTGCCGGTGACGATGCCCGAGAAGGCACGGCGCAAGTTGGCGGCGAGCTGGTGCACCGGCTGGTCCCGGTGCAGCTCGAGCGCGCGCATCGATTCGTGCGTCACCTCGAACGGATGCTGGAAGTCTTCGGGCACGGCCAGCAGCCAGTTGAAGTTGTACGAATCGCTCTCCCGCTTGCGGAACTCGCGCACCGCCTTCACGCCTTCGACCACCGTACGCGCGACCCGCGCCGGATCGTCGATGATGATCTCGAGGCGATTCATCGCCTCCTGCCCGAGCGTGCCCGTGATGAAGCGGCTCAGCTGCTCGAAGTAGCCCGCGCTCTCCGCAGGCCCGGTCAGCACGACCGGCAGCGGCTGATTGCGATTGGCCGGATCGAGCAGTATGCCGAGCAAATACAGGATTTCCTCGGCCGTGCCCGCGCCGCCCGGAAACACGACGATGCCGTGCGCCATGCGCACGAACGCTTCGAGGCGCTTCTCGATATCCGGCATGATGACGAGGTGGTTGACGATCGGATTCGGCGGCTCGGCGGCGATGATCCCGGGCTCGGTGATCCCGATGTAGCGGCCCGCCGTGATGCGCTGCTTGGCATGCCCGATGGTGGCGCCCTTCATCGGCCCCTTCATGGCGCCCGGCCCGCAGCCGGTGCACACGTCGAGACCGCGCAGGCCGAGCTCGTAGCCGACCTTCTTCGTGTACTTGTATTCCGCGTTGCCGATCGAGTGGCCGCCCCAGCAGACGACCAGATTCGGGCGCGCCTTGTAATCGAGGAGCCGCGCGTTGCGCAGCACGTGGAACACCGCGTTGGTGATGTCCGCCGAATCCTTGAGATCGAAGCGCCCGCTCTCGACGATGTCGCTCGAAATGAAGATGACATCGCGCAGCACCGCGAACAGGTGCTCCTTGATGCCCCGAATCATCTCGCCGTCCACGAACGCCGCCGCCGGCGCGTTGTGGATCTCGAGCCGGATGCCCCACGCGTGGCGCACCACCTTGATGTCGAAGTTCTCGTACCGGTCGAAAATTTCTTTCGAGTTGTCCGTGTCCGCGCCGCTGTTCAGCACGGCGAGCGCGCACTTGCGGAAGAGCGGGTACAGGCCGCCCTTGCTGGTGTCGAGCAGCTTGGCAATCTCGGCCTGCGAAAGGTGCTCGAGGCTGCCGCGCGGCCCGACGTCGGCGTCGACGAACTCAGGAATGACGGTGCTGGATTCCACGGGCGTTGCTTCCCCCTCCACTCGAGCTTCACGTCCGGGCCCGCCGCCGGTCCCGGACGCGCGAGCTTACGGGAGAATCTCGATGGGCGTGTTGTTGGCGGTCAGGAGCCAGATTTCCAGCATGTCGGAGTTGGAAACCGCGATGCAGCCATCCGTCCAGTCGCGGCTCTCGTAGTACTTCGGCGTGTGCTTGAGCTGGTTCGGCAGACCATGAATCATGATCGAGCCGCCGGTATCCCAGCCGTTGCGCTTGGCGTTCTTGACGTCCGCCTCGTTCGGGTACGACACCTGGATGGAGAGGAAGAAGTCGCTGCGCGGGTTCCGCCGCGTGAGGTAGTAGCGGCCCTCGGGGGTGCGGAAGTCGCCCGCCCGCTCCTTGTGGCCGACGGGGTTCAGCCCGAGCGCGATCTTGTAGGTACGCAGGATGCTGTCGCCGCGCATGAGCAGCATCTTGCGCTCGCTCTTGTAGACGACGACGCGGTCCGCGAGCGGCATGCTCTCGGTGGGGCGCAGGCTCGAGCTGCCGAGATTGTCCGCAGCGTCGGCGCGTGCCAGGCCTGACACGGCGAGCGACGCCGCGAACAGCCAAAAACAGCGTAGAAAGAGCTTCATCTATCGCGCGAACAAGGACTTGCAATTGTTCTGAAGGATTATAGGGGGTCGAGCTTGCCGGATCGACGTGCAGGGTTCACGCGACAGAAGACGTCGCCGCGGACCGACATCGAAGGTGCCCGCGTGCATCCCATTCGCGGCGTTCGCATCGATAATGGCCAAGCTGCAGCAGGAGGTTTTGTGATTCGAGCGGCTTCGACACGAGTGACGGAGCGCACGTTCCGTGCGGTTTCGAGAGCGCTTGCGCTCGGGTGCCTCGCGTTGCTGGCGGCTTGCGCGGCCACCCCGACCGAGCCCGAGCAGCAACGGCTCGACCCGAACACCGGCACGACGCTGACGGTGATGTCGAAGCCCGTCGAGCTCATCATCGATCGCACGCGGGGATCGAAAGCGGACCCGTTCGCCTATCTCGCGCCCTTCGAAACGAATCGCATGGGCACGCACGAGCTGTATCTGTGGATTTCGGCCCCGCAGGGCGCGGTGCCGCTCGACCGACCCCAGGTGTTCTGCGGCGACCAGGCGATTCAGCTCGAGCCGGCGAACATGAGCCTGCAAGCGATGGGACTGTCGGAGCCGCCCTACAAGCTGCCGGCGCCCTGGAGCGCGCAGTGGTACTTCAAGCTCTCCGGCGAAGTGCTCGACTGCTTCGCCGCTGCGAGCCGCGTGCGCATCGTGACGCAGGCGCCCGCGAGCGAGCCCGATCAGTTCACGGCCGAAGGGTCCGCCCTTTCAGGCCTCAGCGACTTTGCGATGCGCGTTCGCACGTAGTCTTTCGCGGCCGAAGGCTTCGCTCTCGTCGGCCCGAGCGCGTTTGCGATGCGCGCGCGCACGTAGCCTTTCGCGGGTGAGGCTCCGGTCTGCCGGCCCGAGCGCGTTTGCAATGCGCGCACGTACGCAGCCGTTCACGGCGACGCCCTGGCCGGACCTGCGGTGCTCCGTGCGCACCTAGCCGTTCTGCGCGACTTCCTCCACCTTCGGCACGATGATCTCGGTGCCGGCGCGCATCTCGCTGAAATCGACGTCGGGGTTGTACTGCTGTAGCAGCCACATCGGCAGTCGGTCGTAGCGCTGCGTAACCGTCCAGAGCGAATCCCCGCGGCGGACGATGTAGACCTCCGTGCCGAGGATGCGGTGCTCCGCGAAGTACGTCGCCTGAAGCGTGCGGTGATACTGCTTGCGCTTGGCCTCGAACTGCTCGGGCTTCACCTTCGAGAAGTCGAGCTTCAACTTGCGGCCGACGATCACGGGCCGGCCGAACTTCATCTTGTTGATGTTACGCAGGCGCTGCGCCGTGACGCCCAGCCAGTCGGCGTAGTGGCCGAGCGTTTCTTCGGCGACCACCACGATGGTGTTGTCCGAGCCCACCGAGTAGTCGATCGGATCGGCCGTCTGCGGCGTTTCGATCGCGGGGCCAAGTGCCGGGCCGAGCGCTTCGGCCTGCGCGGCCGACACGGGCTCGGCGCGAGCCGCGGTCTTGCCCGCCTTCTCGACCGCCTCGACATCCTCTTCGCTCTCACGTTGCGCTTCCGAAGCAGGCACGGCGCCATCCGGCGTCGTGGACGCCACAATGACCGGCTTGGTCGGCCTGACCGGCGGACGCGCGGGCGTCGGAGCAGGAGACGCAGTACGCGAAGATGGTGCTCCTGCAGTGGCCGGTGGCGGCGCGGCCGTCTCGGCGGGTGGCGCCGCCGGAGCGGCCGGCGGTGTTGCCGATCCCGGCTCGGACGGTACGGAAGCGAGCAGCAGCTTCTGCCCTTCGTAAATGTAGTTCGGGTTCTTGAGGCCGTTCAGCTTCAGGATCGTGGACTGCGCAAGCCCGCTCCGCTTCGCGATCTCTTCCAGCGAATCGCCGCGGCGAACGATGTAGGTGTTCGTCTCGCTCGCCTCGATGATCGGCGCCGCCTCCGATTTTGGCGCCGCAGTGCCCGCGGCCTGCGCCGCGGCCACCGTGATCGACGCGCCCGGCGGCACGAGGAGCGTTCTCCCGACGCGCAGCGGCGACGACGTGCGCATGCCGTTCATCTCGGCCAGCGCCGCCGTCGTCACACCGTACTTCGCGGCGACGCCCGAAAGCGTGTCGCCGCGGCGAACGCGGTAGGTGCGCTCCTCCGGCTGACCGGCGAACTGCTCGCTCGGCGCGAGCCGCGCGGCGAGCATCTCGCTCGTCCACGCTTCGCCATCGTACGGTAGACGCAGCTTGTAGCCCTTCGGCACGTGTCGTGAGCCGTTCCATACCAGCGGCCGCAGCGCCGGATTCAGCTCGCGCAGCTCGTCCATGCTGACCTTCACCGCGCGCTGGATGGCGGCGATCGGTGCGAACGACGGCACGGTCACTTCGCGAAACTTGAGCTCGGGCATGGGCTTGAACGCCGGGAAATACTTCTCCGGATTGCTGTCGATCTCGAGGGCCGCGAGGAACGACACATAGAAGTTGCGCGACGCGAAGCCGAATGTCGGGCTTTTATACGTGCGTACGATCTTCTCGATGTCGTCCGTGCCGAGCGAGTCGCGCGCGCGGCGCATGCCGGCGGCGCCGTGGTTGTACGCGGTCAGCGCGAGCGGCCACGTCCCGAGCAATCGATAGTTGTAGGAAAGCAGCTGTGCGGCCGCTTCGGTCGAGCGGAACGGATCGAGGCGATCGTCAACGGAGCTGTCGATGCGCATGTAGCGCCGGCCCGTCGATCGCATGAACTGCCACAGCCCCGCGGCGCCGACCTTGGAATACGCCGCCGGATTGAAGGACGACTCGACGTGCGGGAGCACCGCCAGCTCGTGCGGCAGCCCCTGGTTCGCGAACACTTCAGCGATGTGCGCCTCCCAGGCGCCCGCGCGCACGAGACCTTCGAGAAAGCGATCCGCCTGACCGAGCTGGAAGCGGATGCCGTTGGCGGCCTCGAGCAGCCGCGCCGGGGTGCCTTCCGCGCCCCACAGGTCCTTGATGCGCTGATCGTCCGCGGAGAGCGGGCTACTCGCGGAGGCGATGCGCTTCAGTGCCGCCGCGTACTTGTCGCGCGCGTCCTCGACGATCTTCTGCCGCTCGCGCGGGCTCGTGTTCGGCGCGAAGCGCAGCGTGTCGTACACCACCGCGAGGTTGCGTTCGTCGTGCAGGAAGCCCGAGTTGGTGTTGATCTCGGTGTACACGCGAATCCAGAAGTCCACATCGCGCTGCAGACCCGGCGGCTTCGGTATGGCGTCCTCCGCGCCGAGCGCGGGAAACGCCAGCAGGATCGCGAGCCAGCCGCTCACGAACCAGCGCGCCGCCGATCGGCGGGCGCCCACAGCCGCTGTCGAGTTCATTTACACCCCCGTCCACATGGAAATCGAACGTCTCATCAATGAGTTGTGTGCATTGCGACTTTTGCGGCGCGCGCGAGTGCCGCATTTGCGTCGATGACTTTGACAACTCACTCGGAACAGGTCCGTGCGAGCGCATCACATAACTCGCCGGAGCCCGGACCGAAGGCTCGCATAGCGCGCAGTACGTCACAGTTGAACTACGTCCCACATACAACATGTCATGTCGGCAGGGCGTTTCGAGCGACTGGCATGCGCGTTGCTTATCTTACTGGCAGAAGGACGGCACACACCCCGTCCGGAAGGAAGCAAGCTAGCGGATTGAACAACAAGATTGCGAAGGCCCGAAACGGACCTAACTCCGCCGTGACGAGCCGATCGCGACCCGACAAAAACAACAACGACGACGACACTCCTCCACAAAACAAGCAAGCGACCACCCCGGTGTCCCACAACACCGGGGTTCTTTTTTATGGGCGGCGCGCAGCGTCCTTACGGCTTCGCGGATTCACGTCTGCTAACGAGAAACGAGAAATTCTCTCTTTCACGACGTCGCGGCGCCGCCGGCTGCGAACCCTGTGCGGCCGTGTGCGGGCGGCGGTGGCGACGGGACGCGCGGCAGCCTCAGGGCTCGGGGAGCTCCCGCGTAGCCCCTTCGTTCAATCCAGGACGGCCGGGGCAGGCGACACTCGCGGCAGCGAAACGTCGGAACTCATGCCACGAGGTCGCGAGCTCCCGCGTAGCCCCTTCGGTCAATCCAATACGGCCGGGTCACGCCACACTCGCGGCAGCCCAAACGTCGGAATCCATGCCACGAGGTCGACTCCGTGAACGCCAGCCTTTGCGCGCCGCCCGCCGCGTCTGCCGGAGAGCGCACAACGTATATGCGACCGCTACCCGCGGGACTCCCAGCTCTCGACTCTGCCGCGGGTCGCAAGCTCTTCAGTGAGGCCCTGCTTGGCGGGACGCTGCAGGGCTACTTCAGGCTCGCACAGCAGTTCCACACGCAGGCGGACCCCGCCTTCTGCGGCCTCGGCACGCTCGTGTGCGCGCTGAACGCGCTACGTATCGATCCGCGGCGCAATTGGAAGGGTGTCTGGCGCTGGTTCAGCGAGGAGCTGCTCGACTGCTGCAAGTCGCTCGAGGATGTGCGGCGTTTCGGACTGACGCTGGACGAGGTGGCCTGTCTCGCGAGGTGTAGCGCCGCGCACGTAAGCGTGCACCGGCCACCGCTCGCCGATGCGAACGCCTTTCGCGAGCATCTGCGCGCGGCGACGATGAGCGACGAGGGCCCGGTCTTGATCGTCAACTATTCGAGACGAGCGGTGGGTCAGAGCGGCGACGGCCACTTCTCGCCGATTGGCGCGTATCACGCGGCGACAGATAGAGCTCTCGTTCTCGATACCGCGCGCTTCAAGTATCCGCCGCATTGGGTCCCGGTGGATCTGTTGTTTGCGGCCATGACAGAGGTGGATCCGGGGACGAGCCGCGCGCGCGGCTGGCTGCTGCTCAGGCGCTAATGTCCAGCAACGAGGGCGGGATGCCCATCATGCGACGGCCGGTGCGCGTGAGATGGGCGGAATCGGCGAAGCCTGCCGCGTGGGCGGCCGTCGATAGCGACGCACCGTTCATCCTGTGTTCCCACACGCTGACGAAGCGCCGCCACAACACGTACTGTCGCAAGCCCATCCCGGTCTGTTCGGCGAACAGATGGCGGAAGCGACTCGGCGAAAGGCACGCCACACGCGCGACGTCCGCGAGCGTGATCGGCGCCGAGAGATGATCGTTGATGTATCTCACCGCACGCGAGATGCGCTCGTCACTCGTCGTTGCGGGCTCCGTGTGCTGCGTGAGCAAGTGCACGATCCGCCGAGCTTGCTCAACGATGACCGCGCGGCCACGCCGTTGCACCACCGCATCGAGCAGCGCCGGTAGAACCTCGATTACCTGAGCCCGGCCGGCCTCCGCGATGCCCTGCCCTTTGTAGCGCTCGGTAAGCGCTCGCCCTTCGCGCGTTTCCGGCTCGATAAAAAGCGTCGCGCCGTAGTGGCCGCTCGCGCCCTCCATGGCATGACGCTGCTGGGACGGGACGATTGCGAGCTCGTAGTCGACCCACGGCTCTTCATCGTTCGTGCGTAGCCGGATGCGGCCCTCGAAGAGGAAGCAGATTTGGATCGCTTGATGGGCGTGTGCCGGAAACGTACCGCCGGTCCCGACGAAGATCGCTCCGCCATCCCACGGAAAATACTGCGCGACACTGATCGGCTCTGGCATCGAGCTCCGCCTCTGTTCATGGGTGGCATCGTACGCCACCTCAGGCCGGACCTCGCCCGCGCTCGCGGCAGGGCGATCGAGCTCGCACCCTCTCCCGCAAGCGTGTCCCGAAAATAAAACGAGGCAGCCGGGGGGCTGCCTCGGAGTGCGCCGCTCACCGCCCAGCGGGGAACCAGGCGGGGCGCGCGAATATCACTCGACGTCTGTCACCCGCACTTGGAATCGCCGCAATTCAGACACGTCATGCACCCGTCCATCATGACGAGCGCGGTCATATTGCATTTGGTGCAGAGCTGCGCGCCTTCCGGGAAGTGCGACTTCGAGAAGGCGTCCTGCTGCTTGGTGCGCGCCTCGAACTCCGCGCGCTTCTGCTCCACGAGCTTCTTCTGATGCTCGTCCAGCTCCGGCTTGCGCAGCAGACCGATCGTCTGCAGATGCTTTTCGATGACGTAGCCGAGCTCGGCGATGATCGACGGCATGAACTTCCCGCCCGGCTGCCAGTAGCCGCCGCGCGGATCGAACACGGCCTTCAGCTCGTCCACGAGGAACGTGACGTCGCCGCCCTTGCGGAACACCGCCGAGATGATGCGCGTCAGCGCCACGATCCACTGGAAGTGATCGAGGTTCTTCGAGTTGATGAAGATCTCGAAGGGCCGGCGCTGCTCGTACTCGGTGCCCTCGTTCAGCACGATGTCGTTGATGGTCACGTACATGGCGTGATCCGACACCGGCGTCTTGATCTTGTAGGTCGAGCCGATCAGCACCTCGGGGCGCTGGATCTCCTCGGTCATGCGAATGACCTTGGCGCCGTCCTTGCGACGGGGCACGAGGTCCGCCGGGGCGGACGGGTTCGCCGCGTCCGCCGCCTTGTCGGCCGGCTTCTGCACGCGGTACTTCACGATCTTCTTGTCGATCTTCATGGCGCTCACGATTCGGTCCTTTGACGGCTGGATGTGGGGTCGCGCAGGGTCCGACGCAATTCGTCAGAACTTGCCGTAGTACCCCTCCTTCAGCGCATCGAACAGATTGGCGGCGGTGTGCTTCTCACCGTCGTACTCGATTTCTTCGTCGCCGCGTACCTCGACTTCGCTGCCGTCCTCGAGGGTGAACACGTACTTGGTGTTCTTCAGGTCCTCTTCCTTCACGAGCACGCCCTGGAACGCCTCCGGGTTGAAGCGGAAGGTCGTGCAGCCCTTCAGGCCGGACTCGTACGCGTACAGGTAGATGTCCTTGAAGTCCTCGTACTTGTAGTCCGTCGGCACGTTCGCAGTCTTGGAGATCGAGGAATCCACCCACTTCTGCGCGGCCGCCTGGATGTCGACGTGCTGCTTGGGCGTGACCTCGTCCGCCGCCGTGAAGTAGTCCGGCAGCTTCTCCGCCGGGTTCGTCGAGCCCGGCATGGCACGCTCGTTCACCATCTCGCGATACGCGAGCAGCTCGAACGAGAAGACGTCGACCTTCTCCTTCGTCTTCTTGCCCGGCCGGATGACGTTGCGGAAGTAATGATGCGCGAACGACGGCTCGATGCCGTTCGACGCATTGTTTGCGAGCGACAGCGAGATCGTGCCGGTGGGCGCAATCGAAGTGTGATGCGTGAAGCGCGCGCCGACTTCGGCGAGCTCGTGCACGAGCTGCGGGTTCACTTCCGCCACGCGCTGCATGTAGCGGCTGTAACGCGCGTGGAGCAGGCGCCCGGGAATCTTCGCACCCGGCTTCCAGCCATCGCGCGCCATCTCGGGCCGCTTGCGGAGCATCTCCTTCGTGACGGTGAACTCCTCGTTCATGATCGGCGCGGGGCCCTTCTCGCGCGCCAGCTCGAGCGCCGCTTCCCAGCCGGCGAGCGCCATCTCGCGCGACACGTCCTCGGTGAATTTCACCGACTCGGGCGAGCCGTACTTCATGCCGAGCAGCGCGAACGTGCTGCCGAGGCCGAGGAAGCCCATGCCGTGACGGCGCTTGCGCATGATCTCCTCCCGCTGCTGCGGCAGCGGCAGGCCGTTGATCTCGACGACGTTGTCGAGCATGCGCGTGAACACGCGGACGACTTCGCGATACTCCGCCCAGTCGAACTCGGCGAATTCCGTGAACGGATTGCGCACGAAGCGCGTGAGATTCACCGAGCCGAGCAGGCACGAGCCATATGGCGGCAACGGCTGCTCGCCGCACGGGTTGGTGGCGCGGATGTTCTCGCACCACCAGTTGTTGTTCATCTCATTGACCCGGTCGATGAGGATGAAGCCCGGCTCCGCGAAGTCGTACGTGGAGGTCATGATGACGTCCCACATGCGGCGCGCCGGCAGCGTTTTGTACACCTTGCAGGCGACGAGGCCGTCGTCGCGCGTGACGTAGCCTTCGTGCACCGGCCACTCGCGCCAGATGAACTTGGCGGAATCCGCAAGATCCGGCTGCTCGGCTTCGTATTCCTTCAGCGACAGCGGGAAGGCGAGCTTCCACTCGCGATCCTCACGCACGGCCTGCATGAACTCGTCCGTGATCAGCAGCGAGAGGTTGAACTGGCGCAAGCGCCCGTTCTCGCGCTTGGCGCGGATGAACTCCATGACGTCCGGGTGCCCGACGTCGAACGTGCCCATCTGCGCGCCGCGGCGGCCGCCCGCCGACGACACGGTGAAGCACATCTTGTCGAAGATATCCATGAACGACAGCGGCCCGGATGTGTACGCACCCGCGCCCGAGACGTAAGCGCCGCGCGGGCGCAGCGTCGAGTGCTCGTAGCCGATGCCGCAGCCGGCCTTCAGCGTGAGCCCCGCTTCGTGCACCTTCTTCAGGATGTCGTCCATCGAGTCGTGAATCGTCCCGGAGACCGTGCAGTTGATCGTCGAGGTGGCGGGCTTGTGCTCGAGCGCGCCGGCGTTCGACGTGACGCGCCCGGCGGGGATGGCGCCGCGGCGCAAGGCCCACAGGAAGCGCTCGTACCAGTGATCGCGCACGTCCTCACGCTCGACATCCGCAAGCGCGCGCGCCACGCGCTGGTACGTGTCGTCCATCGTCTTGTCGATGGGCGTGCCGTCCTTGGCGGTCAGGCGGTACTTCTTGTCCCAGATGTCGAGCGAGGCCTCCTGAAAGGCAATGGCTTCGATGTCTTTCGGTTCGATTTTCACGACGGTATTCATGGACCCGCGGCGCTCCGTTTTCTTGCGGCCGTCTGCACAAATCCAAAGGGAAAAGCACGCCTCGCGGAAAGGCTGCTGCCGATGCGGTATTTCCCCTGGAAACTCCCCGACGCCGTCTTGTTCGCCCCCTCCCCCTGTCAGTGGAGCGACACAAGATGTTGTGTCGGGGGACAGAGCCTAATGAGGTGCAACAGTACCGTCAAGAATCGAGGAGGGCTCTGAAGAGGCATAATTTTACAAGTATTTTCAATTAATTACCGAGATCTCTGCAGTACGCGCCGAGCCCCTTCGGCGAAAAATTTATCGCTCGCGCGACCCCAAGATATTGTGCCCAGCCTGTCCACCGGTTCTGCACAGAATGTCCACAGGTCGCGCTCGCGCCGAGGCTCGTCGCGGCGCTCGACGACGCTTGAAACGTACGCCCCCGACCGCACAAAGCCGTGCAGCCGCGCCTGTAGCGCGAGAATTTCAGGAGAGCCCCGATGACTGTCGTACGTTACGAGCCCTTTCGTCTGCTGAACCGTTTTCAACGTGATTTCTCTCGCTTTTTCGATGAGAGCGCCGCGCGCAGCGAGCTCGCCGCGACCAGCTGGTTGCCCTCGGTCGATGTGCGCGAGGAGCCGGACCGCTTCGTCGTGAGCGTGGATCTGCCCGGCGTCGACAAGAAGGACATCGAGATCGTCGCCGAGAAGGGCGTGCTCACCATCAAAGGCGAGCGCCGCGCCGAGACGACGAGCAGCAATGCCACCTACGAGCACATCGAGCGCGTAAGCGGCAAGTTCCTGCGTCGCTTCACGCTGCCCGAGACGGCGCAGACCGAGGCCATCTCGGCGAAGCAGACGAACGGCGTGCTCGAGGTCACCATCCCGAAGCAGCCGCAGGTGCAGCCGAAGCGCATCGAAGTGCAGGCGGCGTAACGAGCGCGCTGCCCGCGCGGCACGTTTGCCTGGTAGGGTGAACAAGGGCCTACTGTCTGACAGCAGACAGTAGGCCCATTTAGAATCGTCATCCGTCTTCCAGTCCGGTCGGTCCGATTATGTCTCGCGCCGCGATTTTCGCTTCCTTTGCCGTCGCCGCAGTGCTGGCGACCGGCGCCGCGCTTCCCGCCACCGCTGCCCTTCCGGCCTCGGTGGGCGAAACACCGCTTCCCTCGCTGGCGCCGATGATCAAGCGCGTTTCGCCGGCGGTGGTGAACATCTCCACGCACGGCACGATCAAGGAGAAGGGGCAGCAGAACCCGTTCCTCGACGATCCCTTCTTCCGGCGCTTCTTCGATGTGCCGCCCGATCTCGGGCAGCGCTCGCGGCCGTTCCAGAGCGCCGGCTCCGGCGTCATCTTCGATGCGAAGAACGGCTACATCGTCACCAACGCGCACGTCGTCGAGAACGCGAGCGAGATCACCGTCACTCTGCAGGACGGGCACGATCTGAAAGCGGAGCTCGTCGGGAGCGATGCACCCTCCGACGTCGCGGTTCTCAAGGTGAATTCGAGCTCGCTCACGCAGATCACCCTCGGCGACTCGTCGAAGCTCGAAGTGGGTGATTTCGTCGTCGCCATCGGCAATCCGTTCGGCCTCGCGCACACCGTGACCTCGGGTATCGTCAGCGGGCTGTCACGCTCGGGCATCAATCCGGACGGCTTCGAAGACTTCATTCAGACCGACGCCTCGATCAATCCGGGCAACTCGGGCGGCGCGCTCGTCAATCTCAAGGGCGAGCTCATCGGCATCAACACCGCCATCCTCTCGCGCAGCGGCGGCAACATCGGCATCGGGTTTGCCATCCCGGTGAACATGGCCCACAGCGTGATGGACCAGCTGCTGAAGTACGGCTCGGTGAAGCGCGGGCTGCTCGGCGTGAGCATCTACAACGTGACGCCGGATATCGCGCAGCTCTACGGGCTGGGCGACACCCCGGGCGCGCTCGTGTCGCAAGTGGTCGAGGGCTCGCCGGCGGACAAGGCGGGCATCAAGACCGGGGACGTGATCACGTCGGTCAACGGGCAGAACGTCAAATCCAACACCGAGCTGCGCAATGCGATCGGCATGCTGCGCGTCGGCGACAAGGTGGACGTCGGGCTCGTGCGCGACGGCAAACCGCGGCGCGTGACGGCGGTGATCGCCGATTCCGGCGAGCCGCCGGCGAAAGAAGTGACGCCGCGGGAGTCGCACGCGATTCATCGCGGCCTCGACGGCGCGAGCCTTGCTGACGCACCGGAAGGTGGCGGCGCGGTGGTGCGCTCCGTCGAGTCCGGCAGCACGGCCGCGCAAGCGGGACTGCGCGCGAACGACATCATCATCGGCGTCAATCGCAGCAAGGTGACCAACCTGCAGCAACTCCGTGAGCGCGCCAAGGGCGCGAATACGTTGGTGCTCGAGGTGCGTCGCGCGAACACGATCCTGCTGATTCCGTTGCGCTGAGCGCCGCGCGCTCGGCACCTTTGCGACCTCGAGGACGATGGGGAAGAGCCTCAGCATTTGTGTGCTCGGCGGTACCGGCTTCGTCGGCAGCGCGCTCGTGACGCGTCTTGCGGAAGCGGGCCACATGGTGCTCGTACCGACGCGCAATCTCTCCCGCGGCAAGCACCTGACCGTACTGCCGACCTTGAAGCTCGAGCTGGCCAACGTGCACGACGTCCGCGTGCTCGGCCAGCTCTTCACCGGCATGGATGTCGTGATCAATCTCGTCGGGATCTTGAACGAGCGCGGCCGGCAGACTTTTCGTCTCGCGCACGTCGAGCTCGCGCACAAGGTCGTCGAGGCGATGCGCGCCGCGCGCGTGTCGCGCCTGCTGCACATGAGCGCGCTGGGCGCGGGCGCGCAGGCGCCGAGCCAGTATTTGCGCAGCAAAGGCGAAGCGGAGGCGCTGATCCGCGTGGCCGCGACGTCGCTCGATGCGACGATCTTCCGTCCCTCCGTGATCTTCGGCGCGCACGACAGCCTGACCAATCGGTTCGCGAAGCTGCTGCGCCTCACGCACGGCGTGTTGCCGCTGGCACGGCCCGGCGCGCGCTTCGCCCCCGTGTACGTACACGACGTGGCGGAGGCCTTCATGCGCGCCCTCGCCAATCCGCACACGATCGGCAAGTCGTACGAGCTGTGCGGGCCGGACATCATGACGCTCGCCGAGATCGTGCGAACCACGGCCGCGGCTGCGGGCCTGCCGTGCCACGTGATCCCGCTTCCCGATTTCATCGCGGCGGCTCAGGGCGTGCTGATGGACTTCCTGCCGGGCAAGCCCTTCTCCTACGACAACTACAAGTCGCTCACCATCGACAGCATCTGCACGAGCGATGGATGCCGGAGCCTCGGCATCGAGCCCGCGCGCATGCGCGCCATCATTCCGGGGTATCTGAGGGAGCAGTCGTTCCAGCGACGGCTAGACGACTATCGGCGATCGATCCCTGACTAGCGCAGCAGGATGAACGCGACTGCGATCGCCAACACCAAGGCGATGAGCGCGCCCGACAGGACGAAGCGAATGCGCTTCTGCTTGAACGCCCGCAACGCGTCCGGACGGATGTAGCCGCGGTCGCGATCGGCGTGCAGAACGCCCGCTGCGCGCAGCGCTTCGGCGGTGTCGCGCTCAGCGTCGCTCAGATCGGCGAACGACACCTTGCCGTTGTTCTCCCGCAGCTTGCGCAACAGACGCCGCTCGCGCTCGATGCGCTTCGCGAACGCGATGCACGTCAGCGCGATGAGAATGAGGGAAACCGCTGTGAAAAAGCCGCGTCCGGCGAGCACTGCTCAGACCTGCGGCCCATGCGGCGCGTGCGGGAGGGCGAGGGTGGCGGCCGCATGACGCCTCGCGACGAAGCGTGCCGCGCGAGCGCCGCTCACGCTAGCCGAGCTTCTGCTTGACGCGGGCGCCGACGGCGCCCATGTCGGCTCGGCCCGCAGCCTTCGATTTCACGATGCCCATCACCTTGCCCATGTCCTTGACGGACGTGGCGCCGGTCGCCGCAATGGCCTCGGCGATGATGGCATCGAGCTCGGCTTCGGAGAGTTGCGCCGGCAGATAGGACTGCACGACCGCGAGCTCGGCATTCTCTTTGGCGACCAGATCCGCGCGGCCGCCGCTCTCGAACTGCGCGATGGACTCCTTGCGCTGCTTGGCCATCTTCTCGAGCACGGCCAGCACTTGCGCGTCGTCCAGCGTGACGCGCTCGTCGACTTCGCGCTGCTTGATCGCGGCGAGGATCAGACGCACGACGGCGAGCCGGTCCTTGTCGCCGGCGCGCATCGCAGTCTTCATGTCGTCGGTGATGCGTTCCTTCAGCGTCATACGCGCAGGACCGCTCGGAGAAGCCGTCAGCGGCCGGCCCGCATGCCGTCGCGAGACACGCGCTTCATGTGCCGCTTGATGGCGGCCGCCTTCTTGCGTTTCCGCTCCTGGGTGGGCTTTTCGTAGAATTCGCGCCGGCGGAGCTCGGTGAGAATGCCCGCCTTTTCACAGGCGCGCTTGAAACGCCGTAAGGCGGCATCGAAATATTCGTTCTCGCGAACACGAACGCTCGGCATCGAAACCTCAAACCCTTGATTTGGCTTAAATTACGCGCGGACCGCAGAATGCGGGGCCGGGCATTCTAATGGACCCGTGCATGAAAAGGCAAAGGGGTCTGGAGGCGTGATGCGCATCCTGGCGATCGAATCCTCCTGCGACGAAAGCGCCGTGGCGGTCCTCGACCGTCGCAAGGGCTTGCTCGCGCACGAGTTGTTCAGCCAGATCGACCTGCATCGCGCCTTCGGCGGGGTGGTCCCGGAGCTGGCCTCGCGCGATCACGTGCGGCGGTTGTTACCGCTCGTGAACGCGGCTCTGGAGCAAACGAGCCGGGCGCTGGGCATCCCCAAGGCGATGAGCGCCGCCGGCGCAGCGGCTGCGCTGGGCATCGAGGGCATCGCTTATACGGCCGGTCCGGGACTCATCGGCGCGCTGCTCACCGGCGCCGCGCTCGCGCGTAGCCTTGCGTACGCCTGGGATGTCCCGGCCATCGGCGTTCACCACCTCGAGGGGCACCTGCTCGCTCCGCTGCTCGAGCCCGATCCGCCGCCCTTCCCGCACATCGCACTGCTGGTGTCCGGCGGGCACACCATGCTCATCGGTGTGCAGGGCATCGGGCGCTACACCCTGCTCGGTGAAACACGCGACGACGCTGCGGGCGAAGCCTTCGACAAAGCCGCGAAGCTGCTCGGCCTCCCGTACCCCGGCGGGCCTGAGCTCGCGCGGCTTGCCGCCTCCGGGCGTCCGGGGGCTCTGCATCTGCCGCGTCCGATGCGCGACCGCCCCGGCCTCGAATTCAGCTTTTCGGGGCTGAAAACCGCAGTCCTGCACGCCACGCGCGAGGAGAACCTGACGGATGCCCGCCGCGCCGATATCGCTTACGCCGTGCAGGACGCGATCGCCGATACGCTGGTCGCCAAGGCGATGCGCGCGCTCGAAGAGACCGGGCTCGACACGCTCGTCGTCTCGGGCGGCGTGAGCGCGAACCGCGCGCTGCGCGAACGGCTGGCGGCGGAAGCGGCGCGATACGGCGCACGCGTCTACTATCCGCGCATCGAATTCTGCACCGACAATGCCGCGATGATCGCCGTCGCCGGGCTTGCGCGTCTCGCCGCCGGCGAGCACGACGGGCTGGGCATCCAAGCCCGAGCGCGCTGGCCGCTCGGCGATCTGCGCGCCGTGCCGGCAGCGGCCCACCCGAATTTCTCCTGACCGCGGATTCCGCATGACCTCTTCCGATCGCATCTTCCTGCGCGGCCTCGAAATCGACTGCATCATCGGCTTCATCGAATGGGAGCGACGGATCAAGCAGACCGTCGTGATCGATCTCGAGATGCCGGTGGACTGCCGCCGCGCGGCGCTCACCGACGAGGTGGCGGACACCATCGACTACAAGAAGGTCTCGAAGCGCATCATCGCCTTCGTGGCGGCTTCGCAGTTCAAGCTCGTCGAGACGCTGGCGCATCGCACGGCCATGCTCGTCATCGAAGAATTCGGCGTGGAGTGGATCCGGCTGTCGGTGAACAAGCCCGGCGCGATCCGCGGCTCACGCGATGTCGGCATCACGCTCGAGCGGACGCGGGCCGATCTCACACCGGCCGGCGCCGCGGTGACCTGAGCATGCCGCAGGTCTTCGTCGCCGCCGGCAGCAACATCGAACCGGAGAAGCATCTCGCGCAGGCCGCGCGCGCGCTGGCACAGGCGTTTCCGGGCGTGCGCTTCTCGCCGTGGTATCGCAACAAGGCGGTCGGCTTCGAGGGCGACGACTTCATCAACTTCGTCAGCGGCTTCACGACGGATCTGTCGGTGCACGAGGTCGTCGCGCGACTGCGCGAGATCGAGACGGCATGCGGGCGACCGCGCGAGGCGCCGAAGTGGGCGCCGCGTTCGATGGATCTCGACATCCTCCTGTACGGTGATCTCGTGCACGAGGAGCCCGGCCTCAAGCTGCCGCGGCCGGACCTGGTGAAGCGCGCGTTCATGCTGGGCCCCATGGCCGATCTCGCGCCGGAGACGGTGCATCCGACGCTGCACGTCACGATCGGCGAGCTGTGGGAGAAATTCGACCGGGCCGCGCACCCGATGATGCGCGTACCTGCCGCGTGAGGCGCGCGGTCATCGCCGGGCCGGCGAGTACGTGGCGCGCGTGCATGCGCGCAGCGCCCGACGAGCGGAAGAACAGCCTCGAGTTGCGCGGCTCGCTCGGCGCGAGAAACCGTTCGAGCTGGCCGCCAATTCAATGGTCGCCGTGGGGCAGTGCCCGCTCAGAGTCGCAGCACCTACCACCCGACGCTGCGACCGCCATCCACCGCGAGAATCTGGCCCGTGACGTACGGCGCCTCGGCACAGAAGAACAACGCGGCGCGCGCCACATCGGCCGGCGAGCCGGTGCGCTTGAGTGCCGTGCGCTCGATGATCTTCTTCTGCAGCGCCTTGTCCGGCGTGTCCTCGGGCCACATCACCGGCCCGGGCGCGATCGCGTTGACGCGCACGTGCGGCCCAAGCTCGCGCGCGAGCGATTTCGTGAGCATGATGAGCCCCGCCTTCGCCACGCAGTACGTGGGGTAGCGACGCAGAGGGCGCATGCCGTGAATGTCCGCGAGATTCAGGATCAAGCCTTCGGTCAGGTGCAGCGCCGGCGCCGCGGCCTGCGACAGGAACAGCGGCGCTTTCAGGTTCGTGCCGACGAGATCGTTCCAGTCCGCCTCCGTGATCTCGCCGATCTCGGTCGGATAGAACGAGGACGCATTGTTGATCAGCACATCGAGCTGGCCGAACGCGGTCACCGCCGCGTCGATGAGCTTGTGATAGCGGCTCACGTCCAGCAGGTCCGCCTGCTCGAGCACGGCCGAGCCGCGCCGGACGGCGTTCAGCTCTTTCACCAGCGCGTTCGCCTCGTCCGCCGAGCGCCGGTAATGCAGCACGATGTTGGCGCCGGCGGCGTGCAGCGTGCGCGCCAGCGTGGCGCCGATGCGCCGCGCCCCGCCGGTGATCATGACGGTCTTGCCGGTCAGCAGCTCGTTGTTCTTACGTTTCGACGGCATGGCAGTGGATTATGACGACATCCACGCCGCCCTCAACGCTACCGCCGCTCTTCCCGGCTGAAGAAGAGCATTCGCAGGCCGTGGCGCGGATGATCCGCGAGCGCATCGCCGCCGCCGGCGGGTGGTTGTCCTTCGAGGCGTTCATGGAGCTCGCGCTGTATGCGCCCGGCCTCGGCTACTACAGCGCGGGCGGCGCGAAGATCGGTGCCGGCGGGGATTTCACGACGGCGCCGGAACTCTCGGACCTCTTCAGCGTGTGCGTCGCGCGGCAGTGCGGTGAAGTGCTGGAGCGCACCGGCGGCAGCATTCTCGAGCTCGGCGCCGGCACCGGCCGCATGGCCGCGACCGTGCTCGAAACGCTCGCCTCGCTCGGCACGCTGCCCGAGAGCTACGCCATCCTCGAAGTGAGCGCGGATCTGCGAGACCGCCAGCGCACGCGCATCGAGCAGCTCCCCGAGCGCTTGCGCAAACGCGTCGTGTGGTTCGATCGGCTGCCCTCGAAGCCGCTGACGGGTGTCGTGCTCGCGAACGAAGTGCTCGATGCCCTGCCCTGCCGTCGGCTCGTCGTCCGCGATGGCGCCGCGCGCGAGCTCGGTGTCGCCGCCGCAGACGCGGGGACCGCGCGCGGCGACTCGCATGAATTCGTCGAACTGGAGCGCACGGCCGACGCCGATCTCGCCGCCGCATGGCAACGCCTCACGCGCGAGCTGCCGTACGAGCTGCCCGACGGCTATCGCACCGAGCTGTGCCTGCGTGTCGAGCCCTGGATCGCCAGCCTCGCGGAGTGCCTCGAGCGCGGCGTGATGCTGCTGTTCGACTACGGCCTGCCGCGCAGTCACTACTATCACCCGCAACGGATGGAAGGCACGCTGCGCTGCCATTACAAGCATCGCGTCCACGACGATCCGTTCATCAACGTCGGCGTTCAGGACATCACGGCGTGGGTGGATTTCACGCGAGTGGCCGAAGCCGCCGATGCCGCGGGCCTGCAGGTTCGCGGGTTCGCAACGCAGGCCGCGTTCCTGCTGGGGCTCGGCATCGAGTCGCTGGTGCGCGATCTGCGTCAGTCGAGCGAGGCGCGCCAGCTGCTACTGCCGGGCGAGATGGGCGAGGCGTTCAAGGCCATCGCGCTTGCACGCGAGCTCGATGCGCCGCTGCGCGGGTTCTCCGTGCAGGACCTGCGTCACTTGCTCTGAATGTCGAAGTGCACCCAGCCGAGCGCCCACGCGCCGAGAATCAGCCCGCCGAAGATGATGCGGTACCACGCGAACCCGGCGAACGAGTGACGGCTGACGAAGCGCAATAGAAAGCGAATGCTCAGCAGCGCGGCGATGAACGACACCACCGAGCTGAGCGCGAGCGGGCCGATGCCCGCGGACGACAGCTCGTGCCGCGCCTCCCACAGCTCGAGCCCCGTGGCCGCGAGCAGCGTCGGAATCGCGAGAAAGAACGAGAACTCGGTGGCCGCGATGCGGCTCATGCCGACGAACAGCCCGCCAAGAATCGTCGCGGCCGAGCGGCTCGTACCCGGAAAGAGCGCCAGACACTGCACGAAGCCGACCTTCAGCGCATCGCCCGGCTTCACCTCGTCGACCGTGCGGATCGTCTCGCGATGCTTGCGCCGCTCGGCCCACAGGATGACCACGCCGCCGATCACCAGAGCGAGCGCGACGGGCACCGGCGCGAAGAGCACCGTCTCGATCTTGTCCTTGAACAGCAGCCCGAGCACCGCGGCTGGGATGAACGCGATGATGAGGTTCAGCACGAACCGCTGTGCGCCCTGCTTCGCAAGGCCCGCGGCGACCTGCCACAGCTTCACGCGGTACTCCCAGCACACGGCGAGGATCGCCGCGCCCTGAATGATGATGAGCGCGCGATTCACGTCGTCGCCCTCGAGCCCGAGGAACGAGCGCGTGAGGACCAGATGACCGGTGCTGGAGATGGGGAGGAATTCGGTGATGCCTTCGACGAGGCCGAGAATCAGCGCGTCGAGCCAGCTCATGCGTCAGCGTCTTTCGTCAAGGGTCCTCCCGTACGGAATCTCGAAGCGCGGTCAGCACCGCCAACCGCTTCTCGCGCAGCTTATCGCCGAACGCCGGGCCGGCGAGGCCCTGCTTCTCGTTTTCAGTGAGACTCACGGGCAGCACGGCAGCAATCGCCCGGCGCAGATAATCCGCCTGCGGATAGGGCCGGTCTTCCAGACCGAGCCGGCCGCGCGCGTCGCACTCGCATGCCATCAGAAACTCCGCGAAGCGCTCCGGTCGGCGGAAGGCGTCGGTTTCTTCGAAGAGCTTCAGCACGGTGGCCGGCTTCAGCTCGTTGGCGCGATGCACGTGCGTATGAAACCGCGAGACGATCAACGCCAGCTCGCGCAATTGCGTCGGCACTCTGAGCCGCGCGCACAGCGCCTCGATCGGCTCGACGCCGAGGCTCTCGTGACCATGGTGCGCGGGCCATTTCTGCGGCGGCGTGCGCGCCTTGCCGAGGTCGTGCACGAGCACCGCGAAGCGCACGGAGAGCGGCGCGTCCATCTTCGCCGCCAAGCGCAACGCCATCATGACGTGCACGCCGGTGTCGATTTCCGGATGCCACTGGGCCGGCTGCGGCACGCCGAAGAGCGCATCGATCTCGGGGAAGATCACGGCGAGCGCCCCGCAGTCGCGCAGCACCTCGAAGTAAACGTCGGGTCGCGGCTCGCACAGCGCGCGGCTCGTCTCTTTCCACACGCGCTCGGGCACGAGCGCCGCGACCTCGCCGGCGGCGACGATGCGCTTCATGAGCGCGCGCGTCTCGTCCGCGATGGTGAACCCGAGCGGCGCGAAGCGGGCGGCGAAGCGCGCGACGCGCAGAACGCGCACCGGATCTTCGACGAACGCCTCGGAGACGTGGCGCAGCACGCGCGCCTCGAGATCGGCGCGGCCGTTGAACGGGTCGACGACATTGCCGTCCGCGTCCTCGGCCATCGCGTTGATCGTGAGATCGCGGCGCTTCAGGTCCTCCTCGAGCGTCACGTCGGGCGAGAACTGCGTCGTGAAGCCCTTGTAGCCGGGCGCGACCTTGCGCTCGACGCGCGCGAGCGCGTATTCCTCGCGGGTCTCCGGGTGCAAGAAGACCGGGAATTCCTTGCCGACCGGAAGGTAACCCTGACGCTCGAGCTCGTCCGGACGCGCGCCGACGACCACCCAGTCGCGCTCGCGCACGGGCAAGCCGAGCAGCCGATCCCGTACGGCGCCGCCAACCAAGTACACTTCCATCGGCAAATGGTAACTGTTCACGGCCTCGCGCGGCTTGCGCTCATCGTCCTGGCGACGACGATGCTGCCGGCTTGCGGCACGATGTATCTGGCGCAGGCGGCGCGCGGCCAGTGGCAGGTGTCACACGCGCGTGAGCCCATCGAAGCGGTCATCGCCGACCCGCACACCTCGGACGACCTGCGCGCCCGCCTCACCGAGGTGCGCACCGCCCGGCAGTTCGCCTCGCGCGAGCTCGGGCTGCCCGACAACTCGAGCTACCGCACCTACGCGGATGTGAAGCGGCGCTACGTGGTGTGGAACGTCGTTGCTGCGCCCGAGTTCTCCGTGAAGCCGAAGCGCTGGTGCTTTCCCATCGCGGGCTGCGTCGCGTATCGCGGGTACTTCTCGGAGCGCGGCGCGCGGAAGTTCGCGGCGGCGCTGCGCAAGAAGGGTTTCGATGTGGTCGTCGGCGGCGTGCCGGCGTACTCGACGCTCGGCAAGCTCTCGGATCCGGTGCTCAACACCATGCTGAGCTACGGCGACGATGAGCTCGCCGCGATCATCTTTCACGAGCTCTCGCACCAGGTGGTCTACGTCGCGGGCGACTCCGAGTTCAACGAGGCGTTCGCCGTGACGGTGGAGGAAACCGGCCTCGAGCGCTGGCTGAAAGCGCAAGGCCATGAGCGCGACCTCGCGCGATACAAGACGCGACGACGGCATCAGCAGCAATACCTTGCGCTCTTCACGCGCACTCGCGCGCAGCTCGCGGACCTGTACGCACAGGACATTCCCCGCGAGGAAATGCGCGCGCGCAAAGCGGACATCTTCAGGAAGCTGGCGGACGAGATCCGCGCGCTGGACAAGAAGCTCGGGGGCCGCTCCGGGTACGACGACTGGATCGAGGAGGGCCTGAACAACGCCCACCTCGCGTCGGTGGCCACCTACTACGACTGCGTTCCGGGGTTCACGCGCTTGCTAGCGCTCCACAACGGCAATCTGCCGGAGTTCTACGACGCGGTCCGCGAGCTCGCGAAGAAGCCGCGCGCCGAGCGTCACGCGCTGCTCTGTACGACCCCGGAAACCGAGGACAGCGCGCCGGGCCCGAGCGAGCCCCCGCCCGCTCCGAGCTCGTCCGCGGCAGCGAACTGAGCGGCGCGAGGCGCGCGCCGCCCAACGCCAGCTAAACTATCGGCCACTCCCCATGGGCCGCATCCCCCAAGCCTTCATCGACGAGCTGATCGCCCGCGCGGACATCGCGGAGATCATCGGCGCGCGCGTGCCGCTCAAGAAATCCGGGCGCGAGTACAAGGCGTGCTGCCCGTTCCACGGGGAGAAGACGCCCTCGTTCTGGGTGAGCCCGGAGAAGCAGTTCTATCACTGCTTCGGCTGCGGTGCGCACGGTACCGTACTCGGGTTCCTGATGAGCTACGACCGCCTCTCCTTTCCGGAGGCGGTGGAGGACCTGGCGAGCCGGCTCGGGCTCGAGGTCCCGCACGAAGGCGGCGACGCCTCGGGCCCGCGGCGCATCGATGACGACGCGTTCGAGCTCATGGGGAAGGTGGCGCGCTTTTATATGGAGCAGCTCGCGCGCGACGCGCGCGCCAGTCAGTACGTGCGCAATCGCGGCCTGACGAGCGAGACGCTCGAGCGCTTCGCCATCGGCTACGCGCCGAATGCCTGGAACGAGGTGCTGCGGCGCTTCGGCGGCACCGAGGAGGCGCGCAAGCAGCTCGCCGAGCTCGGTCTCATCGTCGAACGGGAGCGGGGCCAGGCGCGCGAGGGCGAGCGTCACTACGACCGCTTCCGCGACCGCATCATGTTCCCGATCCGTGACGCGCGTGGCCGAGTCATCGCGTTCGGCGGCCGTATCATCGACCAGGGCGAGCCGAAGTACCTGAACTCGCCGGAGACCGCGCTCTTCCACAAGGGCCGCGAGCTGTACGGGCTGTACGAGACGCGTCAGGCGCGTGTAAGCCTGAAGCGCCTTCTGATCGTCGAAGGCTACATGGACACGGTGCGTCTCCATCAATCCGGAATTCAGTACGCCGTGGCGACGCTCGGCACCGCGACCACGCCGGAGCATCTGAAGAGAGTGTTTCGCCTCGTGAGCGAAGTCGTGTTCGCATTCGACGGCGACCGCGCCGGGCGTGCCGCAGCCTGGCGCGCGCTCCAGCACGCGCTGCCCGAAGCCCGGGAAGGACGCGAGCTGCGTTTCCTGTTCCTTCCCGAAGGCCACGACCCGGATTCGCTGGTGGGTGAAGAAGGACGCGACGCATTCGAAGCGCGGCTCGCGCAGGCGCTGCCGCTCTCGGAGTACTTCGTGCGCTCGCTCGCCGAGCAGGTGGACCTCTCGCACGCCGACGGTCGCGCGCGCTTTGCGGAAGCGGCCCGGCCGCTGCTCGCGAAGGTCCCGCCCGGCGTTTATCACGAGCTCCTGCTGGGCCGGGTGGCGGAGGCGATAAAGCTGCCGGCGCAGCGGCTTGCCGAGCTCTGGAATGCCGGCGCGAAGCTTTCGCGCGAGGCCGCCGAGCCGGCGCCGTCCACCGCCGCCCCTCGCGGGCTGCCCCCGCGCCGCCAGCCCGGACGCGCTCAGACGAGCGCCGGCCGCGGCAGCCTGGTTCGCCAGGCGGTAGATCGCTTGCTACGGTTCCCTCAGATCGCCGCAGATGTGCGCCCAGAGGAACGCGCCGGGCTCGACCGTGTCGAAGAGGCCGGAATCGACCTGCTCCGCGAGCTCCTCGACAACCTCCGTACCCAGCCGGCGCAGTCCTCGGGTCAAGTTATCCAGCGATGGGCCGACAGACCGGAACAGGAATCGCTGGTAAAGCTTCTTCAAAAGGACGACGTGATCACCGACTCCGCCACCGCGGCCGGCGAGCTGCGCGCCGCCTTGCTGAAGCTCGCCGAGCTGGCCGATACGCGGCGCTTCGAGACCCTGAATGCCCGCATCAGTCAACACGGCATGGATGCTCTGAACGAGACCGAACGTATTGAATTTACACGACTTGTTACCCGTCGACCGGCGCGTTCCTGAGATCTCGCGGGGCCCGCCGCCGTCGATGGATTTGGCAGGCGCGCGACTCTCCAATAGAATTGCGCGCTTTTCTTCGGCGCCCCTTGAGTTGGTCTTCGCCGAGGCTCACATAGGGGGATCGAATGCTGACCGGCCAACCTCCTCGTCATGACACGTAAGCCAAAGCCTCCGACAGCCTCCAGTAAGAAACGCTCGACATCCGCTCACAAGCCTGCGAAGGCGGCCTCGCCCAAGAAGGCGGCCGCGCACGCGCGCGAGAAGGATGCGGCGAAGCCGGCCGTTGCGGCCGCCAAGAAGTCCGGTGCCGGAGCGCACAGCGCCGCTCATGCGGCCGCCAGCGCTACCGCCGCCAAGAATGCCGAGGCGCGTGAGAGCAAGGCGCCCGCGGCGCATGCCGCACCCGTTGACGGCAAGACCGCCGCGAAGTCGGCGAGCGAGAAGAAGGCCCCCGTGGGACTCGCCCGTCTACCCGCTATGACAGAAGACCGTCAGTCGCAACTGAAGCTGCTGATCGCCCGTGGCAAAGAGCAGGGCTATCTGACCTATGCGCAGGTGAACGATCACCTGCCGTCCGAGATCGTCGATCCCGAGCAGATCGAGGACATCGTCAACACCATCAACGACATGGGCATCCCGGTGTACGAGAAGGCACCGGATTCCGAGTCGTTGCTCGCGGCCGAGCCGTCCGCGCCGGCCGACGAAGAAGCCATCGAAGAAGCCGCCGCGGCGCTCGCCGCGCTCGATGCGGAGCTCGGTCGCACGACCGACCCGGTGCGCATGTACATGCGCGAGATGGGCACGGTCGAGCTGCTGACGCGCGAAGGCGAAATCCGCATCGCGAAGCGCATCGAGGAAGGCCTCGATGCCGTGCGCACCGCGCTGTCCATGTACCCGCCGACGTACGACTTCCTGCTGAAGGCGTACGAGCCGGTGAAGGCCGGACAGGCGCGCCTCGTCGACATCGTGGTCGGGTTCATCGACCCGAACGCGCCGGATGTCATTGCGCAGCCGCAGAACCCCACCAAGATGGATCTCGCGGAGCCCGACGAGAGCGACGATGAGAGCGAGGATGCCGAGGAAGCCGGCGAAGAAGGCGAGGAAGCCGTCGACACCGGTCCCGATCCGGAGGAGGCCGCGCGCCGCTTCGCGTCGATCGCGAAGCTGCATGCGCAGGTCATCGCGAGCATCGAGAAGCACGGCGCGAAGGAGCCGAAGACCCTGAAGCTGCGCAAGAAGCTCTCGGACGAGATGATGGAGCTGAAGCTCTCGCCGCGCATGTTCGACGCGCTGATCCTGAATCTGCGCACGCACGTCGCCGAGATCCGCCAGCTCGAGAAGGAGATCATGATCATCGCCGTGCGCGATGCGGGCATGCCGCGCAAGGACTTCATCGCCACGTTCCCGAAGAACGAGACGAGCCCGCGCTGGCTGCAGAAGCACGCGAAGGGCAAGAAGTACTCCGCGCAGCTCTTGAAGTTCAAGGACGAGATCGAGCGCCGCCAGAAGAAGCTCGAGCAGCTCGAGCAGACCTATCGCCTCTCGATCAACGACATCAAGGAAGTGAACCGCGAGGTCTCCATCGGCGAGGCCAAGGCGCGGCGCGCGAAGAAGGAGATGGTCGAGGCGAACCTGCGTCTCGTGATCTCCATCGCGAAGAAGTACACGAACCGCGGTCTGCAGTTCCTGGACCTGATCCAGGAGGGCAACATCGGCCTCATGAAGGCGGTGGACAAGTTCGAGTACCGCCGCGGCTACAAATTCTCCACGTATGCGACGTGGTGGATTCGCCAGGCGATCACGCGCTCGATCGCGGACCAGGCACGCACCATCCGTATTCCGGTGCACATGATCGAGACCATCAACAAGCTGAACCGCATTTCGCGGCAGATGCTGCAGGAGATGGGTCGCGAGCCGACGCCGGAAGAGCTGGCCGTGCGCATGGAGATGCCCGAGGACAAGGTACGCAAGGTCCTGAAGATCGCGAAGGAGCCCATCTCGATGGAGACTCCGATCGGCGACGACGAGGACTCGCACCTTGGCGACTTCATCGAGGACACGTCGGTCGCCTCGCCGATCGATCAGGCCACGATGGAATCGCTGCGCGAAACGACGCACGCCGTGCTCGCGCAGCTCACGCCGCGGGAGGCGAAGGTTCTGCGCATGCGCTTCGGCATCGACATGAACACGGACCACACGCTCGAGGAAGTCGGCAAGCAGTTCGACGTCACGCGCGAGCGCATCCGGCAGATCGAGGCGAAGGCGCGTCGCGCCAAGAAAGAGATGGTCGAGGCCAACCTGCGCCTCGTGATCTCGATCGCGAAGAAGTACACCAACCGCGGCCTGCAGTTCCTCGATCTGATCCAGGAAGGCAACATCGGCCTCATGAAGGCGGTGGACAAGTTCGAATACCGTCGCGGCTACAAGTTCTCGACCTACGCGACGTGGTGGATCCGCCAGGCCATCACCCGCTCGATCGCCGACCAGGCGCGCACCATCCGTATTCCGGTGCACATGATCGAAACCATCAACAAGCTCAACCGCATTTCGCGACAGATGCTGCAGGAGATGGGCCGCGAGCCGACGCCGGAAGAACTCGGCGCGCGCATGGATCTGCCCGAAGACAAGGTGCGCAAGGTTCTGAAGATCGCGAAAGAACCGATTTCGATGGAAACACCGATCGGCGACGACGAAGATTCACACCTTGGCGACTTTATCGAAGACACGACGATTTCGTCGCCCATCGATGCCGCCACGTCGGAATCACTGCGCGAAGCCACACGTCAGGTTCTCGCCGGTCTCACCGCACGCGAAGCGAAAGTGTTGCGCATGCGTTTCGGCATCGACATGAATACCGACCACACGCTGGAAGAAGTC
>DASTRY010000049.1:0-15761 GCA_035760965.1 Steroidobacteraceae bacterium | reverse complement strand
CGGCAGCCGCGATGGCGTCATTCACAACGACCTGAACCCCGGCTGGTTTCCCTCAGCGCCACGCGGCGACGAGATCGTCATCCCGCGCGGCGAGTGCTGCAATTACCGCAGCGGCGCGTGCGCCACGAACGTGACCCCGCTCGAGGCCGTGCGCGGGGTCGCGATCATCTATTACTTGAACAATGGCGAATGGTCCCCGGGTGATGGCGGCGAGACCGGCCTGTATCGAGACGCGCGCGTTGCAAGCGCGCATTGCGTGGTCGCGGTACCGCCGTTGAACAATTCGCTGCTGGCGTTCGAATGTACGCCGCGCTCGTTTCACGCCTTCCGCAGCAACCACCGCAGCGCGCGGAATTCGGTGATCGTCTGGCTTCACAGGGAGAAGACGACGGTCGTCTCGCGCTGGGGGCACGGTGCCATCGTGCCGTGGCAATGAGCGCGGGCGAGCCGCGCGTATGTCTGCTCACGGGTGCGAGCGGACAACTGGGCGCCGCGTTCAGTCGCCTTTATGGGCATCGGTACCACATCGTCGCGGTGTGTCGCACGCGCGTGGCCGCTCCGCCGCCCCCGATGTGCTGGAGCTTCGATCCGCTCGATCCCCTGCATCTCCGGCCAGCGCGCGAGTGCCGATTCGCAACCATCCGCGCCGACCTCGGCATGCCAAACGAGAGCTCGCGAGTGGTCGATTTCGCGCTCGACACCTTTGGTCGCGTCGATGTGCTCGTCAACGCCGCGGCGTACGTGCGCTGGGCGAATTTGCTGAGCGGCGACCTGAGCATTCGCGACGTGACGCGCATGCTCGAGATGAATGCAGTAGTGCCGCTGCATCTCGCGCTCGAGCTCGCGCGGCGCTACTGGGCGTCGCGAGGCGCGGAGAACGCCACGCGGAATCGCAACGTCGTCAACGTTTCGAGCATCGCGGGCGCATATGTCTTCGCCGGGCGCGGTCAGAGCGCGTACAGCGCATCCAAAGCCGCGCTCAACATGATGACCTGTCACCTCGCAGACGAATTTGCCGACATCGGAGTCCGCGTGAACGCCTTGGCACCGGATAGTTTCCCGCAGTGCCTGAGCACCGAGAGCGTGTGTGACGCGATCGCGCGCATCGATGCCGATGCGATCACGGGCAAGCTGATCGTGCTGGACGGCGACGGCGAGACGGTGATCTCGACGTGAACGGCGTGAAGCAGACCGTCTCTGCGCAGCCCGCTGCGAAGCAGCCGGCGAGCTCGAGCGCTCCGCCGCTGATGACGCCTCTCGCGTCCGCCGGGCAGCAATTCGGCAACGCCAACTTGTCGCGTTGGCTGCAGGCGAAACGCGCGATCGGCGAGCCGCACCGCCCGGCGAATGCAGAACCGACGATCGCGCGCCGCGCGGGCGGCGGCGGCTCCGAGTCGCTGCCCATCGTGAAACCAATGCCTCGCGAAGAAGCTCGCGAGGTGCTACTAGGCTATCTGGAGGGCGGTGGAAAGTCCGATTCGTTCGCTGCAATGGACGCGATCAGCGCCGTCTTGCAGCGGCCCTTTACGCTCGAAAGCTCCGCGACTCGCCTGCGCCTGCTGACGGCCGCGTTCAGCCTGCTCGACCGCGACAGCGCAGCAAGCGTCCTCGAGGCGCTGACCGCTCCCGTTGGCGCTGTGCAGAAGCATCTGCGCGATCGCTTCAACAACCTCGACCGGCGCTTCCGCTTTCCGCTGCTCGACATTCTTCGTGTACGAATCGCCGAAAAGCGGGACGAGCCCCGTGAGAGCACGGCCCCGCGGTTTTCGGCGACGTGGAGCGAGGTGCGCGACGGAGTCTTCGCCGCCGCGCCCAATTCTGCGACGACCGTCGGCCAGATGGCGGCGTACCTGTCCGGCAATCCCGAGATGCCGACGGTGCTCGCAGAGCTGAACGGACTCGACCCGCGCGCGCATGTCGCCGCCGCGCAGCCGCTCCTCATTCCAGTGGAATTCATCGACCGCTCCGGCGCGGTCGCCGATATGCCGGCCAAATTGCGCCGCAGGATCGCGGAGCGTCGCCAGGCACTCGCCGACCATGAGGCGTTCTACCGCACGGCGAAGGTCCGAACGCGTTTCGACCCCTACGTGCAGAAGATCACCGATCTGCGCGTCGCCTGCCGGATGGCCGTTCCCTACATACCGAAGGCGATCGAGCGCCGGGTGGGCGAGGTCGCGAGCGGGTTGGTCGCGGGCCTGCTCGATTTCGCGTTCGACGCGATCACGATTCTGGCGGCGAGCACGGCCATCGGCGCCGCGATCGGTGCGCTCGCGGGCGGCGTCGGCGCGATTCCCGGTGCCCAGCTGGGATTCGAGATCGGGGTCGTGATTCTCCAGTACTACGGTCTGTACATGCTCGTCGAGGCGATCCTCGGCATCGCCGGCAGCCTGATGGCGCAGCTCGGCCGATTCGTCAGCCGCTTCTGGAATGCGAATGGCCGCGAGGAATTTCTCGATGAAGCAGGCGCCGCGCTCGCGGAGGCGATCGGCATTCTCGCGAGCGCGATACTGCTCGCGCTCGTTGCCTATCTCATGAAGAAGAGCGGCGACGCGCTCCGCAATACCCGATTTGCCAAGACCCTCGGCGAGAAGCCGCTGGTCGAGTGGCTGACACAGCGGCGACGGCTGCAAACGACGCAAGCCTTGCGTGCAGATGCGCCTCGGCGAGTCGTGCTCGGCCGCGAAGCTCACCAAGTGAGGTTCGAGGTCCACGAGGGCCGACTGCGGCTGTGCCTTTGTACGGCCTGCAGCCCGATCATCGAGCAGGCCGACGCGATGCTCGAGCGCACACCGCCCTCTCACCCAGCGCGCGGCAAGATCGCGAACGTCATTCGCAAGGCACAGGAAGCGGAAACGCGGATGGACGAAGCGCTCGAGGGCGAGCTCGGCGCGCCGAAGCAGCAGCAGGCGTTGCGCTTGAAGAATGAGCTCGCGGAGCAGTTGAACGCGATCGCGCATCAACATCCGGAGCTGTTCGGCGGCGAGCGCGGCACCGTCGCGAGCACGCGCTCGGACGTGCCCGAGGCCCCGCGCAAAGTGCCGCGGGATCCGCGCGGCCCTGCTCCCGAAGACGCGACGGACGCCGACGCCACGTTCGAATGGGACCCTGTCGAGGCCGATCATGTCGCCGATCCGGGCGAGCTCGGCATCGAAGAGCTTCCGCTGGACAACTCCTCGGTCGACGACGTCGTGCCCTCGCACAACGACCCGTACACGCCGCCGCAGGAAGAAATCAAGGTGCCCGAGCCGCGACGCAAACGCCGCCGCAAGGGTTCCCGGCGCAAGCGCTCGCAGCGTTAGGCAGCAAGGCGTCGGGCGTCGTGAAGCGAAGCGTCTTTCAACCTGCGGCGCAGAGACCCTCGGCGAGAGCCACCCTCTCCGCACCGTCGTCCGTTTCACCGGCAACGCGACTCGGAAATCGGCAGATCCAATCGCTACTGCAGAAACGCACGAACAAGGACGATCCGAATCACGCGGTGCACAGCGTAGATGCGGCCGGCAAGATCGTGCCGGGCGCGACGCCGGCCGGTGAATCCGCAGCGGTGTGGCGCATTCCCGTCCAGGGGCTGCGCAGCGATCCGAACGCTTGGGCGATCGTGCTGATTCCCAACCTGCTCGTCCCGCACGATGCCAATGTGGACGTGCTGTTGCACTTCCATGGTTTCGGGGCGGGCTATCGCATGCTCGAGCCCGGCACTCGGGATTACGCGGGAGTGTTGCAGCCGGGCCAGTTGCGCGATGTCGACCTGTATCAGGCCGAGCAGCAATTGCTGTCGCTCGCGAAGGCGGAAGGCAAGCTCGTCATCGCAATCCTGCCGCAAGGAAGCGAGCGCTCGAAGTTCGGCGACGTCCCGGAGCACAGCGATGCCTATGTGCAGGACGTGTTCACGCGTCTCATCGACGGGGGACATCTTCCCACGGGCGCGCAACCGAGCCATGTCATCGTATGCGGCCACAGCGGCGGTGGCGTGTCCGCCGCGAGAGCCGCAGGTGCCCGTGTCGCGCACGGCGGGCGCCGGGACCTCTTGCTCTTCGATGCGATCAACTTTGCTTGCGACAAACGAGAGCCGCAGACCAAGAAGGATGGCTCGACCGTCCAGGTCTGCGTGAGCTGTGATAGCAACGAGTATCGAATTGTTCGCGCGTGGGTCATCGAGCGCATCAAGCAGGACGTGAAGCAGCACGTCACCGCGGAAAACCTGAAAAAGCGGGGGACGCGCTTTCGCGGATTCACCCACGACCGAGTCGATCCCAAGCGAGACAGCTGCTCCTATGGACACTGGTACGGGTTGCTCCAGGCTGACATCGACGAGACCATCGCCAACCTGCACGTGAGCCCCGAAGTCGCCGCACAATTGCACGAGAACTTCCAGGTGAAGCGGGTCGCCGGCGCCCACGAGGACGTGATGGCACACGGCAGTCTCGCGGCTGCGCTCAGTGGAGGCTGAGGCACTCCCCACTACTCGGCGCCAAAGTGCGCGCGAAACGTGACGCTGTAGCGCCGCGCGTCACCGAGGAAGGATTGATAGCTCGCGTCGTTGAAGAAGTTCATGACGGAGTCGATGTACACGATCTGCTCGTTGAGCAGATTCTCGCCCGCCAGCACGACTTCATAGTCGTGGAAGCGCACACCCCAGCGCAGCCCGAGCAGGTGAACAGGCCTCTGCGTGAGTCGCGGGTCGGCGGCGAGGCTCGTGCTGTACGCGTCCATCCACGACCAATCGAACCGCGTGAAGAGCTCTGCCGATCCGTGCGCTCGAACGTGCTCGAGGCCCAGATGAGTCGACCATTTCGGAGCATCGATCGGATGCGCTCCCGTCAGATCACACGCTCCCGGCGCCGTGCCGTCCGGCGCGCGGCCCGGGTAGCACGGTGCCGTCGTGTTCCTCGCGTAGACCAGATCGGCCAGCGAGACGGCTAGATCGGCGCGCGTGTGCTCGCCCATTTCGAACCTGCCGTCGAGCTCTGCGCCTTTCAGCGTAACGCGCCCCACATTCCCGACCGTGAACTGTGCGGAGGCGAAGGCCGCATCCTGATAGTCCTTGTACGTCGTATGAAAAACGGAGGCCGCAACGCGTCCGCGCCCATCCGCGAACGTGCCGCGAGTGCCGAGGGCGTAGTTGTCGCTGCGCTCATCCCCGAACTCGCGTTTCGCCAGCGGTGCGTTACCGAAGCCGATATTGAAACCACCGGCTTTCACGCCTCGCGACGCCATCGCGTAGAACATGAGGTTGTCGCTGACGCGATACTGCGGCGTCACGGACCACGCCCAGCCCGCAAAGGAACGGTTCGCGACTCCATTGACGGGGCCCGCGGGACTGGTGGCCGGAGTGAGCGTGAGCGAGACGACCGATGCACCCGGAACAGTGACCGAATTGTCGATGGACGCCCGCTTCTCGTCCGTCTGCCATCGCGCGCCGTTGACGAGCGAGAAGCGCTCATTGAAGCGCCACGTGAATTGCCCGAACACGCCGACATAGTCAGTGCGCTGGCGTGAATCCAGCAGCCCTTGTTGGCCAGGCAGAGCGAGCGGAAGGCCGAGGGTGCTCTGCCAAAACGGATCGAACGCGGCCGCGCCGACCGGTCCGAACATCGCGCGCTTGCCACGCGTCCCGCGCTCGTACTGGTTCGTGTAATAGAAGACGCCCGCCAACCACGGCATCGGCGCCTGCGGCGCCGAGCTCAGCCGCAGCTCTTCCTGCACCGTCGTGCCCTTCTCGCTGTCATGGAAGAACAAGAGCGGCGTGGACAGCTGCATCGTGTCGTCGTCGTTCCGCCGATCGCGATATCGATCCCAGCCCGTGATCGACGTGAGCTCCCAGCCGTTCGGAAGCTGGTACGCACCGATGAGCGTGAGGTCGATCGCTTCCAGCTCGAGAGTGTTGGTCGCAGTCGAGCACGTCACGCGGTTGCGCGGCTCGTTGTCGAAACAGTCCGACGCCAAACCGAGCCGGCGCAGCGACTCTGCAATTGCCGTCGATCTCGCTCCCGGAACGAGCACCACATCCGACTCCCCTTCGTCGTCATCGACGCGTGAGTACCCGGCAATGAACCGGACCTTCAAGCGCTCGCTCGGTCGCCAGGCGAGCTGGCCCCGAAGGGTTGCGCGCGAAAGGTCGTTGCCATCGGGACCACCCGCCAGCGCGTTTGTCATCGTGAATCCGTGTCGGACCCAGGCGGCAGACAATCCGCCGCCGACCGTGGCGGAGAGCGGACCGCTCGCCGAAAGCTTCACGCTTCCGAGCCCGGTCGATCCAGGTCCGTCGATCCAGCCCCCCGTCAGCTCAGCCGCGGCGTTCAGCTGAGACGTGGGCTCGCGTGTATAGATGGCAATGACGCCTGCGCTCGCGCTCTTCCCGTAGAGAGTGCTCTGCGGTCCGCTGAGAACTTCGATGCGCTCGACATCGAGCAGCTCCTGCGTCCCGAGCATCGAACGCGAGCGGTATGCGCCATCGATGAAGAGCGCAACCGCCGGCTCGAACGTCGGAATGTTGCCGAGATTCCCGATTCCCCGTATTCGCAGCGTCGTGGTGACCGCGCTCACGCTGCTCTGCATGCCAAGCATCGGCAGGCGCCGGGCGGTCGAACCGAGGTCCGTGATTCCGGCACTCTCGAGGTCTGCGCCGCTCAGCACCGAAACGGCCATGGGAACACTCTGCAGAGGTTCCGCACGCTTCGCGGCCAGAACCGTGACCGTGTCCGTCGGTTCGTGATCGCCCGCGAGCGCGCGACCGATCGCGAACAGCCCCACGAGCGCGTGTCCGGCACTACTACCAATCCTCAGTCGCGGCGACGAGGACATAGGCGCATCATTTTAGCGTAGGGGGATCTCACAGTAGCTGCTCCCCGAACTTGCATATGAGCTATGTGACGATCGTTTGGTCCGTAATCGCCGCCGGCGCGCTGGTGCTCGGTGCCCTGCACACGCTCGTGTGGTTACTCGACCGGCGCGCACTCGCGAACCTTGCGTTCGCGAGCGTCGCGTTCGGCGCAGCGGGTGTGACGGCCCTGGAGCTGGCGATGATGAACGCCTCGAGCGCAGCGGAGTGGGGCCACTGGGTGCGCTGGTACCAGCTTCCCAACTTCTTTCTCATTGTTGGGACAGTGGTTTTCATCAAACTGTACCTGGGCACCGGGCGAGCGTGGCTGATGTGGACCCTCATCGCGCTGCGCGTGACGATCCTGCTGAGCAACTTCGCGGTCGAGCCGAACTTCAATTTCGAGCGGATCGACAGCATCGCGCAGGTATCGCTCTTCGGTGAGCAAATCTCGATCGTCGGCGACGCGACTACTGCACCCCGTCAGTGGATTGCGACCGTTGCCGCCCTACTTTCCATCGTGTACGTCTTGGATGCCGCGATCTCGCTCTGGCGTACAGGAACCGCCGATGCACGACGCAAAGCGCTCGTCGTGGGCGGGGCCATTGCCTTCTTCTTCGCCATTGCCATCGTCAATACGCAGCTGGTCGTCTGGGGATTGCTGAAGACGCCCACCCTGACCGCACCGCCGTTCCTGATCACGCTGGTCGCGATGGGCTTCGAAATGAGCCGCGATACGTTGCGAGCGTCGCGGCTCGCACGCGAGCTGCACGAGAGCGAGCGCGCCCTGCAGCTCGCGGCCTCAGCAGCCGGACTGGGGCTGTGGTCGTGGGACGTGACCAGGCGCCGGCTCTGGGCCACGCACCGCGCGCGCAGCTTGTTCGGCTTGGACGATACCGGGCCCCTCGAGCCGCGAGACCTGCTGCCGCGGATCTCCACGGAGGATGTCGCACGCGTTAGTAAAGCACTGCATGCGGCCGAGGCGACGGGCATGGAACAGGAGGTCGAGTTCTGCGTGCACGCGCCGGGCGATGCACCGCGTTGGCTCGTGGCTCGAGGCCGCTGGGAGCGCGACACGCCCTCGGGTCGGAAACTGATCCGCGGCGTGCTGCGCGAGGTCACCGATCAGCACCGCACTCAGGAAGAGCTGGAGGAGCTGCGGCGCGAGCTCGCACACGCCGGACGCCTGAGTACCCTCGGTCAACTCACATCGACACTCGCGCACGAGCTGCGCCAGCCGCTGACCGCGATGCTGAGCAACGCTCAGGCCGCGCGGCTGCTCCTTCGCATGCCGCACGTCGATCGCACGGAGCTGACGGCGATTCTCGAAGACATCCAGCGCGACAACTCCCGCGCAGCCGAGGTCATCGATCGGCTGCAAGCCATGCTGAAGCGCCGGCCAATGGATATTCAAGCCTTGCCCATCGAGGCGCTGCTGCACGACGTGAGCTCGATCCTGCGCAACGATGCGGTCCGGCGCGGTGTCGCGCTCGAAACGTCCGTGGAGGCCGCCACACTCGTCGCGGAAGGCGATCGAGTTCACTTGTCGCAGGTACTGATCAACCTGATCATGAATGCCATGGATGCAGTCGCGCCGATGCCTCCGTCCCGCAGACGGGTCGCGGTGCACGCTCGCCGCGCCGACGCGGAATGGATCGAGATTGCCATCACTGATTCGGGTGCCGGCATCCCGACCGACGTGTTGCCGACGATCTTCGATCCGTTCTTCACCACGAAGCCCGCCGGCATGGGCATGGGGCTCGCCATCTCGCGCACGATCGTCGAAGCGCATCGCGGGCGACTCACGGTGGAGAACAATCCGACCGACGGTGCGACTTTTCGCGTCGTCATTCCGCGGTTCACGGCTGGCAGCAGCAGCGGACAGCTCGACCGCCTGTCCGGCGAGACGATCGAACGCGGCCGTCAGGCCGTGCGCACCTAGCCCTTCGCGTTCAGCCCTTGCCGGCAGCGGGTCGTTTTATGGTACCGTTACCATTCATCTGCGACGCCCACTTGAACCGCACAAGGAAGGAAGCTCGATGAAAGGTCACGCAGCCGCCCTGCCCGCTCTTTTGCTCACGTTCTGCTTTGCTGCGCAGATTTGCGCGGCGCAGCCGGTCACCATCCCAGGTTCCGAGCTGCGCACGATGAAATCGACGGCCACGGGCCGCGACTACGCGCTGTACATCCGCAAACCCGCGGACTTCGACACGAACAAAACCAAAAAATACCCCGTGCTCTACCTGCTCGACGGGCAATGGGACTTCAAGCTGCTCGACTCGGTGATCGGCGGGCTCGTCTATGACAAGTTCATGCCGGACATCGTGGTGGTCGGGATCACCTACTCCGGCGACCACCCGGACTACGAAGCGCTACGCGCAATGGACTACACGCCGAGCCCGGGCGAGCAGCCCGGGTCCGGCGATGGCCCGAAGTTCCTGCGGTTCCTGAAAACCGAGCTCATTCCCTTCATGGAAAAAAACTATCGCGGCGATCCGACGCGGCGCGTGCTCGCCGGCCATTCCTTCGGCGGCCTGTTCACGCTGTATGCGCTCTTCACGGACCCTTCCCTGTTCTGGGGCTATCTCGCAGGCAGCCCGGCGATTCAGTGGGATCACGATCTGCTCGTGAAGCAGGAAGCGGCGTTCGCCGCGCAGCATAAGGAGCTGCCGGTGCGACTCTACTTGGGAGTTGGCGGCGCCGAGCCCCTCGTCACGCCCGGCGTCAGCTTCGTGCGCACTCTGGCGGAGCGTCACTATGGCGGCTTGCACTGGGACGGGCGCGTGATCGAAGGCGAGCGTCATTCCGGTGTGAAACCGGAGCTCTACAATCGCGGGCTGCGCTTTCTCTTCAGTAACGAGTGAGACCATGCCCAAGATCGATATGGACGCCGTTCCCGCACGGCGGGGTTCGGGGTATCCGCCGCCATTCAATGCACCGTGCGCTGCGCGTACGCGGCGCCGGCTCGGCGACGCAGGCGGCCTGCGCGACTTCGGCGTCAACTTGATGACGTTGCCGCCCGGAAGTTGGTCGAGCCAGCGTCACTGGCACAGCCACGAAGACGAATTCGTATACGTGCTCGAAGGCGAAGTGATTCTCGTCGAAGACGGCGGTGAGACCGTGCTGCGCGCCGGCGATTGCGCGGCGTTCCCGAAGGGATCGGGTAACGGGCATCACCTGATCAACAAGTCCTCTGCAATGGCCGTGTATCTCGAAGTGGGTTCGCGCAACCCGCTCGACCTCACGACGTGCTCCGACATCGACATGCAGAGCTCCAACGCTGACGGCAGGTTCGTGCACAAGGACGGCACGCCGTATCCAGAACGGTAGGCGCGGCGCATCGGGCCCGTGCATCAGGCGCGACGCATCGGCCCCAGCGCATCGCCGCGGCGCATCGGGCCCAGTGCATCGGCGCATCGGTTCAGTAGCGCTGTGCCGGTTTGCTGCATCGCAAGCATGCCAGATTCATCCACGTCAACTGGACTCGCAGGCATCTGACTCGGGCCTCTCCGGCACGCGAGTTGCGGCGCTGGCGTCCGTGCGCGCGCCGCATCGAATCGTCACGGGCGCGACTGCGCAGACCTGGAGTGGTGATCATGCGTCACACATCCGTATGTCTCATTTTTGCCGCATGGCTCGGCATCTCCCTGCAAGCTCACGCGCAAGCGCCGCCGAGCAGCGAGCGCCCTGCTGCGGAGCTAGCGCTCAGCAATAAAACGCTGCAGCTCCGCTACGACACCCCGAGCGATCTCGGCGGCGAGGGCAGTCGCATGTCCTATGGCCTGTTCCTGAGCGAAGACCGGGACGTCGTCGGTTCGGCCGCGTTGCTGCTGAAGTCCAATCTGAACTTCGGCTACGGCCCGCTCGAGCTGCGCTTCGGCCCGCAGGCCTACGTCGCGCTGTTGAAAGAGCAAAATCAGGACGTCTTCTCGCTCACGATCGGACTCGACGCCCGCTGGAACCTGGTGCCGAGCCGTGGCATCGCGATCGCCGGCAGTGCTTTCTACGGACCCGACATCCTCACGTTCGGCGAGGCCGACCGGCTGACCGACTTCATGGTGCGCGGCGAGATCGCGGTCAATGACCGGCTCACCGTATTCGGGGGCTATCGCTGGTTCCGAGTCAACCTCGTCAATGCGGAAAGTCGCAACCTGCAGAACGAATTCCTCGCCGGAGTCCGTTGGCGACTGTGACACAAAGCTGGCGTTCCATGCGGCGGCGCGCGCAGTTGCGACGATCGGCGTGACAAACTTTCCAACGCGCGTGCCTTCCAGCGCGCAATCCGTATCGGGGAACGCGAATTGCTGCGTCTCGCGCTCAGCCTGCGTCCGAGATGGTGGCACGATTCGGCGTCGTTCCTCTCGCCGAAGCAGCGCGCTTCCCGCGCTCAGCTACAGAATGTTGGCTAAAGAATCTTGCCCGGATTGAGGATCCCGTTCGGGTCCATCGCGCTCTTGAGTGTGCGCATCAGAGCGAGCTCTTCGGGGCTGCGCGAGTAGTGCAGGAACTTGCGCTTGTGCAAACCGATGCCGTGCTCCGCCGAGATCGAGCCGCGCCGGCGCGATGCGAGCTCGTAGACCACCTCTTCGATCTCCGCTTCCGGCACGGAATGCCCGGCCATTCCGACCGATGCGTGCAGGTTGCCGTCGGCGACGTGGCCGAAGAACAGCGTTCGCAGCTGCGGCCAGCGCGCCGTGAGGGCCGCGTCGATCTCGGCCGCGAGCGCGCCGATCTCGCCGGTGGAGGCGCTGACGTCGAAGCTCAGCTGCGGCCAGTGTGGCGTGCGTTGCCACTCGCCCGGCGAATCGCGCACGCTCCAGAGCTCGGCCACTTCGCGTTGCGACTGCGCGATGACCGCGTCGCTGATCACGCCCGCGTCGAGCGCCTCGCTGATCACGGCCTCGTAGCGCTCCTGATCCGTTGTCGGGTCCTGCCCCATCGTCTCGATGAGCACGTAGACACCGGCATCGAGCGGCAGTGGCGGCTTGCGCCCGAGGCCTTCGGTTCCAAGTCGAAAGAACGCCGGCCACATGACTTCGAACGCCGTGAGCTGCGGACCGAAGCCCGTGCGCACGCGCTTCAGGAGCTCGAGCACGGCATCGTAGTCGGCAAGTGCGCAGATGCCCGTGCACACGCTCCGCGGCTTGGGGAAAAGCCGCAGCACGGCGGCCGTGATGATGCCGAGCGTGCCCTCGGAGCCGATGAAGAGCTGGCGCAGGTCGTAGCCGGTGTTGTTCTTGATCACCTTGCGAAGCGCATCGATCACCGTCCCGTCTGCCAGCACCGCCTCGACGCCCAGCACGAGATCGCGCGCCATGCCGAAGCGCAGCACGCGATTGCCGCCGGCGTTCGTCGAAAGATTGCCGCCGATCTGACACGAGCCGCGTCCGCCGAGATCGAGCGGGAAGAAGAGGTCCGCCGCGTCGGCCGTCTTCTGCACGGTCTCCATGACGACGCCGGCCTCCACAGTGATGGTGCCGGCGTCCTTGTCGAGATCGCGAATCGCCCGCATGCGCTCCATGGACACGACCACGCACGGCTTAATGGGCACGGCGCCGCCCGCAAGGCCGGTCATGCCCCCCTGGGGCTGAACCGGAATGCGACGTTCGTTGCAGAACCTCAGGATCGCCGCGACTTGCTGCGTCGTACGCGGGTACGCGAGCGCGAGGATGCCCACGTTCGGATTGCCCCGCACGCAAAAGTCACGCGTATGGCGGATGACGTTCTGTTGATCGGGTGCGACGATGACGTCGGCACCCACCCTCTTCCCCAGCTCGGAAACGATTTCGTTTTGCACGCGACTACTCAGGCGGGCGTCTCTCCGGCAACAGTCGTGCGATACAGCTCGCGACGATGGCCCTGGTAGTCATTGTAGGCCTGATGCACGCAAAGTCGATTGTCCCAGATCACGACCATGTCCGGCTCCCAGCGGAGACGGCAGGTGAAGGCTGGCTGGGTCAGGTGCTCGCTCAGATACTGAAGGATGGGCGCGGACTCCTCCGGCGTCATACCCTCGATGCCGATCCCGTACGACGGGTCGACGTACAGCGCTTTCTCGCCGGTGACGGGGTGTGTGCGGACGAGCGGGTGCGCGTTGCCGCGGATCTTGCGGCGCAAGTCCTCCGGCAAGCTCTCGGAGTCGCGGGTCGCTGCGAGCCGGCCGATCGGGCTGTCGCTCACCTCCACCGCTTCGTGCACGGACTTCAGGACGTCGCGCATGGAAAAGCGCACGCGCAGTCCCTTGATCATTTCCCGATACGTGTCGCTCAGCATCGCGTAGGCCAGCGCCGAATTCGCCCACATCGTGTCGCCGCCGATCGGCGGCACCTCGACCGAACGCAGCACGGTGATCGCCGGCGGCTGCTCGAGAAACGGCGAGTCGGTGTGCCAGCCCTCGCCGAACACCATTTTCGAAGAGTCCGTCGCTTCCTTGATGAGCGGCTGCACGTTGCGATGACCGGGCACGCCCTGCGTGTACGCATCTTCCGCGAAACGGCCGAAGCGCAGGCTGAACGCCTCGTGCTCCGCATGCGTGAGCTTCTGCCCGCGGAAGAAGATCATCTTGTGCCGAAAGAGCGCGTGCCGGATTTCCTCGGCTACATCGTCCGTGACTCGCGCGATGTCCACGCCGGTGATCTCGGCGCCCATCGCCGCCGCGATCGGTTCCGCGTGGATGTACTCGTAGCGGGCGGAGTAATTGTTGAACTTGCCCGTGGGATGAAGTCGCATGTTCGGCCGGGTCCTCGCGAATTTGCTCATGCAACTATGTTGCACGTATGCAGTATAGTTTCCATGGTTGCAGCGAGGAGCGTCAAGGCGCCGCTGGCGCGGCGGCCGCGCTAGGGTCGAGGGGGCTGGCAGCGCCTCAAAGCGCCACTTTCCATCCCTGCGGATCGAACTCGGTCATGCCACTCGCGACGTCGGCGGTCTGCGCGCCGAGGTCTTTCTCGTAGACGATGCCATCGGCATTCACGATGAAGGACTTCACACCGCTTCTTCCGTACTCCGCTGGGTACGCAAGCAGCGCAAATCCGCCGACCTGCCGCCCGCTCTCATCGAGATAGTTGCGCTCACCGTCGCGCGCGTGCCGGCTTTGCGCCGTCAGTGGACGAAACAGATAGCCATGGTACGGAGTCGATTTGCCCGCCGTCTTCGTGCTGTAGCCTTCCGCTTCCGCTGCTGCGAGCGCGCGGCCCGCCGGACTGCGCAACTCATCGGCCTTCGCGGGCCAGTAGAGCCCGTTGTGCTTGCCGTCATCGCTCATCAGCTTGCGGGCGTACGTGCCCGCGGGCTGACCGTCGTGCGCCGAGAGCGCGTACTCTTTCTGAGCCGCCACATAGCCCGAACAGACCGCAATCGCGCGGAGCTCGTTGCGACCGATGCGTCGGAACACGACATCCTGCGCGCCGGCCGTCGAGTTGAAATAGTAGCCCGCGTCGCCTTTGACGATCGGAACGGCAAAGGGCCAGGCGCTCTCGCCGACGTACAGCGTCACCATCCCCTGATCGCGCCCGCCGAGCGAGTGCTTGCGGTCGTATTCGCGAACGAACCGATTCCACTCCGCCCGGTCGGCGACGTCATCGCCACCGGAGATGAGATGCGTGTCGATGAAGATCGCCTCGAGCCGCGCGCGATCGCCCTTGCGGAGTGCTTCGACGAAGGCGTCCGCAGCCGCTGCCGGCGACTTGAAGCTTTCCGGCTTCTTCTTGCTGTTGGCTTCGCTGCGATCCTGCACGATGGCGCTCGCGCTCGCTCGCCCGCGGGCGGCGGCGGCCGATACATCGTTCACGGCACCGCTGGACACTTCGGAGACGGCGTTGGGACTGGCGCCGAGGCTTCGCAGGTCACCCTCGTCGGCATACCCGCGATCGGCCGCGCTGGGGGTATCGCTGCTTTGAGCGAGCACAGCGGGAATGAAGGCCGCGAGGAGAATCGCCAGAGCCAAGTCGCGAACGGGTTTGCGAAGACTGAGGTGCGTCATGTCTCGTGGCACGTTGGCGCACGAGATCGGGCGCGAATATTGGACCTTGGAGCTACGTCGCGTGAAGCGAGGCGCGCACACGACGGCGGCGAGATGAGCAGCAGCGACCCGTGCCGCTCGAGGTTTCGTGCGTCGCAGAGCTACCCGAGCCCTTCGGGGTGATGGGCGGGGTTCGACCGCGAGCCGCACCGTCAAGCCGGCGCGCAGCTCGCACAGGCGAACCGCGTCGTCGGCTCGCGGCGAAATTGAGCGTCGTGGCGGCGTCACGTAGCGCAACTCGCTGCGAGGTCAAGTAGCGCACCACGCTAGTCGCTGCGCGCAGCAGGAACACGCAGCGTGCGCACGCACGCGAGCCAGAATTTCTCGTACTTTCATACGTGTAGACGAAGTTTCAGGGACGCGATACCTTCGCGTCCCAGCTTTCAAGCGCGCGTTCCGCGTGAACGCTCCGACCCATGAGCGCCATCCTTCTCGAGAGCTACGAGGCAGACGTGTTGACCCACGAGGCGATCGATGTTCATCTGCAATACCTCCGCTCGGGCCTCGACGGGGTTCAGCAAGCGCTATCCGGCTTGCGGGACAAGCTCGATCAGCTTGCCGCGAGCGTCGACGCGAAACTGCAGTATGTGAATGCCCGCATCGACGCGCTCGCCGCATCCACGGAGCACCGCATCGACGCGCTCGCCGCGTCCACGGAGCACCGCATCGACGCACTCGCCTCCTCGTTGACGGAAAAGATCGAGAGGGCCGACTCGATGCGCGCGGCCGGCGACGCCGCGCTCAACGACCGCCTGGACAAGCTCACCGACAAGGTCTCGCAGATCGCGGACACCCTCGCGCAGGTCCAAGGACAGCAGAAAGCCCTGCTCTGGTTGCTGAGTAGCGCAGGCACGATCGCGGCAGCGGTCTCGATCGCGCGAACGCTGGAGTGGATCTGAACGCCCGGTCACCCGGTTAGGAATT
>DASTRY010000048.1:0-9135 GCA_035760965.1 Steroidobacteraceae bacterium | reverse complement strand
GCGTTCGAGCGCGATCACCGCCCGGCGCGGAATTCCTGCTCTCGTGTGACGTGCAGCGCGCGGCGGCTGTCTCGGCGAGCGCCACGGAATGCGGTTGTGAAAGGTGCGGCGAGCAGCCGAGGGCATGGCGAGCAATGACGGACCATCACCGGTGGGCTCAGCCTGCTGCGCATTTATTGGTACGACGGGGCGTCCCGCAAAACGGGACCCACCGCCGAACACATGCGCCTTGCGCACGCGAACGACATCAGGGTGCGGCTCGGTTTTCTCAATGCCAGTGGCGAGCAGAAGGGCGTCGACTCACTCATCGTGACGGACATTGTGGAGCTGGCGCGCAACCGTGCGGTGGCCGATGTCGTTTTGATGAGCGGCGATGAGGATGTTCGTATCGGCGTGCAGCTCGCGCAGAGCTTCGGCGTTCGCGTGCATCTGTTGGGAATCAAGCCGTGCGCCGGTACGCAATCGACTCAGTTGCGACAGGAAGCCGACACCTGCTCCGAATGGGATGTGTCGATTGTGAGCAAGATCATTTCACTGCGCCCCACCCACGCGGCGAATCCGACAGCGACCACCCGTTCCGACGCTGCGTCCGCCGTCGCCACCATCGCGCAAGTAGCGCTGAACAAAGCGACCGCAAACGCAAGTCTGAGGTCGAACGAGGCTGCCGATCCAGCGACATTGAATGACGTCATCGAACAGCTGCTGGGTGAGCTCACGCCAGCCGAAGTAAAGGGAGCGGCCAACTATATGCTGGCGAATAGGAACAATGTGCCGCATGAGCTCGACGGCAAGTTGCTCGCACGCTGTCGCACAGCCATCGGAAAGAACTTGGACGATGCGAGTCGTCGCTACGTGCGCTCACGAGTGCGCCAGCGAATTCGCGACGCGGCCGCCGCCTAGCCGCTGCGCAGGGGAGCTGGTGAGAGTGCAGGCGTCGATCTGGAGTGGTGCCGGCTGGGCGGCTTGTGCTGTTCCGGCAGTGCCCGTCAGGGTGCGCGTGAAGTCAGGGTGAAACGCCCGCATGCCACTCAGATGCGCGAGCCAGACACCGCCGCGCCCTCACGCTGCCGCCCTCAGCAAATGCGACAATTTAGGACGCGCATGACCTCGGGGCCACGGTGAACAGGCTGCCAGCCTGCCCGAAATGCCATTCCGGGCTCACCTATCAGGAATTGTCGATTGGAAATTTCTCATGATGTCGGAAGCAGAGATCAAATCCGTTTACTCCAACGGCGCCAACCTGCGCGTCGAACACACTCGCCGCCCAGGCGCGCCGGTGCTCCTGCTCTTGCACGCACTCGGTGTCTCTTCGGAGATGTGGGACGAGCAGATGAAGGCGCTCGCTCGTCACTATGAAGTCATCCGCTTCGACATGCGCGGCCACGGGAAATCCACGATCGGCGGTCCTCCGGAGGCCAGCATCGAACTGCTTGCAAGCGACGCACTGGCGGTGATGGATGCTTGTGGCATCGGTCGCGCGCACCTGTGCGGTCTGTCGCTCGGCGGCATGGTCGCCATGCACATTGCAGCTCGCTCGCCCGAACGTGCGCTGAAGGTCACGTTGTGCAATACCACGCCATACATGCCACCTCGGGAAACTTGGGAAGCGCGAATTCAGACCGCGCTCGCTCAAGGCATGGAGCCGCTGATCGAAGGTATTCTGGGACGCTGGTTCACCGCCGCGTATCGTCAGGCGCACCCTGAAAAGGTGGATAAGATACGGTCGCTGTTGCGGCAGGCGAGCCCGGCTGGCTTTGCCGCTTGCTGCGCGGCTATTCGCGACATGGATGAGCGGGAGTCGATTCGTCGGATCAGTGCGGAAACCCTGGTGATTGGCGGCTCCAAAGACATCGGTACTACACCTGCTCAGGCACAACTGATCGCAAGCTCGATCGACGGAGCAAGACTGGTGATCCTCGAAGCTGCGCACCTATCGAATATCGAATGCGGCGAAGAGTTCACGGCGGCGCTGATCTCCTTCCTCAGCGGCGCGTAGAGAGCACCCCAGGAGGGTGCATCGCGCCGCGGAGGAACCCCGCCGACGATGATCAACTCGATTTCAGCGTCGCAGCGGCGCTGCAGAAGGCGATTGAGATCGGTCACGGAACTGCCGACCAAGGCGTTCGAGCTGGAGCGCGAGGTTCGAGGCTTCTTGATGCTGGATGGCCCGCTTCTCGTAGCTATACGACAAGCGGGCGTCCATCAGGCTCAGGTCGAAACCTGATTTCTCCGCGTCTGCTAATCGTTGACATGACGCGCCACTGAGAGCCAGCGGCGGCAAAGGAGATATGGTGCCGGCTGAGGGGATCGAACCCCCGACCCCATCATTACGAATGATGTGCTCTACCAGCTGAGCTAAGCCGGCACCGATCGAGAACGAAACAGCGTCACAGCGCCCCGCGAACCCCTTCGGGGTCGGCCGGCCGCAGCGGGCGCGGATTCTACATTTTTTTTCGCAGCCGGATCACCAGATCGATGCCGGCCACTTCCATCCCCGGCGGTGGGGGCGGCAAGCGGGCGAACTCCACGTCCGGGACGGCGACGTCCGTCAAGGCCCCGGTGGCCTCGTCGTGGAAGTGATAGTGCGGAACGACGTTCGAGTCGAACCACGCGCGCGCGCCATCCACCGAAAGCTGGCGGATGAGCCCATGCGCAGCGAACAAGTTGAGCGTGTTGTAGACCGTGGCCTTCGACACGCGCGCGCCCGCGCGGCGCAGGCTCGCGAGAATCTGCTCTGCCGAGAGGTGCTGGGGCGCTGAAAGCAGCAGCTCCGCGATCTGCACGCGCTGCGCCGTCGGCCGGATGCCGAGCGCCGTGAGCTTGCGGGCGCAATCCTCGGAAGGGTGCGCGGCGTGGGCCTGGGCGTGAGTGGGCGCGTTGCCGTTCATGGGCGCGGATTATAGCCACGGCGGGGACTTGCGCACGGGGGTGCAGGCGGACCCGGGCCACGGTTTGGCCATCTCGACCCCGAATAATTCGCGATTTTGGCAATTACGCGGGTCGCGGCGCCGGGAGCGGCGGGCGCAACCTTCCGGGCGCCGGCGACGGGCCGGCGAAGGAGGCCACGGATGGATGCCAGGGATCGAATTGGAGGCTCGCGCCGAAGCGCTGGTGGCGCGGCGGCGGATGGGAGCGGAGACACCACGGCAGGCCGCGGGGACGCGGCGGCAGAACACGGCATCGCGGCGGCAGAACACGGAATCGCGGCGGCATGGCGCGGCGCCGCGGCCGCACGGCAGAGCGTCGCGGGGTTGGGCCGCAGCGGCGCGGCGGCTGGGCACGCGGTCGGGGTGTCAGCGCAGCGTGAGGTAGCGCTAAGGCCCGGCGCCGCAACCGGCATCGCGGCGGCACGGCACGGTGGCGCACGCAACCCTGCCCATACCGGAGTCGAGGCACCACTCGAGCGTGACGGTGCCAAGGTCCTCACCAGCGTACGGGGTCGGCTCGCCCGTGCTGCCCGCGTGGCCGGTCTGACGCTCGTCGAGCTCCTCGCAGTGGTCGCCGTCATGGCCATTCTCGCGACCTTGGCCGTCCCCTCCTTTGGAAGCTTGCGAAGGACGGCGGGCGTGGGGGCCGTGACGACCGAGTTGGTCGCCGCGCTCCACTTCGCGCGCAGTGCGGCCGTGCTCGACGCTCGTCCCGTCACGCTGTGCCTATCTGCGGATGGTCAGACGTGCGTCCCGTCCGCGCGCGACACCGCAACCGGCTGGCTCGTCTTCGCGCAACCCAACGCCGGCGTGACCGCGCCAGTGGTGGTCGTGCCGCCGGTGCTGCGGCAGTTTCAAGCCCCGGAAGGCGTCGCCGTGCACGGATCGCGAGCAGCAGTCACGTTCTGGCCGGGCGCGCGCGCGAGTCTCACGAGCACGTTCGACGTCTGCGATGTGAGGCGCGCAGTGGCTGGACGCGCCGTCGTCGTGAGTCAGACAGGGCGGCCGCGCGTCGCCGTCGAGGAGGCCGCATGCGCGCCCTGACACGCGCCCGAGGCCTGACGCTCATCGAGTGCATGGTCGCTGTCGTCGTGCTCGCGATAGGCCTGCTCGGGATGGCGGGGCTGATTCTGCGCGGCCTGCGCGCCGGGCACGATGCGCTCCTGCGGACGCAGGCCGTGAATCTCGTCACCGACATGGCGGAGCGCATTCGCGCGAATCCCGCAGCAGCAGGCGCATACGATTGCGCCAGCTACACCGGCGTGCCGAGCACGCACAACTGCGCAGCCACCGATGCCGCGGCGGGCGCGAACTGCACGGCAAGCGAGTTGGCCCAGGATGATCTCGCCCGCTGGCAGGACGCTGCGCGTGCCGCCTTGCCGCTCGCGCAAGCTCGATGTGCCGCGAACGTCGAATACACGGCGGCGAGCGCGATCGATGCACCGGCGCTTTACCGCGTCGGCGTCTCATGGGTCGAACGCGGCGAGCCCGAGCTCGCGACGTATCGCTCGGACCTGCTGCTGGTGCCGACGCCATGATCCGTTCGGAAACGTCGCGCGGCTTCACGCTCATCGAGCTGCTCATCGCCATTACGATCGCCTGCGTGATCTTCGCCGGCGTGCTCGCCATGTACGCGCAAGCGAGTGGGAGTTATCGCGTCAACGAACGCGTCGCCCGCTTGCAGGAGCAGGGGCGATTCGCGCTCGCCGCGATGGAATCGGACATCGAGCTTGCCGGCTACTACGGCTTCACGAACGCAGCGGACGCGGTGCGTTTCGTGGCGGGCGCAAGCCCGGCGAGAACGCTCGCGACTGCGGCGCAACTGCGCCAGTTCCCAGCTGAGGTGGGCGGCCCATTGCCGGCGCCGCTCGCCGCGTTGCCGAGCACGGCCCACGCTTGCGGCGTCAATTTCGCGGTGGATGTCGCGCTGCCCGTGCAGGGCTCCAACAACACGTTCGCGCTCGGCCGCGGCGCAACGTGCGGCGCGTACCAGGGTCGTGCGCAAGTGGGCGCGGATACGCTCACTCTTCGGCGCGTCGAGACCGAAACCAGCGCGGCCGAGGCCGGACGCATTCAAGTCTACGCATCGCGTCTGGCAAGTGGCGCCAATCAACTGATGTTCGCGGACGGTGTCGCGCCCGGAGCCGTCGACGACGATCACCGCGTGCACAACTTCCTCGTGAGCGCGTACTACGTTGCGCGAGATTCGGTCGGTCAGAACGGCTTTCCGGCGCTGCGCGTGAAGTCGTTGACGCGCACCAGCGCGGGCGCGTCGTTCGTCGATGACGAGGTCATGCCGGGCGTCGAGGACTTGCAGGTCGAGCTCGGGATCGATGCAGACGGGATGGATCGTGCGACGCGTTACGTGAATCCGGATTTCGCCGACGCGCTGCGCTCGCGGATCTACGCGGTACGGGTGTGGCTGCGCATTCGTGCCGATCTTCCGGAGGCGAGCTTCGATGATGCGATGACCTATCGCTACGCGGACGTCGTGTACACGCCCGCTGGAGCAGAGCGATCGTACCGTCGCGTGCTCATGTCGCGGACCATTGCGCTGCGCAATGCGAGGCTCAGATGAGCATCGTGAGGCAGACGAAAGTGCGCGGAGCGGCGTTGATCGTCGCACTCATTCTGCTGCTCATCGTCACGCTGCTCGCGACCACCGGCATGTCACTGTCGGTCGCCGAACTGGCAATGGCGGGCAACGAGCAGTTGCACCGGCAGGCAGTGGATGCCGCGTCGGCGGGCGTCGAAGCGGCCATTGCGCGACTCGCGGCCGGCGCGCTCGAGCCGACTTCGTCGATCAGCATCGCGGACACCACGGCTTCGGGCAGCTACTTCGCGAGAGCGCGATACGTCGGCGACTCCACGACCGTGCCGGGCTTCAGCGCCGGCCAGTTTTCTGCGCAGCACTTCGAGATCGAAAGCATCGGTGAGGCGGCGCGCGGCGCGAGCGATGATCAGTTGCAGGGCGTGATGGTCGTCAGCTCGACGCCCGGGGTCGCGAGCTTCGTGCAGAGGGAAGGCGGACTTACGGAAGTAGCGCCATGACGAGGCGGATGACTAGTAATGCTCGCGAGCCGCGCTCTTCGTGCGTCACGATTTTGCGCAATCCCTGGTGCTATCGGCGTCACAAGCCAGGGGTCACGGCGATGGCAGGCGTGATCGAATGCCGCGCGGGCTGTGCCCGACGGCTTGCTCGATATCACCAAGTGCTCCTCGTCCTTGTGCTTGCTTCATGGACTGCCGGCGCGGCGGCACAGAGCTGCGCACCCGATACGATGACGCCTCATGCACCCGTGAGAGTTGTCTACGATCACCCGGGTGGCGTAGCGCAGGCGACGATCATCACGCCCGCGAGCGATGGCAGCGTACGCGCCATCGATGCAGCGACAACCGCGCCGCTCTGGACATTCATCGCGCCCGAGGTCGCCGCTGCGTCGGCGCGCAGCGGTCTGCTCACTGATGTTCGCGTCCTGCGATTCGACGCGAATGGAGACGGCGTTGTCGATGTCGGCGCGGGCGACAAGGTCTGGTTGTACTTCGGTCTGCGTCGCGCGGGCCCTACTTATTACGCCCTGGATATCTCGGATCGCACCCATCCGCATCTGCTCTGGAGAGTCGACGGCGCGGCGCTCGACGGTCTGGGCGACGCGTGGTCGACACCGAGCATTGCGCGCGTGCGCATCGCGGGAGCCCGCCAGAACGGCGAGCACTTCGTGGTGATCGTTGGCGGCGGCTTCGACACGAGTAGCGCGGCACACGGCGGTGCGAGCGGGCCTCCGGGCAGCGGCCCTCCGACCGACGGTGGATATACAAGCGGCGGCGCTTCGAGTGGCGGCGCTTCGATCAACGGCGCTTCGACTGGGGGCATTGGGAACGACAGCCCTCCGGCCGGCGGGCCGCCGGGCAGCGGACCTCCGAGCGATCCGGCGAGCAGTCCGGCGGCCGCCATCGGCAGCCGGATCTTCATCCTCGACGCACAGACGGGTCACTTGCTGTGGGAAGCAGGCCCAACAACTCAGGGAGGCCCTACGCCCGATCTGCAGCTCGCGAACATGACGAGCCCGATCCCATCCGCCATCGCCGTGCTCGACACTGACGCGGATGACTACGCCGATCGCATGTACGCCATCGACCTCATCGGCCGCGTGTGGCGCTTCGATATCTGGAACGGCCACTCGCGCGCGACACTCGTGACCGGCGGTGTGCTGGCCGATGTTCGCGATCCAAGAGCTTCGGCAGGCGATGCGCCGCAGTTCTCCACTGCACCCGACGTCGCGCTGATTCAGCCGCGTGGAGGCATTCCGTACTTCAACATTGCCGTCGGTTCCGGAAACCCGCTCAGCACGACGAGCGATGCGGGACGCGAGCGCTTCTACGCGATCCGTGACCGCCTGCCGTTCGACGCTCGCTCGCAAGCCGACTACGAATCGGCGACACCGATTCTCTTCGCCGACCTCATCGACATTTCAGCCGCGCCCGGCGCGGTACAGGTACCGCCCGACGCAAGCGGATGGACTCTTGCACTGGACGGCTCCGGTGAGAAAGTCGTGGCGAGCGCCATCACCGTGAACGGCGTCGTGATGTTCACGACCTTTCAGCGAGCCAGCGAATCGGACGACTGTGTGGTGAGCGGCTCGACGCGCGTCTACGCGGTGCGCGCCGACACGGCGCAGGCGGCCGTCGATCTCGACGGCGATGGCAAGATCACGCGCACCGATCTCTCGCAATCCGTTCCGCTCGTCACGGAACCGGCCGCCGTAGCGATACGCCTGGGGGTGCCCAATTCCACCGCCGAGGGTCCCGAAATGGGCGCGCGCCTCACGCCCGAATGCCTCGTCGGCTCGACGCGACTGAAAGCATGCGTGAGCGCCGGCGCACTGGTGCGCACGTTCTGGCAACGCCGGGGTGTGAAATGACCGGGCTACTTCTGCGCGGCGAGCTTCGTCTCGAGATGCTGTGCCAGCTCGGCGATCGTCGGGAAGTCGAACAGCTCCGTCAGGTCGACGAGCCCGGGGTAGTCGCGATCGATGTTCTCGTGAATCTCGATCAGCTTCAGCGAGCTCGCGCCGATCTCGAACAGGTTGTCGTGCACGCCGACGTTCTTGCCTTCGAGCGCCGCGTCCACGATGGTCTTGAGCTGATCCTCGATGGCCGAGCGCGAGGCGCCGTTGCCGGCGCCGCGCTGCGCTTCGCGCAAGGCGCGCAGCTCCGCGAGCTCCGCGTCGAATTCGCCCTGCACGTAGCTCTCTTCGAGGAGGTGGCGCTGGATCTTGCCGCTCGTCGTCTTCGGAATACGTTTGACCGGAATGACTTCCGCGACTTCGAGTCCAGTGTGCTCGTTGATGAGCCGCGCCACTTGCGTCGCGGTCGGCAGGAAGTCCTTCATGTCACCGCGGTGGAGCACGAACACGACGAGCTGTTCGGTCTGCGCACCGCGCGGCTTCGCGCCGGCAGCGACGACCTTGCCGAGCTCGAGGCCCTCGGCGCGCTGCGCGATGCTCTCGAGATCGTGCGGGTAGTAGTTCTGTCCGTTGACGAAGATGATCTCTTTCGCGCGGCCGGTGATGTACAGCTCGCCGTCGTAAATGACGCCGAGGTCACCCGTGCGCAGCCAGCCGTCGGCCGTGAGAGCCGCGGTATTCGCCTCGGGATTCTCGAAGTACCCCTGCGTGACGTTCTGCCCGCGGATATAGATGTTGCCGACACGCCCGTCCGGCAGCGGCGCGTCGTCATCGCCTGCGATCCGCAGCTCGCTGTAAGGGATCGCGCGGCCGACCGACATGAATTCCACCGCGTCGCGATCCGTCTTCGCGATCGGCATGACTGCGTTGCCCACGCCGAGCTCCTGGCGCTTGAACGCCACGGCGCGGTAGTCGCGTGCGAGCGGCGGGAAGGTCATCGCGAGCGATGCTTCGGCGAGCCCGTACACCGGAAACATTGCCGTACGCGCGAGCTTCGCCGGCTGCATGCGCGTCAGGAATTCTTCGACGAGGTCCACGGAGATGGGCTCGGCGCCATTGAAGATCAGCCGCACCGAGGAGAGATCGAGCCCCTCGACCGAGCGGTCGCCAAGCACCTTGAGATAGTGCTTGTAACCGAAATTGGGCGAGCACGTGATCGTCACGCGCTTACGCGTCGCGAACGTGAGCCACAGGAGGGGCCGGCGGATGAACAGCTCCGTCGGCATCAGGTGGCAGTGGAT
>DASTRY010000047.1:0-25253 GCA_035760965.1 Steroidobacteraceae bacterium | reverse complement strand
ATGACCGGCCGGGCCGCCGAGCGATCGGCGGTGTGCTCCGCGGCTGCGGTGTGTCCGCCGCCTGCGGAATGCCCGGCGCCTGCACCGTTCGCGATCGCCAGGCCCGTTTGGGAAAACAACGTCTTCATCGCTGGCCTCCGTGCCTGCGCGCGTGCAGCTTATGACGATTGCCGTCCGTCTGCCATCGGCGCCGCGCTGCGCCGGAGCGCCGAGGTCGCGAGCGGTACACGCGCATCCTCGCTCACGCGCGAGACACACGTTGCCCGCTGCATCGAAGTCCAACGACGGACATTGATCTTGCGCAAATATCGCTTGCACGTCGCGAGCCGTGAGCGTAATCGTTCGCTCCGGCTGCTTGCGCGCAGCACTCACGGACGAGGCGGTCATGAGCATGGAACATCTTCCTGGCGCCGGCCCGCGCTGGCGCAATCTCATCACCAAGGAATGCAGCGACAGTCCGCCGCCTCCGGGTGAGCTCGACTGGATCGAAGAGCCGGGCGACAGCGTCTACTGACGGATGCGGCTCGTGGCTCGCCGTGCGGTGCCGGCCGCCCTGCTCGGGTGCGCATGGGCGCTCCCTTCGCTGTGCGCTCCGGCGCAGGATCTCGGCAGCGTCCCCGCGCCGCAATCGAGCGCCGTCGCGCCGTTCAGCTCGTCGGAGCGGGCACTGACACTCGGTGAGTGCGTCCGCAGAGCGCTGTCGCGCGGCTTCGACCTCGAGCTCGAGCAGCACCGGCTCGCCATGGCGCGCGAGGACGTGCCCATCGCGGAGAGCGTGTTTCACCCCGTCTTCTCTGCCGACGGCGCGAAGGCGCGCGATCGCATCGCACGCGATTCGGATCTCCTGCCCGGTCTGCGCAGCAGCGGCCTCGCCTCGCATGTCGGTGTCGATCAGCGCCTGCGCAGCGGTGCCACGGTCAGCATCGGGAGCAGTCTCAATCGTTACGAATCCAATCAGCCCGTGACGACGATCAGCGGCAACACGCTGACGACGCTCCCGAATAGCCTCACCTATACGAACGGACTGACGCTCGGACTCACGCAGCCTTTGTTGCGAGGGTTCGGCGACGTCAACAGCATCCCCCTGCGCCGCGCGGAGATCGGCGCGGAGATCGCGGAGCAGGCGTATGAAGAGCGCGCGCTGGATGTCGTGCAACGGACCGAGGCGGCGTACTACCGCCTCACCGGCGCGCGCGACCAATTGTCGGTCCTGAAAACGAGTCTGCAGCTCGCCGAGCGCCTGCTCGATGAAGCTCGTGCGCGGCACGACGCCGGCATGGCCACCAAGCTCGACCTGCTGGAGGCGCAGGTCGGGATCGCGAACGCGCGACTCAACGTGCTGCAAGCCGAGAACGCCGTGCGCGAGAACGAGGATCGGCTGCACGAGCTCATCGGCCGTTTCGAGCTCGACGCGCCCCTCGGTCCGACGGTGGTCGAGGAGAGCGCTCTCGATCCCGCGCCGACGGTCGCCGCATCTTATGCGGAAGCGCTCGATCACCGGCCCGCGCTGCGCAGCGCGCGCTCCGCGCTGGAGCTGTCGCGGCTCGATCTGGCGCGCGCGAAGGACGATCTGAAGCCCTCAGTCGATCTCGGGATAACGCTCCGCATCACCGGCGACGACCGCAGCAACGAGCACGCGTGGTCGAACGCATTCGCTCCCGAACGCAGCGCGTGGCAGGCCGGACTCAACGTGACGTATCCCCTCGGACGTATCGCCGAGAAGGCGCGCCTGCGGCAAGCGGACCGCGCCCTGATGCGCGACGAGTTGGCCGTGCAGCAGCTCGAGCAGAGCACGCTGGTCGCCATCCGTGCGGCGATCCGCGACCTCGACACGAGTCGCGAGAGCATCCGGATCGCAGCGCTCGCTGCCACCTACGCAGAGGAGCAGTACGAAGCAGAGCGGATGCGCTATCGATCGGGCCTTTCGACCAGCCGGCGCGTGCTCGAAGCGCAGCAGGATCTCGAGGCGGCGCGCGTCGCGGAGGTGCAGGCGAAGCTCGACCTGCGCACGTCGCTGTCGACGCTGTATCGATTGGAGGGCAGCTCGATCGCGCGCTACGGGATCACGCTGCGCGGAGCGGCGCAGTGATTTCCTCGAGGACGGCCCCGGCGGCAAGGCCATGAGCAAACCGGCCGCCGGGGCCGCGCCCCGTGAGAGGAAAGGCGCGCGGAGGCTGTCCGCGCGTCCGCTCTCAAAAAGTGCCTGCAGCTCGAGCGCTATTGATGGGCTGCGCGTGCCGACATTAATGGGACGCTACTGCACACCGCTCGGCGACTGCAAGCGCCGGCGCGCCCATTCCCAGCAGCGAGGTTGGATTGTTCGCCAGATGCCGCGCGACGGCCACTGCGCGCACGGTATGAACGACGTCGAGCGGCATCCCAACGCGAACGGTGTGGCATAGACTAGCGGGCGCCGCCGTTGACCTAAGGAAGGGGACTCTATGCGTCGGGCTGCGCCGGGCTGGCGCACATTCGCGTTCGTGGCGCTGGGCGTGGTGCTGATTGCCGTCGTGCTCTCCGCGGCGAAGAAGGATCCCGACCCCGCCGCCCGCTATACCGTATCGCGCGTCATGCGCGGCGATCTCGTGCAATCGGTGCGCACGATCGGTCAGCTGAGCCCGTGGTCGACCGTCGAAGTGAGCAGCCAGATCTCGGGGCTCGTCACCGAAGTGGCGGTGGATTTCAACCAGCCGGTGAAGAAGGGGCAAGTGCTCGCGCGCATCGATCCGTCGACGTACGAGCAGAAGCTGCGCCAGGCGCGTGCCGATCTCGAAGCCGCGCAGGCCAATCACCGACTCACCGAGCTGCGCGCGCAGCGCCTGCGCGGCCTGCGCCAGCAGGACCTCGTCACACAACAGGAGTACGACGACTCGGAAGCGCTGCTCCAGCAGTCCCAGGCCACGCTGCTCACACGGCAGGCGGCGCTGGAGAACGCGCGCGTCGATCTCGAACGCTGCACGATCACATCGCCCATCGACGGTGTGGTCATCTACAAGCAGGTCGAGGTGGGCAAGACGGTGGTCGCGAGCTTCAGTGCGCCGACGTTGTTCGTGATCGCGCAGGACCTGAGGAAGATGCGCGTCATCGCGCCCATCAACGAGGTGGACATCGGGCAAGTCGCCGTCGGGCAGCCCGTGACTTTCACCGTCGATGCGATTCCGGATCACACGTTCGAGGGACGGCTCACGCAGCTGCGCAGCCCCTACACGCCTTCGGAGAAACAACAAGCGCAACAGAGCGGGCAGCAGAGCTCGATTCCGAACTTCGATGCCGTCATCGAGGTGAACAACGACGATCTGTTGCTGCGGCCGAGCCTCACGGCAAACGTGTCGATCATCATCGATCGCCATCGCGACGTGCTGTTGATCCCGAACAGCGCGCTGCGCGTGTCGCTTCCGGAGATCGAAGCGCCCGCGGCTGCGCAGACGGACACTGCAACGGCCACCGTGTACAAGCTGCGCGACGGCAACCGCAACGGCGTGCCGGAGCCGGTCACCGTCACGCTCGGCGTGAGCGATCGCATCTCGACGCAGGTGTTGAGCGGACTGCGGGTCGGCGACGAGATCGTGACTGGCGTGCCCGCAACGCGTGACTACGGACCGCAACGACCCTTCTGAGACCAGGGAGACCCAGGATGAGCCCGAGCAGAGCGGAGAAATGGAGATCGCTGCGCGAGGTCACCGCGCTCATCTGGGTCGGCGCGACGCGCTTCGTGAAAGTGCGCCTCGCACTGGCGCTGCTCATCGTCGCGGCGAGCTCGATCGTGACGGCGCTCGGCCCGGTGGCTCTCAAGCTCGTTCTCGATGCGCTCACGACGCGGAGCGAGGGGCCCCGCGCATCGCTACCGCTGCTGCTCGTGCTGTACGTCGTGAGCCACTGGCTCGCGCGAGCGCTCACGGAAGTGCGGTCGTATGTGCACGCTCAGGCGGATCGCCGCATGTTCCGCAGTCTGTGCGACCGGCTATTCGATCACGTGATGCAGCTGCCGCTGCGCTATCACATGAATCGGCAGACCGGCGTCATGACGGGCACCCTGCAGAACGGACTGCAGGGTTACCAAATGATCTTCCAGACGCTGGTCATGACGCTGCTGCCGGTCCTTCTGGAGATCGGCACGGTGGCAGTCGTGCTGGTGAGCCTGAAGCAGTCGGTCTATCTCGCGCTCTTCTGCGTGGCGATGGTCTGCTATGGAATCGCGTTCACGTGGGGCGCGGTGCGCATCATGGGCTCGGCGCGCGCGGCGTCCACGTCGCAGGCGGATGCGTGGGGCGTCCTCACCGACAGCATCCTCAACTACGAAGCGGTCAAGTACTTCACGGCCGAAGCGACGGTGCGCGAGCGCTTCGACCGCTCGCTCTTTCACACCGAGTCCGAATGGATGCGCTTCTATCGGCTGCGCGCGCTGATCGGCCTCCTGATCGCGACGATCTTCGCCGCATTCCTTGCGGTCGCCGTCTTCTATGCCGCGAGCCAAGTGCAGGCGGGCGCCATGACGATCGGCACGTTCGTGCTGATTCACACGTACATGTTCCGCCTGGTGCAGCCGCTCGAGATGATCGGCTACGCCATGCAGCAGCTCTCGCAGGGCTTCGCCTTCCTCGAGAAGCTGCTCGAGATCTTTCGCGAGACGCCGGAGCCGACGACGGCGAAAGTGCAGGCGCTGCCGAGCGGCCCGGGGCGGCTCGAGTTTCGCAACGTGAGTCTCGCGTATCGCGCGGAGCGGCCGATCCTCAAGGACGTGAGCTTCGAGATTCCCGCCGGCAAGACGCTCGGGGTCGTCGGCGCGAGCGGTGCAGGCAAGTCGACGCTCGTGCGTCTGCTGGTGCGGCTCGTCGAGCCGGACAGCGGCCAGATTCTGCTCGACGGCGTGCCGCTCTCGGATCTCCCGTTGCCGCGTCTGCGGCAGGCGATCGCGGTCGTTCCGCAGGACACGGTGTTGTTCAACGACAGCATCCTCTACAACATCGGGTTCGGCAAAGTGAACAGCACGCAGGAAGAGGTCGAGCGGGCCGCGCGCCTCGCGCATCTGCACGACTTCGTCATGAGCCTGCCGGACAAGTACGAAACGAAGGTCGGCGAGCGCGGCGTCAAGCTTTCGGGGGGCGAGAAGCAGCGCGTCTCCATTGCGCGCGCCGCGATCAAACAGCCGCGCATCTACGTCTTCGACGAGGCGACCTCATCTCTCGACAGCCGCACCGAGGGCGACATCATGCACAACCTGCGGGAGCTCTCTCGCGACAGCACGACGCTCGTCATCGCGCATCGCCTCTCGACCGTCGTGCATGCCGACGAGATCGTCGTGCTGGAGGGCGGCGTCATTGTCGAGCGCGGCACGCATTTCGGCTTGCTGCACCAGAACGGCCGCTATGCGCGGCTCTGGGAGGCACAGCAACAGACGACCGCGAAGGTGAAAGCGCTCGCCTGAGCACGCGCCGCGATCATTCGCCGCGATTGTTAATGATCGGCGTCGTGCACGCCTGCCCGCGCAGCCCTCGCGGATACCCACCCGCCGGAGGCGGTCCTATCATCGAAGGAGAATAACAGGGACGACAGGGATGTCGTCGGGGGGGCGATGTATGAAGATCGATGCAATGAAGGCGCAGCTTTCGAGGATCGAACGACAGCGCAACGCCTTGACGCGGCAAATCCAGGCGCTCCAGGAGAAACGGCTCGCGGCATTGCCCGCGCAGGTCGGGCTCGGCTCGATCGACAATCTGATTCTCGCGCTGATGCCGCACGCTTCGTCGACGCTGCGGACCAAGCTCCAGGTGCTTGAATTGAATGGGGGCGAGGGTGACGGCGTGGGGGCCGGCTATCTCAACGGCAACGGCAAGCGCGTGCGCTTCCCGGAGTCGCTGAAGGCGCAAATCAAGGCGGAGCTGGAAGTCGGTAAGAAGTCGGTGGCGCAGTTGTCGCGGGAGTACGGGCCGTCGCATCCGACCATCATGGGATGGAAGCGCGAGTGGGGCATGACGCATCCGCGGCCGCGCAAGAACGCGGTGCGCTGACCTCACCGCGGCGATCGAACGGCGTTTTACCCAACAACTCCATCTCTGACACCGCGCCGCCCGGGCGCGGGCGCGCGGCCATCATCAATAGCGCAGGCTATGATCCCTTCGGCGCTGTCGGCGCGGCGCTCGGCGTAACCGGCTTCTCGGTGAGCGCGGTCGAGACGAGCTGATCGATCAGCGCGAAGAACCGCTCGTAGTCGGCGGGCTCCGGGCCCCGATCGGCGCACGCCGGATCGGCACCCATGAAGCGCTGCAGGCTCGTGCTGTAGTGGTTGTTCACGACGATCGTGGAGGTGCCGTTCAGCGCGTAACCCGTGGCATCGATCTCGGCTTCGATCACCTGATTGTCGATGTCACGCGAGACGTACATTTCCTGAAACGCCTTCGAGTCGATGCCATTGCGCTTCGCGAACACGATGTTCATGTCGAAGATCGCTTCTTTGGCGGGATGGCGGATCGTGTGAAAGACGTCGTACCGATGCTCCTCGCGCACGAAGTCGAAGAGCTTGAGGTGCAGGTCCTCGCGCTCGAGCGCCTCGAGCGTGTAGTACATGCGGGCTTGCTCGCGCGCATGCGGAAACGCAATGGCGGGCTCGCGCACGTAGCGCACGGTGTCGCCCTTCGATGCGAGCCACTTCTGGAGATAAGGCTGGATCGCCTTGGACCAGCCCGAGGTATAGAGGAACAGCTCGCGTACTTCGACCGTGCCGGGCGGTAGATTCTCCGGCGGCTCCGACGGGATGAGCACGGTGTATTCGTAGCCGGCACGCCATTCCGCGCGCGGCTTCGGTGTCTTCAGCGCGTTGCCGGTGCTGGCCGCCAGCGCCGACGTGCCGGCCGTGAGGAGGAGGGCCGCTGCGACCCAGGGCGTCAGTGTCTTCATTCGGGTTAAGACGGACGGAGTGCGCGGCTTCCGTTATGCCGCGGTTCTCTCGCGCGAAACGCTATGGCTTCTGTTCGTCTTTCGAGGGCGGCGGCTGCACGAGCGGTGGGGGCGTGACGCACGGTGTGGGATGCCACCGCGAAGCGTCCGGCTCCCGCTTGAAATGCGTGCTGGTGATGTACGGCTCGTAGAGATACTTCGGGTCTTCCACGATCGACGTGACGATGAGCCAGTCCTCGTCGTGCGGGAGCTTCACGCGATTGAAATACTCGGTCAGCACGGTCTGTTCGCTGTAGGGAACGCCGTTGCTTTGCAGATATCCGGGCAGCAGGCGAGTCGTGATGACCATGAGCGCGCCGCCTTGACCGGGTTGCGGCAGGCCGAGGCCGCCGCCGGTGCCCATGCCGGCGAATCCACGCCCATCGAAGTACTTCTTCCAGGCGGCAGCCGAGAAGCCCTGCAGACTCGCGGCGGTATCCGGCGGCGCTTCGAAGCGCCGCAGTTGTACGGGTGTCTCGCCACCCGTGAAGCCCATCGGATACGGGTAGCCGGTGAAGTGGAGGAGGCGCGTTTGCGTGCCGCTGTCGAAGTCGACGCGCAGCGTGTTCTCGTCGGCCCACGCGATGTGCAGACGGCCGGGGCGGCGCATGATGCCCGCCGCGCCGAATGCCTTGCACTGCTGGCCCGTCTGCACGTCTTTGGCCGGATCCCATTCCTTCGCGAGCTTCCGCGCTTCGGCAGTGGCGGGAATGCTGCCGACGTCACCCTGCGGCGCGGTGATCATTCGATAGCGCCAGTCTTCGGTGACGACGGAGACCCAGTAGCCCGTGAGATCGATCTGCGCCCACGATTGCGGAGTCGGCGGCTTCTGCGGCGCGCTTGCGCCCGAGTGAGCCGTCTTCTTCGGCTGCTCGGCGGCGTGGCTCCAGAGCGCTGCGAACACGGCAGTCAGCAGCGCCGCGGCCGCTCGAATAGGCGCGCGACGTGAGCTCATGGCATCCGTGCTCACGAGAAGTCGCCGCCCCACTTCCAGCCGTCCTTCGGGCGCTCGATCGTCTTCAAGCGAATGCGGTGATCGAGCGGATTGCGCGGCGGATACCCCTCCACCACGACCTGATCGCCGGGCTTGATCGCGTCCTTGGTCACGCCGCTCTCGGTGAGCGCGAGAGTCGCGGCCCATTCCACGGCCCAGCGCACCGGCTGCCCGTTCTCGTCCGGCACGATGATCTGCAGCAGCGTATGCGGATTGCGATACATGAATTGCACGACCTCGCCTTTCAGCGTGATCGTGCGATCGGTGAAATACGTCGCGGCGAACGAGTGATGCGCAGACGACCCGGCCGGCGCCGCGAGGCCGACGCAGAGCGCTGCCACGAGGACCCGCGCGCTCAGCTTGCGGCGGATTTCGCGCCGGCCGCGCGCGTCGCCGTGAGACTGCGATACACCGCTTCGACGAACTTCCTTGTCGTCCATGTGCCTTGCTCCGTGCCGTACCGGCCGTCGTAGTCCATCGTGACGTGCGCCGCTTGCACCTGTTCGAGCGTCATGCCCTTCGCGATGAGCGCCTGCACGCGATCGCGAATGACGGTGACCATGTCGCGGTAGATCACGACGTCGTACTCGTCGCCGATGCGACCGTGTCCGGGAACGATCAGCGTGCCGCCTTCCTCGTTCCGTTCCGGGATGGCGAGGTCGATCACGCGATCGAGCGCCTCGATCAGGCCGTCGATGCTGCCGCCACGCGCGATATCGATGACGGGATAGCTCTCCATGTTGAAGATATCGCCGGTGGCGATGACATCCGACTTCTGAAAATACACGATGCTGTCGCCGTCGCTGTGCGCGGCCGGCATGTACAGGAGCTGCACCGGCTCGCCGTTGAAGTACAGCTCCATCGACGCGCTGAAGTAGGTCTCGGTGGGCCAAGAACCCGACAGCGTGTCGGACCCGCCCGCGGCGGGGTCGCTCATGCGCTTCAGCACGTTCTCGTGCGCGTAGATCGGCGCTTCGGTCGGGGCTTTGCTGTACGCCGCAAGCCCCGAGAAGGTGTTGAACGACTTGCCGGCCTGGGTCAGCGCTTCGTTGCCGCCGACATGATCGGCGTCCGCGCTGGTGTTGAGGATGTAGCGCACCGGTTTGTCCGTCAGCTTCGCGAGCGCCTCGGTCAGGGCGCCGCTCGCTGCAGCGGCTTGTGTATCGACGACGAGCGTGCCCTCGGCGCCGGCTTGCACGATGGTGTTGCTGCCGCCTGCGGTGAGCAGGAAGACACTGCCTTGCACGGGCAGCAGCTCCACTTTCGCGGGGACGCTGGCGACCGCGCCGTGCGCGCGACTCTCGGCCTGCGCCGGCGGTTGCGGCGTCTTCAATCTCTCGCCGTCCCGGAACTCCGGATACATCGTGTCGGCGCCGCCATCGGTGACGCGCGCGGGCAGTCCCACTTTCTTCGGGAATTCCTGCAGCAGCGCGTTCGTCCCGGGAAGATGGTGCGCGACGAATCCGCGCGGCAGCTCCGTTTCGACGCGAGACGTGCACGTGTACGGCGCGATCTGAAAGCCGGGGTCCATCACCCAGTTCCAGCTCCGCACGAGCGGCGCCGTGAGGTACACGGGATCTTCGACGGCGCTCAGCACCGTGAGGTAGCCGCCGAGCCGGATCCAGTATTCGGTGAGCGTTCCGCGGTCGCTGCGCGGCACGCCGTTGCGTCGAATCCAGCCTTCCTTCAGGTGAGTCGTGTGCACGACGAGCGTGTCGCCCTGCCACTCGCCCGTCGAGAACCCCATCCACGTATGCGGCGCGTGCTCGGAGGGATGCGGCCGGCCGTCCATCCAGATCACCCGATGCGAGTTCATCCACTGGTAGACGATGTGCCACGCGACCACTTGCTGCGTGATCGGGTCGACGTCGCTCCAGATGCGGAGGGCGGCGGGACCATGAGGCGCATAGTCCGCCGGATGCGGCTCACATTGATGTTCCGGCACGGACCATTTCGCGGCGTCCCACGTCTCCGCACGCATGCGCGCCGCGGCGTTGATGGGCAACCCGAGGTAGTCGCCGATCTCCGGCCCATATGCGCGCTCGTCGCGGTCCTCGTGCATCTTCTGCACCCAGCTGCCGGAGAGATCGGCGGCCGCATGCAAAGGGCTGCAGCACAGAGCGAGTGGAAGCAGCAGAGCAGGTCCGCGACAGCGGCGCTTGGAACCGTCCATACATCGTGCCATCCGTGGCGACGTGAGCGGGCGCTGGATTCTAGCGCGGCGCAGTTGCGCGTGCGATGCGCGCGGGCGGTGCAGTCCGTGACCGAGACGGGTATTGCGACGCGTTCGGTCCCGCATCCCGGTCCTCTGGACAATGTTTTGGTGCTCCGCGTACGCTGATCGCGTTTGCATCAGCAACTGCGTGGCGCCCCGAAAGCCACTGAATTTTCGCAAGCTTGAGTCAGATCGACCCCGTCGTCTTCGTCGTCGATGACGATGCTTCCATGCGCGAAGCCCTTGCCGGGCTGATCGCGGCGAGCGGATTGCAGGTCGAGTGCTTCGCGTCGGCGCGGGAGTTTCTGCGCCAGCCTCCCCGCAACGCACCCTCGTGTCTCGTGCTCGACGTGCGCATGCCCGACGTCGGCGGCTTCGAGCTGCAGCGTGACCTTGTCGCGTCCGGACGCGAGGTCCCGGTGATTTTCATCACGGCGCACGGCGATATCCCCATGGCGGTGCGTGCCATGAAAGCGGGTGCCTGCGAATTCCTGCCAAAACCTTTCCACGGCGACCAGCTGCTCGCGGCGATCCGTGAGGCGCTGGAACGAGATCGACAAGCTCGCGAGCAGGGCGCCGAGCTCGCGCGCCTGCGCGAACGAGGCCGCCGGCTCACGGCGCGCGAGACGCAGGTGATGGCGCGCATCGCGCGCGGCAAGCTGAACAAGCAGATCGCTGCCGAGCTCGGCATCAGCGAGAACACCATCAAGGCGCATCGCCGTCACATTATGAGGAAAATGGGTGCGACGAGCTTCGCGGAGCTCGTCGTGATGATGCAGCGGCTGCTCTGATCCGTGCGGTCCGTCAAAGAGCCATGGCCTCGACCGCGGCCATGCTCCGGTCCAGATGGCGAAGACCAAGCGACAGTTGTGGGTCGCGGTCGTGGAAGACGACGCAGGGATGCGCGAAGCATTACAGGCCCTGCTCGAAGCGGCCGGGTTCTCCAGCTCCGGATACGGCAGCGCCGAGGCGTTTTTACGCTCCGCGCGAGCGCGCTCTGCCGGCTGCATCCTCGTGGACATGCACCTGCCCGGCATGAGCGGACTGCAGTTCTACGGCAGACTCCGGGCCCGCGGCGCCGCGCCGCCGGGCGTTTTGCTCACGGGCCGTCGCGATCGGGACGGCGACCTGCAGGCCGAGGCGAGGGCGGCAGGCATGTCGGGCGTACTCTACAAGCCGTTCACCGCCGAGGCGCTGCTGCAACTGCTGCGTCCGATCGTAGCGAGGCGCCGCAAAACATAGGTTATAAACCAAAAGATAATAGCTACCGGGTCGGGCGGCGCCCTATTTTGCAAGCGTCCAGCGGTGTGGAAGCGAGGGCGCATATGGAATTGGATTGGGCTGCGTGCGGTACCCGCACGTTCGCTACCGAGCGGGCAGGAGAATCGTCCGCTCTGGAACGACTGATGACCCTGGTCCGAGGCGACGTCGACGACACGATTTACGAGGGAGACGAGCAGGCAGAGTACTGGTACGAAGTGGTCACCGGCGCCGTGCGGACGTGCTCCCTGATGAGCGACGGCCGGCGCCAGATCGTCGACTTTCTCCTACCGGGCGATGTGTTCGGCTTCGGCGTGTACGACGTCAATTGCTTCTCGAGCGAAGTGATCAGTGCAGGAACGACGGTCGCGCGCTATCCCAGGCGCGCCGTCGAAGAGCTGGCCGAGTCCGACTCGCAGGTGAGCAGCTGGATCCGCGAGAAGGCGTTCCGCTCGATCTCGCGTCTGCAAGTGCGCACGCTGATTCTCGGACGGACGAGCGCGGTGGCGCGCGTGAGCGCATTCCTGCTCGAGTGGGCCGCCCGATGCCGAGAACCGACGGGCGCCCCCATCAGCCTGCCGATGTCGCGCTATGACATCGCGGACTATCTGTCGATTGCCGTCGAGACGGTGAGTCGCGCGTTCACGGCGCTGCGCACGCGGCACGTCATCGCGTTTCGCAGCACCCGCCGGCTCAGCATCTGCGATCGGCGCGCGCTCGAGCTCGCGGCCGAAGGGGGCGAGGAGCTGCTCGCGTCCAGCTAGCTCGCCATGCTCGGCGCGGGCAGCATGAGCGGATCGCGAAACGTCACGATCTGCTTCACGCCGTCCGCATCGACGAACTGCAGCGTGACGCTGTCGACGAGCGGCGTCTCGTCGACGTAGACCTCGCGCGGTCCGCGGATCAGATGGTCCACATCGCCCACGATCAGCTCGAAGACGTCGTCCTGCGGATCGTAGGACATCCCGAGCAGCGGCAGCCGCTGCGTCTCGGGCTGCGCGCCGAGCTCGAGCGAGGAGACCTCGATCGCGACCGCCTTGCCGAGGAGGTCATGCGAGGCGCGATTGCAGAAGTCCTGCCACTCGCTGCGCTCCAATCTGCGAATGCTCATTGCAATTCCTCTCAGGCGTGACGCCGCGCTTGCTCGAATGCTCCCGCCTCGCCTTCGCGCCGCCGTCGTCCGCGGAACGCAATGGCCAAAGCGGTGTTCGTCGTGCCGGTGAACAGCAGGTTGATGCCGAGCAGGATGCCGAGCGCCCAAAGTCCCGTGAGTGGCCAGCCGACCAGCATCAGAATGCCGACGATCACGCTCGCGATACCCGCGGCCATCAGCCAGCCGCTGCCGGCGAGCGGCCGCAAGCTGTTGGCGAAGAGGAGCCGCAGCACGCCATCCGCGATGAGCAGCACTGCGACGATGATCGTGAGCGTGAGCGCGCCTGACAGCGGGAATGCGAGGAGCAGCCCTCCCGCCACGACGAACAGCAAGCCTTCGACTATCGGGAGCACGGCGCCGCGCCACGGCCTGATGCTGAAGGCATGCACCAGATGAAATACGCCGGCCGCGAGCAGCACCGCGCCGGCGACGAGGGCGGCGGCCAGCGACGCGGCCGTCGGGATGATCAGTGCGATCACGCCGCCGATGATCTGCACGATGCCGAGAAGAAGCAGCCAGCCCCAGCGTCTTTCCAGGGTGCGCGCGCCGAGCAGCGCCGTTTCGGTTCCAGCCAGGTCGCTCATCGTGGCCATTGGAGTCTCCTTTCGGTCGCGTGGAGAGCATGCGCGGGCAAGGCTCCGCCCCGCATGGACCCGCATCAATTGTTCCTCGGTGCAGTTGACGCGCGGCGCGCGCGGCCGGCACTAGTAGCGCAGCTCGACGCGGCCGTACACGCTGCGCTCGATCGAGCCGTAGGGAGGGGAGGGCAGCTCGGCATGATGATCGTGTAGGAGGTTCTGCCCGACGAGCGACAGCTCCACTTGCTCCAGCGCGTGCCACGCAAGGCGCAGGTCGAGCTCGGTGTACGCCGGCGTGCTGCCGGTGCTTGCCGTCGTCGCACTGAGATGCCGGAGTTGGGCGTCGATCTGCACCGCATCGCTCACGTCGAGCAGCGAACGCAGCCCGATCTCGTGGCGCGGCGTCGCGCGTTCGTACAACTTCCCGCGATTGAGGTCGAGGCCGCGGGGTTCCAAGTGCAGCGATAGATACGAGTACGTGCCGACGAGCTGCCAGCGCTGCACCGGGGAGTAGGCCGCCTGCATCTCGACGCCGTTCGCATGCCCGTCCGTGAGATTCTCGTTGACGATGGGCAGGATGGTCTTGCCGCTGCCCGCGTCGACGAACGGCGTGCCGAGCTCGATCGAGGCGAGCCGGTCATATTCATTGTGAAACGCCGCGAGATCCAGCGAGAGATTCCCCGACACCTGCCAGCGGTAGCCCGCCTCGTACGCGAGCAGCACTTCGGAATCGAAATCGCGATTACCCAACAGGCGGAACACCGGATTGCCGGCCGGATCGCTGGCGTCGATGGCCACGTCGCGCTCGATGCGCGTCGGCACGCGCACCGCGCGCGAAACCGCCCCCCACAACGTCTGGCCGCGCGTCACTTCCCACGCCGCGCGCACGCTCGGCTGCGCTTCGAAGCCGCTGAAATCGTTGTGTTCGAGCTTGGTGCCGAGCGTGAGGCGCAAAGCATCGCCGAGCGCGATCTGGTCCTGCACGAACCCGCTGATCAGCACATCGTGCGAGTCGCCCGGCTGCAATGCGCCCACGAAGGTGCCCTTGCCGTCGAAACGATCCGCCATGTAGCGGTAGCTCAGTCCCCAGAGGACGTCCTGGCGTGATCCGAGCGCGAAGCGATGCTGCAAGTCGAGGTCGAACGTGTCGAGCTCGTCGAGGTAGGTGGGGTCGTCGCGCCGCGTGTGATCGTAGTAGGCCCGCACTTGGAATTCCGAGCTCGAGCTCAGAGCGCGTCGCCAGCGGCCGAGCACGTTGCCGCCGGAGACGGTCGCCTCGAGATCTCCCGTCGGCCCGGGCCTGCCGTTCACGGTGAGAGACGGCGTGAGCTGGCCCACGTCGCCGTGATAGAGGTCGCCTTGAACGGTGAAGCCGTCCGCGCTCGTGGCGTCCCAGTCCGTTCGAAAGCCCACGTGGCCGAGGCGAAAGTCGTCCGAGGTCGCCGGATCGACATGGAAGCTGGCGCCGCGCTCGACGTATTTGCCGAATACGCGGTACGCGACCCCGCCGTCCGTCTGCGCGCCGTAGCGCGCGGCGGCGCTCGTGAAATCGCGGGTGCCGAGATTGCCCGCGAGATACAGGCCCTGTGTGTCGCGCGCGCTCTTCGTCGTGATGTTGACGACGCCGTTCACCGCATTCGAGCCCCAGAGCGCTGCGCCCGGGCCGCGAATGACCTCTATGCGGTCGATATCCGCGAGCAGGTAGTCCTGCACGTCCCAGAACACGCCCGAGAAGAGCGGCGTGTAGACGCTGCGCGTATCGCTCAACACCAGCAGCTTCTCGGAATTCACGCTGCTGAAGCCGCGCGCGCTGACGGCCCACTGGCTGGCCTCGGTCTGCGCGACGTGCAGCCCCGGCACGAACCGCAACGCTTCCGGGACGCTCGTTGCGCCCGAGCGCGCGATGTCCGCGCTCGACACGACGGTGACGGCGGCGGCGGCCTCGCCGATCGGCTCCGGCGTCTTCGAAACGGAGCTGACCTCGACGTCGAACAGCTCCTCGAGCGAGAGCCGCTTCAGCGACTCCGTCGAGCTGTACTGCGTTTCATGGGCCAGAGCGGGAAGCGACGCGAGCGCGAGGAGCAGTCCCCCTCTGAAGCGCGGACTCCCTGGGAATCGCGCGGGCCATCGCGTGTGAAATCGCGTGCGCGAGGCCCGAGCGCTGCCACCTGGCGTTCTTTTTTCCATACTCGCGGGACGACATAGTGCCCTGACTGCGAAAATCAGTCGAGCCGGTCTCCACCTTTGCCCACGGTTCGCGCTATTTTCACCACTCATGGACAGGATGAGCCTACCGCCTCGCAACCGAGCCGCAGGGGACGTACCTGCGTGAGCGCGTGGCGGCGCCTCCTCGGCGGCATCCTCGTGTTGAGTGTGCTGAGCGTCGCCGCCGGCGCCGCGCCGCCCGCCGAGTATCAAGTCAAAGCCGTCTTCCTGTTCAACTTCACGCAATTCGTGAGCTGGCCGCGCGAGTCGTTCCCCGATCCGCAGGCGCCCTTCGTGATCGGCGTGCTCGGCCACGATCCCTTCGGCCGCGCGCTCGACGATGCGGTCCGCGGCGAGCAGGTCGACGGGCGGCCGCTCGTCGTGGAGCGCTATCGGACGCGGGCCGATCTGAAGCCCTGTCAGATTCTGTTCATCGACCGGTCGGCGAGCAGCGAGGCGGCCGAGGTGGTGCGCGAGCTCGAGCACCAGGGCACGCTGACGGTGACCGATTTCGATGCCGGCACCTCGCCGGACGTCATCATCCGCTTCTTCACGGAGAATCAGCGGATTCGACTGCGCATCAACGTGGATTCCGCGCGTTCGGCGGGCCTCACCATCAGCTCGAAGCTGTTGCGGCCTTCCGAGGTCGTCGATTCGACGGGGCGGGGCTGAGCATGGGCTCGCGCAGCGTTCCGATTCGGCAGCAGCTCGTGCGGCTCGGGCTGCTGACGAGCGGCGCGGTGCTGCTGCTCACCGCTGCGTCGCTCTTCGCCTACGAAAGCTTCACGTTTCGCCAGAGCCTGCGCGAGCAGCTCGATATCTTGAGCAAGGCCATTGCCACCAACAGCACGGCGGCGCTCGCCTTCTCGAACAAGGAGGACGCCGAAGAAGTTCTGCAAGCGTTCGCCGCGGACCCGCACATCATCACCGCAGCGCTATACGACCAGAACGGCACGCTTTTCGCCGCCTATCCCAATGGCGCCGCGCCGCGCGACCTGCCGCAGCAGCTGCGCGAAACGGACGCGAGCCACCGATACGAAGGCGACTACCTCACCGTGACGCAGCCGGTGCAGGAGAACACGTATCGCGTCGGCACGCTGCTCGTGCGCTCCGATCTGCGCGCGATCGACGCACGCAAGCGCTTCTATCTTGGAATCATGGCGCTGATCGTCGGCGCGGCGACGCTCTTGGCGTACGTGCTCTCGCGGCGCTTCGAGCAGCGCATCTCACGACCGATCGGCGATCTGGCGCGCGCGGCGGCCGCGGTGTCCACCCGGCAGGACTACGCGGTGCAGGTGCCGCATACGAAAACGTACGAGCTCGACCAGCTCACCGACGCGTTCAATCACATGCTCACGGAGATTCAACGCTCCGAAGCGCGTCTGCGCGCGCAGCTCGGCCATCTGAGCCTGCTCCAGCACATCACGCGCGCCATCAGCGATCGGCAGGACCTGGCGAGCATCTTCCGGGTCGTCCTGCGGAACCTCGAAGTGAATCTCGCGATCGAGCTCGCGTGCGTCGCCCGCCACGACGCGGAGCGGGACGCGCTGGTCGTCGACGCGGTGGGCGCCAGCAGCGGCGAGCGCAGCGCGAAGCTCGGCTTCGCAGCGGGCACACCGATCGCGGTCGGCAGCAACGATCTCGCGCGCTGCATCGATGGGAATCTCGTGTACGAGCAGGACGCGGCCACCGTGCCACGCCCGCTGTTCGAGCGCTTCGCGAGCGGCGGGCTGCGATCCATCGTGATCGCGCCGCTTTCAGCGGAAGGCACGTTGTTCGGCGCGCTGCTCGTGGCGCGGCGTGCGCCGCATGCGTTCACCAGCGCCGAGTGCGAGTTCCTCATGCAATTGAGCGAGCACGTCGCGCTCGCCGCCCAGCAGGCCCAGCTCTATACGGCGCTCCAGCAGGCGTACGACGATCTGCATCAGTCGCAACAGACGGTCATGCAGCAGGAGCGCCTGCGCGCGCTCGGGCAGATCGCGAGCGGCATCGCGCACGATATCAACAATGCGATCTCGCCGGTCGCGCTGTACACGGAGTCGCTGCTCGAACGCGAGCCGAATCTCAGTGCGCGCACGCGCAGCTATCTGACCACCATCCAGCGCGCGATAGAAGACGTGGCGGGCACCGTCGCACGCATGCGCGAGTTCTACCGGCAGCGCGAGCCGCAAGTGACTCTTGCGCGCACCGATCTCAATCGAACGGTCGAGCAGGCGGTCGAGCTCACCCGCGCGCGCTGGAGCGATTTGCCGCAACAGCGCGGCGTGATGATCGATCTGCGCACCGAGCTTGCCGCGCGCCCTGCGGACGTGATGGCGGCGGAAGGCGAGATCCGCGATGCGCTGACGAATCTCATTTTCAACGCCGTCGATGCCATGCCCGAGGGCGGCACGCTCACGATCCGCACGCGCGTGGTCGATCCGCTCGAGAACGGCAGCCCGCGGCGGGTTCATCTCGAGGTGGCCGATACGGGCATCGGCATGGACGAGGCCACGCGCGCCCGCTGCCTCGAGCCGTTCTTCACCACCAAAGGCGAGCGCGGCAGCGGCCTCGGCCTCGCGATGGTCTACGGCATGGTCCAGCGGCACAGCGCGGAGCTCGAAATCGACAGCGAAGCCGGGCGCGGCAGCACCTTCCGGCTCATCTTCGATGCAGCGAAAGAAGACAGCGCGCCCATCGTGCACGTACCGGCGCAGCGCTCGCCGCCGCCGCTGCACATCCTGCTCGTCGACGACGATCCGCTGCTCATCAAGTCCCTCGAAGACATCCTGACCGCCGATGGACACGAGGTGCGGCAGGCGAACGGCGGTCAGGAAGGGATCGACACGTTCAACACCGCCATACGCGAGGGCCGGCGCTTCGACCTCGTCATCACGGATCTCGGTATGCCGTACGTCGACGGCCGCCGCGTGGCGGCCGCCGTGAAAGCTGCATCCTCCGCCACGCCCGTCATCCTGCTGACGGGATGGGGACAACGCCTGCTCGCCGAAAACGACCTGCCGCCTCACGTGAATCGCGTCCTCAACAAGCCGCCGCGACTGCAGGAGCTGCGCACCGCGCTCTTCGAGCTCACTGCAGTCAGTGCTCGATCGGCGGCGGCTGACGCGCGTGTCGGCACACCGCAGAGCAGTTGAGGCGGAAATCCCGCGGGTACAAAAGCTGCTGTCCGTCGGTGCGGGCGTTTCGGGAGGCTTGCGATGCGACGGCTTGCGCTGTGTGCGGCGGGATTGCTCGTCGCATCGACTGCGATGGCGGATCTTCCGCGCTTCGCCGTGCAGGATCTCGGCACGTTGGGTGGCCGTTTCACCACCGCCACGAGCGTGAACGAGGCGGGCGAGGTCACCGGGTATTCCGAGACCGCCGACCGGCAGATCCACGCATTTGTCTACACGAGCGGTCAGCTTCGCGATCTCGGCGCCCTCAGCGGCAGCGGCAGTCTCGGTGCCGCGATCAACGATGCCGGCGCGATGACAGGCTTCGCGCTCACCGCCGCGGGAGAAGCGCACGCGTTTCTCTACGAGTCCGGACTCATGATGGATCTGGGCACTGCCGGAACGAGCAGCGCCGGCAAGGCGCTCAACTCGGCGGGCCAGGTCGCGGGCGAAGTGACCGGCGCGGACGGCCAGACCCATGCCGTGATCTTCATGCCGGGCGCGGCGCCGAATGATCTCGGCGCCATCGGCACGAGCAGCACATCGGAGGCCATCAACGCGGGCGGCGCGGTTGCCGGCATGTACCAAGATAGCGTCGGCACTCATGCGTTCCTGTACAGCAGCGGATCGGTGATCGATTTGATGCCCGGCACCTCATCGTTCGTGTCGGGAACGAGCGCGATCAACGATCTCGGCCAGGTCGCAGGCGGGTTCGATGCAAACGGGGTGACGCACGCGTTCGTGTATGCCGATGGGCGCGCGGTGGACATCGGGACTCTCGGCGGCGACTACTCGGTGGCTCTCGCGATCAGCGGTACCGGAAAAGCGACAGGTATCGCGGCGCGGGCGGACGGCGAGCGTCACGCGTTCCTGTACGCGGCCGGCGCGATGAGCGACCTTGGCACGCTCGGCGGCACGATGAGCATCGGCTATGCGCTGAACGATGCCGACCAGGTGGCGGGCCAATCGCTGACCGCAAGCGGCGCGCTGCATGCCTTCGTCGTCGCCGATGGAGCCGCCGTAGATCTCGGGCAACTCGTCGAGGCGCTGCACGATGCGGGCGAGGTCGGCGAGAGTGCGGCCTTCGGCATCAATCCGCTGGGAATCGTCATCGGGCGCTACGCGCTGAACGACCCCAACGACGCGCAGATGCCCGTCAAAGATCGTGCTTTCATCGCGACGCCCGTAGCCGCACTGTTGCAGACGCTGATCGCGCAGGTGACCGGCGTCGGCCCCGGCAAGGGCCTACTCAAAAAGCTGGAGCATGTTCTGACTTCGTACACGGCGGGCGACCAGCGCAAGACGTGCTCGGCGCTCGCAGGCGTCCTCAAGGAGCTGAACAAGCACCACGGGAAGAAGCTCGATCCTGCCATGGCGGCGCAGTTGCGCGAGGAAGCGGGCGCGGTCGAGAATGCGCTCGCCTGCCACTAGACCCGCGCCTCGATGCCCTACGACAAGATCCCGGATGTCCGTGACGGATTGACGCGCGAAGAGCGCATCGTCCTGCACGTGCTCCACCAGACGCAGAAGGAGCGTGGGGACCGGAACGTGCCCACGGCCATGCTCTGGGGCCGCGTGTGCGAGCACTTCTACATCAGCCCCGAGGACCTTTCGCTGATGCTCGCGCGGCTCGGCGCGCGCAAGTAGCGGGACCGTCTGCGGGGTGGGCAGTCCCAGCGATCGGTCACGCGTGGCGGCCGCAGGCCGCTTAGATTGGCGCCACGTATACGAAGACTTCGAACGCACGAGGTCCGCATGACATTCGCCCGCCGTGGTCTCAGCACCGTCGTCGCGCTCCTCTGCCTGGGCGGCGCCGCGCTCGCGTCCGCCCAGCAGAAAGTGCCGTTCTCGATGGGCGTGCCGGTCGCGCCGACCGGGCTCGCGGATCAGCCGCTCGGCCCGGGTCCGTTCACCTATCACACGGCCGAGCAGCAGGACATCCGCGTGACCGTCCTCGCGCGGGACATCGAATATCCGTACGCGCTCGCGTTCCTCCCGAGCGGCGAGCTGCTCATCACGACGCGGCCGGGGCAGATCAGGATCATGCGCAACGGCGTGCTCGATCCGCAGCCGCTCGCCGGCGGGCCGCCTTCGAAGTACGCGCGCAAGTCGGGGCTGATCGGCGCGGTGCACGGCTACATGAGCATCGTGGTCCATCCGCGCTTTGCCGAGAATCACTGGATCTACTTCGGCTATACGAAGCCGCTCGAGGACGGCAGCTCGACGATCTGCGTCGCGCGGGCGCGCCTCGATGGCACGAAGCTCACCGAGCTGCGCGATGTCCTGGTCGGCGACAACTTGCACGGCACCGTGAGCCTGGCCATGACACCGGACAACATGCTGTGGATCGCAACCGGCGGGGATACCGCGCAGGACCCCATGTCGCTCACCGGCAAGGTCCTGCGTCTGCGCGATGACGGCAGCGTGCCGCCCGACAACCCGTTCGTCGGCAAGGCCGGCTATCGCCCGGAGATCTACACGCTGGGACATCGCAGCTCGATGGGGCTGACCGTCCATCCGGTGACTCACCAGGTGTGGCTGAGCGAGATGGGCCCGAACGGCGGCGACGAGATCAACCTGCTGAAGCCGGGTCGCAACTACGGCTGGCCGCTCGTGAGCCTCGGCCGGACGTATCCCGGGCCCTGGCAGTCGAAGAAGAACGAGCCGACGCACGCGGGCTTCGAGCCGCCGCTCGTGTACTGGATGCCGTCGATCTCCGTCGCAGGGCTGACCTTCTATACGGGCGACCGATTGCCCAAATGGAAGGGCGATCTCTTCGTCGGCGGGCTGCGCACCGGCGAGGTCCCGGGCACGGGCCGGCTGGATCGCATCCTGTTCAACGAGAAGATGGAAGAGCTGCGGCGCGAATCGCTGCTCGTCGACCTGCATCAGCGCATTCGCGACGTGAAGCAGGGACCGGACGGTTTGCTGTACGTCGCGACCGATGAGCTGCACGGCGCGATCCTGCGCATCGAGCCGGCGAACCCGCCTGCGGGGCCGGCCACGCATTCCGGCGCAGCCACTCAGTCCGGCGAATAGAAGCCCGTCATCACGGCCGTCACGCTGAAGACGGCCGCGATCAGCAGGTATTCCACCGTCAGCGAGCGGCGGAACCACGCCCCGATTCGCGGGTCGCCCTGTGCGAGCGCGGGCCCGAGCCGCCATTTGTTGAGCGTCGCCAGCCCCATCAGGACGGCGAATCCCGTCACTTTCGCAAGCAGCAGCGCCCCGTATGTCGAGCGAAGTGCCGCGAACGTCTTCACGATGAAGACGGCGAGCACGACACCCACAGCGAACAGCACGGGCACGATCCATACCGCCAACGCCGAGAACGCCTCGGTCACCGCAGCCGCGTCCTTCGGGCTCTCACGGTTCGCGGCCAGATAGAGCGGCACCAGTGCACCGAACCAGAACGTCACGACGGCGACGTGTATCAACAGCATCAGGGCGAGCAGGGGACGCGGGGAGTGCGTCACCGTGTGGCCCATGAGCGCGAACGAGGCGATGACGAGTACGACGCCGACGATGCCAAGCATCGTGCCCTTTGAGCTCGCGCGCAGCGCGAGCGCAACCAGCGCCAGTCCCACCCCGCGCACGGCAAGCACGAGGGCCGCCGGCGAGTGCAAGGCAATCTGCTGCAGTGAGGGGTCGAGCACGGAAGCAAATGTGCCGCCCATCCGCGCCGCCTCCATCGCGTAGTGCCCCGCGAGCAGCAAGATGGCGAGCAGCGCTGCCGCGAGGCCGATCTTCCGAGCGGTCGCTGCGATGGCAGGCACGCGCGTGCCGAAGAGCGCGCGGAACACGACGATCCCCGCCGCTTGAAAGAGCGCAATGAAGCTCAGCGCACGCAGGATCGCCGCGACGACATCAACCGCCATGACGCATCCGATTGCGGATGTGGCGGCATGCGGAACTCGACGTCGTCGTTTGCGTTTTCGACTTCGCTGCGCACCAGCGGGGGTGCGCGAGCCGCGGCATGCGAGCCGGCTCCGGCTTCACCTTGGCCGGCACGGGGCTTGCTCTCATGTCGCCGCCGCCCCGATGGGGGGTGAAATCAGTAGCGAGCGAGTGATCCATGAGCCTTCCCCTGCCCCGGTTGAGGACCGGCGTTCCGGGACTGGACGAGATCCTGCATGGCGGTCTGATCCCGGAGCGCCTGTATCTGATCGACGGCAACCCGGGTTCGGGCAAGACGACCCTTGCTCTGCAGTTTCTGCTCGAGGGCGTCCGCAACCAGGAACGCTGCGTCTATGTCTCGCTCTCCGAGACGCTGAACGAGCTGACCGAAGGCGCCACCTCGCACGGCTGGTCCCTCGAGGGCATCGAGATCGTCGAGCTCATCCCGGATCAGGACGGCGACCTCGCCGGCGAGGGCCAGCTCACGATGATCCATCCCTCCGACGTCGAGCTCTCCGAGACGATGCGCAAGATACTGGACGCCATCACGCGCACGAACCCGGCGCGCATCGTATTCGATTCGCTGTCCGAGATGCGCCTGCTCGCGCAGAGCTCGCTGCGCTATCGCCGCCAGATCCTCGCGCTGAAGCAGTTCTTCGTCGGCCGCCGCTGCACCGTGCTGATGCTGGACGATCGCACGGCCGAAGGGCCGGACCTGCAGCTCCACAGCATCGCGCACGGCGTCATCGGGCTCTTCGTCGATGCGCCCGCCTACGGTCAGGCGCGGCGTCAGCTGCAGATCCTGAAGTTCCGGGGCAGCGACTACGCGAGCGGCTTCCACGATTTCACCATCCGGCACGGCGGCATCACGGTCTTCCCCCGGCTGGTAGCCGCCCAGCACGCGTCGGACTTCCCGCGCACGCTCATCACGAGCGGCGTTCCGGCGCTCGACGTTCTGCTCGGCGGCGGGGTCGAGCGCGGCACCAGCACGCTGCTGGCCGGTCCGCCGGGCAGCGGCAAGTCCACCATCGCCTTGCAGTACGCGGCCGCGGCGGCCCGGCGCGGCGATCACGCCGCGGCCTTCGTTTTCGACGAGACGCGGGCCGCGCTTCTCGCCCGCTCGGAAGGCATCGGCCTCACGATCACCGAAGGCACGGGGCCGGGGCAGATCATGGTGCGCCAGATCGATCCCGTGGAGATCTCGCCGGGCGAGTTCGCGGTCGCCGTACGCCGTTCGGTGGAAGAGAATCAGGCGCGCGTCGTGATCATCGACAGCTTGAACGGCTATCTGAACGCGATGGCCGCGGGCAACTTTCTCACCGCTCAGCTGCACGAGCTGCTCTCGTATCTGAACAACAAGGGCGTGACTACCTTCATGGTGGTGGCCCAGCACGGCATGCTCGGCGTGCACACGACCTCGCCGATCGACGCGAGCTATCTCGCGGACTCGGTGGTGATGCTGCGCTATTTCGAGCACGAAGGCAGCGTGAAGAAGGCGATCTCGGTGCTGAAGAAGCGCACCGGCGGACATGAGGAGTCGATCCGGCAGCTCTGGTTCGACCACGACGGTGTGCACCTGAGCGAGCCGCTGCTGCAGTTGCGGGGCGTGTTGACGGGCGTGCCGGTCGAGATCGGTCAGAACGATCGCGGACCGGCGGACGCGTCGGCGCGCATCACTTGACGCCGTGGAAGACACTCGGGTTCTGATACTCCCGCCCACGCGGCGCGACGGGGAAGTGACTCGCGAGCTGCTACAGCGCGCGGGCATCGTCTGCCACGTGTGCCAGAGCACGGCCGAGCTGTCGGAGGAGATCGCGCGCGGCGCGGGCGCGGTCGTGCTGACCGATGCGGCGCTCACGGGATTCGATCTCGAGAAGGTCTTCGCGCAGCTCGCGCGCCAGCCGGCGTGGTCGGACTTGCCAATCGTGTTGCTCTGTCAGACGGGCACGCAGTCGCCGCTCGCGATGCGCATGATCGGCGCGTTCACCAACTTGACGTTGCTCGACCGCCCCACCTCGGCCCGCAGCTTCCTGAGCACCGTGCAGGCCGCGATTCGCAGCAGGCTACGGCAGTACCAGACGCGCAATCAGCTCGAGGCGCTGCGCCAGGCGGAAGAGAGTCTGCGCACGCGCGAGCGGCAACTGCACGACGCGGATCGCCGCAAGGACGAGTTCCTCGCGATGCTCGCGCACGAGCTGCGCAATCCGATGGCCCCGATCCGCAACGCGAGCGAGTTGCTCGCGCGCACGATTCCCGAGGATCCCGAGATGCAGGCGACGGTCGGCATCATCAAGCGACAGATCGCGCATCTCGCGCGGCTCGTCGACGACCTGCTCGATGTCTCGCGCATCACGCAGGGCCGCATCGAGCTGCAGCGCCGGCCGCTCGATCTGGCGGAGGTGGTCGCGCAGGCGATGGAAAGTGTCGAACCGCTCATGCGCGAGCGCAAGCACAAGGTGTTCGTCGCCGCGAGCTACGAGCCGCTGTACGTCGATGGCGACGCGGCGCGCCTCGTGCAGTGCCTGTCGAACATCCTGACGAACTCGGCGAAGTACACCGATCCAGGCGGCGAGATTCGCCTCGAGCAGCGCGCGGAAGGGGGCTTCGCGGTGCTCTCGATCACGGACACCGGCGTCGGCATCCCGCAGGAGCTGTTGCCGCAGATCTTCGATCTGTTCGTGCAGAGCGATCGCTCGCTCGACCGCTCGCTCGGCGGGCTCGGCATCGCCGACGTGAGCGGGGCCTGATCGCATCGAGCGGGATGGCCCGCGTGAGCACCCACGTCGTAATCGAGTCCTACAGAAATCGTCCGCGGCAGCGTCGATGATCCGGCTCCCTCGACACGCGCACAGGAGCCATTCATGGA
>DASTRY010000046.1:0-55986 GCA_035760965.1 Steroidobacteraceae bacterium | reverse complement strand
TCACCATGCTTAAACGCATCGACGAGCTTGGTCAGCAGCTATCGGTGCGATATGGGCCGGATGTTGACAAGCTGAACCTGATTCAGATGCAGCACGACTGGACGAAAGCGACGCAATCCTTTTGGCCAGTGTCGTGGCTCGGCAAGCGGAAAGTCCTTGCGGCGCTGACCGCAGTCGTTGCGGATGGGGGCGAGCCAGATATTGCGCGTGACCTTCCGCTGCTCCTTGAGATCCGTGGTCTCAAATCGAAGGTGTCAGCGCTCGAGATCGGACCCGCTGTTGAGGGAGTTTGGGCCGGCCTCAGAACACGCCCGGAGTTCGCGCTCAGTGCCCTCCGATTCCAGGCCGCGTTAGCGGCGGCAAGGCGCAATCAACCTTGGGACGACGATGGCTTCGAGCCCATTGCAAACGGTCGCTGCGGCGAGCGGCTGATGCAGGAGCTTGCAAGGCTTCGAACGCTAGCAACGCTGGAAGCAGAGATCAGCCAATGGAAGGAGCTAGAGCATGCAACAGGCGGGGTGTGGCGCGGAGTTGCGACGAGCAGCGAAGCGCTCCGAGCGGCATTGCTGTTCCAGGAGGATCGGCGGCGGCTTCGAGAAGCCGGTGCACTGTCGGCCGGGCACGAGCGCATCGCCCGTGGGGATTGCGGCACCGTCCTCGCGAACGACTTGCGAGTCTTGCGAGTACGGGCCGAGGTCGAGGAGAAGATCAAAACGCTCGACTCCTTGCGCGATCTGACGTCGGGTGTCTGGAATGGAGTATGGACGGCACGCGAAGGTCTCGATGCGGCGCTCAAGTTCCATGCCTTGATATCTCCCCCGGTGGCGAATCTTGCGGCAGACCGGGAACAGCTGGCACTCGTGCGTGACGCGCTAGGGCGGTTGCTCGCGGAGAGCGCACTCCTCGAACACGGAGCTGCGATAACAACTGCCGGCAATGCATATCTGAAGGCATGGGGCGCTCTATCTGCTGCCCTCGATCAGTTCAGTGGGGTCGCGAGAGTCTCTCCAGCGTCAAAGGGGGCCTTAGAAGAGCTGCCGCTCGACCAGATGGTCCCCCGATGCCGATCAGTCGTTCTCAACGAGAGCCGGCTGAAAGCCTGGTGCGCATGGCGAAAGGTTTATGAGGAAGCCGCCGCGTCGGGGCTGGAGCCGCTTGTTCACGCACTCGACAGCGGCGTGATCGCGCCGGATACAGTGCGGCGCGCGTTCGAGACAAACTACTGCCGATGGTGGCTACGCGCCGCCGTTGATAATGACGAAGTTATCAAGTCTTTCGTATCTCCGGAGCACGAGAAGCGCATTCGAGACTTTCGCGCCTTAGACGATCGATTCACAGAGTTGACCCGTGATTGGGTACGTGCCGGACTTTGCGCGGAGCTGCCTAGGCAGGATGCCGTAACCCGAAATTCTGAGTGGGGAGTTTTGCGGCATGAAATGAGCAAGAAGAAGCGTCACATGCCACTGCGTGAGCTGATATCGCAGCTTCCAACGGCTCTGACAAAGTTGACTCCATGCCTGCTGATGAGTCCGCTGTCGATCGCGCAGTACCTGGCGGCCGACACCGCGAGCTTCGACCTGGTCGTCTTCGATGAGGCATCGCAGATTCCGGTATGGGATGCGATCGGTGCGATTGCGAGAGGTAAGCAGGTCGTTATGGTAGGCGACCCAAAGCAACTCCCTCCAACGAGTTTCTTCGATCGCGCCGAATCAGATCTCGACGATGAGGATGTTGAAGGTGATCTTGAGAGCATTCTGGACGAGTGCATCGGCGCAAACTTGCCGACAATGAATCTGGCGTGGCATTACCGCAGTCGCCACGAGAGCCTTATCGCGTTCTCGAATCACCGCTACTACCAAGGTGGCCTCGTCACGTTCCCTTCTCCAGTCACGGACGATAGGGCGGTCAGCTTTCACTTCGTGCAAGGCACTTATGAGAAGGGTGGCGCACGAATCAACAAATCGGAAGCGAAGGCACTGGTTGCTGACTTGGTGCGCCGTCTGAAGTCGCCCGGCTTCAGAGAGTCGAAGATGACAATTGGTGTCGTGACGTTTAACTCTGAACAGCAGAGGCTTATTGAGGACCTCCTTGATGAGGAGCGCCGAAAAGATCCCGCGCTGGAACCTCACTTCGCCGACGCTGAGCTCGAACCTGTTTTCGTGAAGAACCTTGAGAGCGTGCAGGGTGACGAGCGGGACATCATGTACTTCTCGGTCACGTACGGTCCGGATTCTTCCGGAGTGGTCTCGATGAACTTCGGGCCCATGAACCGGGAAGGAGGCGAGCGACGGCTGAACGTTGCAATTACGCGCGCCAGACAGGAGCTGCGTGTCTTCTCAACTTTGAGGGCGGAACAGATCGACCTTTCGAAAACTCGATCAGTCGGTGTTCGTGATCTCAAACACTTCCTCGAATTCGCGGAACGTGGCTCACGCGCCTTGGCGGAAGTTAACAGTGGCAGCCTCGGAGAATACGAGAGCCCATTCGAAGAGGCGGTCGCCGTTGCGCTGGCGAAACGAGGGTGGGAAGTGCACACACAGGTTGGTGTCTCAACGTTCCGGGTCGACCTTGCTGTGGTCGATCCGCATGCGAAAGGGCGATACCTCGCTGGCATCGAGTGCGACGGGGCGACTTACCATCGATCGGCCACGGCACGTGATCGGGACAAGCTGCGAGAGCAGGTTCTGCGCAGATTGGGTTGGGAGATTCTTCGAATCTGGTCTACAGATTGGTGGATCGACTCCGAAACGGTTCTAGACAAGATTGACGTGCAGTTGCGGGCACTGCACGACGCCAGCATCGCCAAGAGGCGCTCGGAGCAGGCATATCAGCAAGTGGCGACAACTGAGGGAACGGACGACGTCGCAGTCGGCGACGCATCGGAAGCGGATGGAGAAGCGGCGGGACCCAGTGCTCCACTCGCGAGTTCTTCGCCCCGTCGCGAGGACCCGATGGATGATAGCCGGGAGGCTGAAAAGGAAGCCGAGAAAGTCTATGCGGGGAATGCGTCCGAGGCCGACGTCGGTCCTGTGTTTGAGATAGCCGACCCGGGGAAGGTCGTCAGCAGAGTCGATCCGCAGGCATTCTTCGAGCCTGTCTACGATCAATCGCTGGTTCGAATGATCGAGCACGTTGTCGACGTCGAGGGGCCTGTGCTGAGTGATGTCTTGGCACGCCGGATTGCGCGCGCGCATGGATGGCAGAGAACTGGCGCCAAGATACAGCAGCGAATCGACGCTCTGGCGTCGCGATCGTTCGAAACCACGAAAGAGAGCGTCGGAACATTCTACTGGCCAAAGACGATCAGCCGAGGCTCTCCCGTGGCTTTTCGCCGTGCACGTGACGAGTCTCTAAGGGCCATTGACGAGATCTGTATGCCAGAGATGACGTCGCTTGCATGGCAAGTTCTCCAGGCTGGCAAAAGCGGTGAGGAGGCTGTGCAGGCGATCGCTCGTACTCTCGGGCTGCAGCGGCTCAGGAGCGCAACCCGCATCCGGATAGAAGAAGCGCTGCAGCAGGCCAAGGAAACGCAGTTGCGAAACGTTTGACGTAGGGAAGGGAGGATTCATGACATTGGACGCGCGACCTCTGCGGGAGGTGCCACTTGCGGTCATCGACTTCGAAACCACGGGGCTGTCTCCCAAAGGAGGGGCGCGGGTTGTTGAGATCGCGGTCGTTCGCGCGCTGCCCGGGCGCAAACCGGAAGTCGTCTTGGATTCGCTGGTCGATCCGGATGGGCCGGTGCTATGCACGAGCATTCACGGCATTTCGGATGAGGACGTTCTCGGAGCCCCAAGATTCTCCGAGTTGATTGGGGATCTCGTTCTGGCTCTGGAAGGATGTCTGGTCGGCGCTTACAACGCCAGCTTCGATATGAGCTTCCTTGCGGCAGAGTCCCAAGTCGCCAGACTGGCGCGCAATCTCAGGCTTCCGCCCCACGTCTGCCTCATGTGGCTGAGGCCACTGATCGGCCTAGGCAAAAGATGCAGCTTGGACGATGCATGCAGCCAACATGGGCTGCGCGCAGGAACGCATCGGGCAGTAGAGGACGCGCTGGCATGTGCGCATATGTGGCAGTACTACGTGGCGTGCGCAGAAGATCGTGGCTTGAGAACTCTCGATGATCTGAGGCAAGCCGGCACACATAAGTATCTCAGCACGCTCGATCAAAGCCCGTATTCACGCGCCGACTTCATCTCAATTGGTGGACGTACGAGCGGGACTGCTCACAAACCTAGGTTTGCTCCGATTGTTTCTCCGGTAACCGGTGCTTCAAATGCGATCAATCACGATTCTCGCACTCGTGTGCGCGCGTACTGGCACGCTGTAGTTGATGCGCTTTCCGATGGGACGGTGACACCCGCGGAGCGCGACGGGCTCGAGCGCATGCAGGTGTCGCTTTCCTTGAGGCCCGAAGAGATCCGCGCCGTGCACGCCCGCGTGTTCGGCGATTGTCTGCGAGAGTATGCGGAAGACGATGCAGTGTCGTCTCGTGAAGTCGCTTCACTCGTGGAGCTGCATGCGACGTTCGGTCGCTTGGGCTGGGCGCCGGGGGCATGAGGCGACTTCGAGGGCACGGGTGCAGAGCCGACTTCAGAATTTCTAGTTCCAATGCGCGCTGGTGCCGATGCACTCAGTACAGATTCATATGCCTGAACTCATGGGAAGAACCTCCGAATGATCGCCGCAGACAATCTTACGCTTCTGATTGGGCTGGGACGAGTTGCGGACGAGGATGAGGAAGCTCGATCACCGTACTTGAATGCCTTGAGGGGCCTCGGCTCGCTCAATCGTCTCCGGCCAGAAGAATGGTCATCCGCTACATATGCCCTGGCCGAGTGCGATCTGGTGCTGCTAATCAAGGGGCTAACCATTGCCGAAGCATTCTGCCCTGGTTGGGCAGCGGGGTCTGTTAGCGCTGTGATTTGGACGTTTCGAGAGCTAGCCGAGCGTTCTCCGGACCTCGCCGAGATGTTGCCCGAGTGGATTCGACAACGAACACGCAATCGGTGGGTGCCATTCGGCACGGCGCGATGCGCCGCGCATTCGTTGTCGGGATACAGGCGATGGCTCAAGCAAGATCACGAGAGGCAAGCACTCGCGATGCAGAGTCAGAAAGTAAGGGAATTGGCGGCAGATGAACGAAAACGAATTCGTTCTGAGCAGAGGTTGCGCGCCGCGCGCGACAGGAAGACCGTAGTTCGGACTGAATTCCTACGGAGGCTTGCCGCGCTTCCTATGGAGGAGCAGCTTCGGCAACTTGCAACCGACAGCTACTATCCTGTTGAGTTCTATCCAACTTGCATTGCGGGCGGCGCGTCGACCGAGATCCTGCAGGGCCTTGACGAAAGGACTCGAGCGCAGCTGTCAGAGAAGCTCGAGGGGTGTCGTCGCGGACCGTGGGCGTCTTTCCGGCGCAGATTGAATTCCTGCAGGTAGGTAGCTGGCTTTTAATTTGCCGTTTTGAACGCAGATACACTTGAATGAGCTCTGATAATAGACGTGACGGCGTGTGGTGTGAGGCATCGATATGAGTTCGCGCATGATCAAATACCCGCCGATGTCCCTGCTAGGGAAGGCACACCGGTCTCAGCAACTTCACTGCATAGCACAGCGACTTCAACCAACTTGCGCGGTATGCATTTGTACATAATTGGTCGCGGTCGCCGCTGCGCGTGCCTAGCTAAGGGGCGACATCCGGTCTCACGTTTTGAGACTGTCAGCACTTATAACGACATCCAAGAGCTGCAGTCGGCAGGCACTTGAGGGAACGGCCTTGGAATTCAATCTCACAGCATTTGGTGTTCTCGTATTCGTATTCATCGCCGGAGCGGCCTTGGGCCGTGTGCTTTCACGTGCGCGGCAGGGAATTGAAGTCGAGAAGGCTAGATCCGAATTGGCGATTGAGCTCGCGGCGATGCGCGAGCGCGCAAGCAGGTTGCCGGAGCTCGAGGCGCGGCTCACTGACCTGATCGCAAAAGATCAGGGACGGGAGAGCGAAGTTCTCGAACTTTCGAGAACAGAGGCCGAAAAGAGCCGGCTCCTGCAATCGACCGAAGAACAGCTGGCCAATGTTCGGCAGCAGCTCACGAAAGCCGAGGAACAGCTTTCGAGCTGTGCCCACGAGCTAACTGCGGCAAAGGAGCGTCAGGCCACGCTGGCGTCTGAAGCGTCCAGGGTTATCCCCCTGGAAAATCGGATCAAACAGCTCGAGGAAGCGAACTCCAATTCCAGTCGCGAGCTCGCCTCGCTGAAGGAGTCATTCGGCAGCGTTTCCGCGGAGCTCAAAGCGGAGCGCGACTTGAACAGCTCGATGCGGGTCGAGCTAGAGAACTCGCGAAACCAATTAACGGCGGCTCAGAATGCGGTCGCCCAATTGTCGGTTGAGAAGGCGGACCTGACGACGCGTCTGGAGGCCGAGCGGCAACAGGCAGCCGAGAAGCTGCAGCTTCTGAACGAAGCCAAACAGGCGCTCACAGATCAGTTCAGATCGCTCGCCAATGACATTCTCGAGGAGAAGAGCAAACGTTTTGCAGAGCAGAATCAAACGAATCTGGGGCAGCTCCTGGATCCCCTTAAGTCGAAGCTCACCGAATTCCAGTCCAAGGTGGAGGACGTGTACGTCAGGGAGACGAGAGATCGCAGCGCGCTCAGCGAGCAGGTGCGTCAGCTCATGGCGCTGAATCAATCCCTGAGCCAGGATGCCAAGAACCTGACGCAAGCGTTGAAGGGATCGAACAAGGCTCAAGGTAACTACGGCGAACTCGTGCTCGAACGCGTACTGGAGTCCTCGGGACTTCGCAAAGGCGAGGAATACGAGACTCAGGCAAGTCATACACGAGAGGATGGATCAAGGGCGCAGCCGGATGTCGTGATCAGACTGCCAGAGAACCGGAACCTGGTTGTCGATTCAAAAGTCTCGCTCCTCGCTTACGAAGAGTCCGTTTCAGCGGAGCATGACGAGGATCGAGCTGCCGCGATTGCGAGGCACATCGCGTCGGTGCGCACGCATATCAAGGGTCTGTCGGAAAAAAACTATCAGTCGCTGTATCAGCTTAAGTCACTTGACTTCGTCTTGATGTTCATCCCGATCGAGCCGGCGTTCATGCTGGCCGTTACTCACGACCGAGATCTGTTCATGGAGGCGTGGAACCGCAACGTGTTGCTCGTTAGCCCCTCGACACTGATGTTTGTCGTGCGCACCGTCGCCCATCTCTGGCGACAGGAAGCGCAGAGCCGAAATGCGCAAGAGATCGCGAAACGCGGGGCTGAGCTCTACGACCGCTTGCACGCGTTCGTCGTCGATCTCGAGAAGGTTGGCGACCGGTTGCGGCAGGCACAAGACAGCTTCAATGACGCCCGCGACAAGCTCAGCAAGAACAAGGGGAACGTCATTCGGCAGGCGGAGATGCTGAAGAGGCTCGGTGTGAAGCCGAGCAAGTCCTTGCCAATGAGCCTTGTGGAAACGGCGCTGGATAGCGCCTCTGGCGAGGATGACTTGGTGGAGGACCAAGCGCCAAGTCTGCCTCAGCCACCCGATGAGTTGGCCAGCGCCGTCTAGTTGCGGCGACCGCGAACCTGCCCCGGTACCCGACGACGTCGGGGCCGGGAAGACGCTTCGCCTGACGGGCATTCGTCTGGTACTGCTCTCGACGCCCGCGAACCGGCAATGGACACAATTCGACGGGCCGACACAGGTGCCGGGAAGCTGAAGCGAGCGATGGCCAGTGCTTCAAATGAGGCGGACGCCGCTTCAGGTGAATGAACCCGGTGTCACGTTCTGACACCGCACGCCGCTACAACTACAGAAAACAGCCGCATTTGCAGGGGGCGTATGTACAAGTCGAGCAACGGAGTCACCTATTCGGCTTCCGATCTGGTCTCGTTCCTCGAGTGCGAGCACTCGACAACTTTGGACCTGATCGATTTGGAGACGCCGCTTCCGCGCGCCCCAGCCGATGACGAGTCCGCCTTGCTGCACGAGAAGGGGCTTGCTCATGAGCACAGGTACGTCACGCAACTGCGGGAGCGCCACAGAACGTTCATTGATCTATCGAACGTAAAGCCCGCGGATGAACGCATTGGCGCCACCATCGAGGCGATGCGCCAAGGCGCGGAGGTGATATACCAGGGGGCTTTGCGATCCGGCGCTCTCATCGGCTATCCCGATTTTCTGCGCCGTGTCGAGCATGCGTCCGCCTTCGGAATGCACAGTTACGAAGTGGTAGACACGAAGCTTGCACGCTCCGCGAAAAAGAAGTTCATCGTTCAGCTCGCTGCATATTCCGAGTGTCTCGCAGAGGCGCAGGCCACAGAACCGACCATGATGCATGTCGTCCTCGGAGACCTTTCTGAGCTCAACTACCGCTACCGAGACTATGCGCGCTACGTAGCACAGGTTCGCCGCCGGTTTGAAGAGCGGCTCAGCGGTGCTGCGGCGGCCACTTATCCGGACCCTTGTGACTACTGCGATCTATGCAAATGGCGGCTCATTTGCGAGGAGCGCCGCGTTGCGGACGATCATCTGTGCCAGGTCGCCAATATCACGAAGATTCAGACGCGGAGACTCCAGGCGGCAGGCGTTTCAACCATGCAGGCGCTGGGGCAGCTCGACCCGGACACGATGATTCCGAAGGTCAATCCGGAGACGCTCTCGCGGATACGCAATCAGGCGCGATTGCAGGTGGAGGCTCGAACTACCGGTGAGCCAAAAGTGGAGCTGCTCGAGACCGGCGCTGACCTACGCGGTTTCGCTCGCCTGCCGCGACCCGACAAGGGCGACATGTTCTTCGACATGGAGGGCGACCCGTACGAGGACGGCGGTCTCGAGTATCTGTTCGGGGTCTACTTCTTCGAAGCGGGCACGCCGCAGTTCCGGGCCTTTTGGGCGCATTCGCGAGCGGAAGAAAAGACGGCCTTCGAGCAGTTCATGGATTTCGCGATCGCGCGTCTCAACGAGTACCCGGACGCTCATATCTATCACTATGCGCACTACGAGCCGACCGCGCTGAAGCGTCTGATGTCATTGCATGGAACGCGCGAGGCGGAGCTGGATAACCTCCTGCGACGTCACAAGCTCGTCGACCTGTACAAAGTGGTCCGCGAGGGGATTCGCGTATCGGAGCCTTCCTATTCGATTAAGAACATCGAGCGGTTCTACCTGGACAAGCGCACGGCAGAAGTGACGAACGCCGGCGCGAGCATCGTTTATTACGAGCGCTGGAAAGAAACCGCTGACCCGCAGCTGCTGAAGGATATCGAGACGTACAACTTCGATGACGTGCGTTCGACATTCGAGTTGCGCGAGTGGCTCCTGAAGTTGCGCCCGGCGACAACTATATGGGCGAACGATGCGCTCGCGGACGACGCAGCGAAGGTCTCCGCAGGCGAGTTGACGGAAGCGGAGCAACGGCTCATCCCGTATCGGAAAGCATTGGTCGATAGCCTGCCAGCGGAACGGGATGCGTGGACGCCGGATGAACGGGTTCGTGAACTGACGTTCTTCTTGCTGGATTTCCACCGACGCGCAGACAAACCCGTGTACTGGAAGATGTTCGCCCGCCAGGAGATGACGGAGGAAGAGTTGCTGGAGGACGCCGAGTGTCTGGCGGGCTTGCGTCGAGTCAGCGAACCGGTTCCGGATAAGCGATCGCGAATCTGGACTTATGAATATCCCGAGCAGGAAACGAAGTTGAGATCTGGCTCGTCGATTACGCTGGTCAGCACGCTAGAGGATTTGGGTCGGTTGGATCTCGATGAGGATCGACGCTTGGTCCGAGTTCGCCGGGCGGTAGCGAGGGGGCCGCTGGCGGATTTCATAGCGCTCGGACCGGGCCGTCCGATCGGAACTGACGTGATTCGCGAGGCGCTGTTTCGGTTCGCCGACAGTCTGATTGCCGGATCTCAGAAGTACCGCGCATGCGAAGCCATTCTGCGCCGTGACGTACCGAGGCTGACCGGAGTGCAACCCGGCCAGCCGATAGTGCCGGCCAGTGAACTAACGACTGAGCGCGTCGCAGATGCCATTTCGAAACTCGACGGCAGCTATCTTTTCATTCAGGGGCCACCTGGAGCGGGCAAGACCTACACAGGGTCGCACGCGATCGTCGAGCTCATGCGCCGTGGTTTTCGGGTCGGCGTCACTTCGAACAGCCATAAAGCGATCAACAACCTGCTCGCCGAAGTCGAGAAGGTCGCGGAGAAGCAGGGGTTCTCGTTTCACGGCGCGAAGAAGTGCAGCGACGACGAGGATTGTCTCAACGGCAAGTTCATTCAGGACGTGTTCGACAACCCGTCGATTGAAGGGGGTGGCGAGCAGCTTGTGGCTGGGACTGCCTGGCTCTTTTCGCGCCCGGCCTTCGAGCAGGACATCGACTTCCTCTTCGTGGATGAAGCGGGGCAGGTCAGTCTGGCGAACGCGATCGCGATGGGAACGAGCGCGCGGAACATCGTCCTGCTCGGCGACCAGATGCAGCTTGGGCAGCCGATTCAGGGCGTGCACCCTGGCTCGTCGGGAGACTCGTCACTCGAGTATCTGCTGGAGGGGCAGGCCACAATTTCCCCAGATCGCGGCATCTTTCTCTCGACCACGTGGCGCATGCATCCGGATGTGTGCCGCCTCATCTCCGATGCAGTGTACGACGGCCGTCTCGAACCCGAGGCACACAATGCCAGCCAGGTTCTGGTGCTCGACCATCACGCGCATCCGGCGCTGCGGCCCTCTGGCATCCGCTTCTTGGAGGCGCAGCACGATGCGTGTTCTCAATCGAGCGCCGAGGAAGCCGAAATCATCCGCGAGCTGGTCGCAAACCTGCTTACGCAGCGATACCGGGATAAGAAGGGAGTCGAGCATCCCATCAAGCTCGATAACATCCTGATCGTTGCACCGTATAACGTACAGGTGAATCGGTTGAAACGTGCACTGCCTCCCGGAGCCCGCGTGGGCACGGTGGATAAATTCCAGGGCCAGGAGGCCGAGGTAGTGATCGTCTCGATGACGACCTCCAGCGGCGACTATCTCCCGCGGTTCATGGACTTCCTGTACAGCAAGAACCGGCTGAACGTGGCGATCTCTCGTGCGCGCAGTCTGGCGATCGTTGTCGCCAATCCGGCGCTACTTACGATTCCGTGCCGATCGCCTGAAGACATGGCGCTCGTTAATACGCTGTGTTGGGTGAGGGATTATGCGCGTAATGAACAATAGCTGGAGAGTGTGGGGACCTTGACTGGTTCGACAATGACGGAGGACCAGCGGAATACGCCATGGGGAGCTGGCTTGCGACGGCGACTCCCGCAAATCTCCACAATCACTTGGCTGCGGCGGAAGGCGGCCCACCAGATGGATGCTAAGTCGTTGGCGCTGCACATCCTGCGGCACACGTGCGCGTCGCGTCTGTGCGGTGGGGCGTAGACCTGTACGTCGTGATGAAGTGGCTCGGGCGCCGGGACATCAAGCAGACCATGCGCTACGCCAAGCTCGCCCGAAGCCGTTCGCCGGGGCGCTCGCCGCGCTGGAGGGCGGCCCGTCAGCGTGCTGCCGGAGCGCCTGCGGCGGCGGCGTGGAATGCTGCTCACGTGCAAGACTTGCATGGCACACCTGAGTTGCACGCGCGCAATGAGTCTATCCGCTCCCGTCACACCGGGAATGCGTAAGCGCTTGGTGGCGAAGGCGGAGGATGGCGCGCCCGGAGGGATTCAAACCCCCGACCCTCGGTTCCGAAGACCGATGCTCTATTCGCTGAGCTACGGGCGCGTGCGCGAAGTCTAGCGTGTTCCGCGGACCGATCGATACCGCGTCGAGCTCCGATCCACGCGCCGCGCAGTCGGGAGGCTCTTCTCAGCGCGGCCGCGGCCGCATGATTCCCCCACCGGCTCGTCAACAGTCCGAACGCGCAGCCCGAGCGAGCAGCGAGGGGCCGGCAGGCGCGACGCCACCCGGCGACACGAGGCAAGGCGCGGACCTCGTGTGGCAGCATCTTCCCCCCTACGGGGGACGCATAGCGTCGGACGATTGGGCCTTCCTTGAGCTGCACACTGATCCTGTTGCCGGGCATGGACGGAACGGGCGAGCTGTTCGCGCCGCTCGTGCGCGAGCTCGGCCCCTATGTGCCCACGCGCGTCGTGCGTTACCCCGATCGACCGCTGGACTACGCCGCGCACGAAGAGTGCGCCCGCGCCGCCTTGCCGACCGATCGCCCGTTCGTCGTGCTCGGCGAATCGTTTTCGGGACCGATTGCCATCTCGATCGCGGCGAGCGCGCCGCCGGGCATGCGCGGCTACATCCTGAGCGCTTCGTTCGTGTGTGCACCCGGACCGAACCTCGCACGGCTGCGCCGCTTCTACAAATATCTCGTGCCGCAACGCATGCCGCGCGCGGTCGCCTCGTATCTGCTACTGGGCCGCTACGCAACGCCTGCGCTGCGCGAGGTGCTCGCGAGCGCGCTCGACATGATGTCGGTCGAGTCGATGGTGGCGCGCCTGCACGCGATCGCGAGCGTGGATGTGCGCGCCGAAGCGCAGCGCGTCCGCATGCCGGGTCTGTATCTACGGGCGAGCGAAGATCGCATTCTGGACGCATCGGCAGCGCAACTCTTCATGCAACACGCGGCAGGCGCTCGCGTCGTTGACATCGCGGGTCCGCATTGTTTGCTGCTGGCGAACCCGCGTGCTGCAGCGTGCGTGCTGACGCAGACCTTGGCGGAGTGGGGCGCGCGAGCCGACTGAGCAACGATCTCGCAGGGAAGGCTCGGGCGCGTCACTTCATGCGCAACCCGCCCGTCACTTCATGCGCAAACTGAGTCCTGCCGCGACGAACAGCACTTCGTTCGCCGCCGCCGCGACACGCTGATTCAGTCTTCCAGCCTCGTCGCGAAAGCGTCGCGCGAGCGCGTTCTCCGGCACGATACCGAGCCCGACTTCGTTCGAAACGAGGAGGATCGGACTGCTCGCCGCATCCAGCGCCGCGATCAATCTATCGGTCGCGTGGGTGAGGTCGTGCTCGCCCATCATCAGATTGCTGAGCCACAGCGTCAGGCAATCGACGAGCATCACGCGGCCGCGCTCGCGTTCGATGGCGTCGGGCAGCTCGAGCGGCGCTTCCACCGTGCGCCAGCGCGGCCCGCGATCCGCGCGATGGCGCGCGATGCGCGCAGCCATCTCGGCATCGAGCGCTTCCCCCGTCGCGATGTAGACGAGCTCGCCCGGCAGCGCCTCCGCACGAGTCTGCGCGATGCGGCTCTTGCCCGAACGCGCGCCGCCGAGCAGCAGCACGATCTGCTGATCCGAATCGGCGGTGCGAGTCAATTCTTGCCTCCATTCGTACGCTGGCTTAAGGTTGCGCCCGCGACAGGTTCCCAGAAGTTGGGATCAAAAGGGAACCCGGAAGTGGCCGAGTGCCATGAACCGGGGCTGCCCCCGCAACTGTGACCGGAGAGTGTTCGCCCGATCACGGCCACCGGATGACGTCATCCGGGAAGGCTGGGCGAATGCGTTGACCCGGAAGCCAGGAGACCTGCCTGTCGCGGTCGGTCCTTTGCGCGGACGGGGTGTGCCGGGCAATCGAGGGTCTTTTCCTCGCGTGACGACAGGGTCGGGGTCGTGCGCGAGCGCTGCCGAAATCACGCCACGCGTGCGAACCCCAGGGTTCCGGGTCCAGGGGGAAGCATGCACTCCACCATTCGTTTCGTCGGGTTCTCCGTCCTCGCGTTCGCGTCGGCCGTCTGCTGCGCCGAGGACGAGGTCGTCGTCACCGCCACGCGCACCGAGCAGTCGATCTCCGAGGTCGGGCAGGCCGTCTCGGTGATCGATGCCGACGCGATTCGGCGCCGGCAGAGCGACACGGTCGTCGATCTGCTGCGCAACGTTCCGGGTGTCAGCTTCACGCGCAACGGTGGCATCGGCACGACCACGTCGGTCTACATCCGCGGCGCCGAGAGCGATCAGACCGTCGCGCTCATCGACGGCGTGAAGCTCAACGATCCATCGTCGCCCGGCGGCGGGTTCAACTTTGGCGATCTGCTCGTCGGCAATATCGCGCGCATCGAGGTGCTGCGGGGATCGCAGTCCGTCTTGTGGGGCAGTCAAGCGATCGGCGGCGTCGTCAATGTGAAGACGCTCGATTCGACGGATACGCTCTCTGCCAACGCGCGTGCCGAATACGGCTGGCGCGGCACGCGCCAACTCGTCGGCAATGTCTCGCAGAAGTTCGGCGCGGTGTCGGCCAGTGTGGGCGCCGGCGGCTTCGAGACCGACGGGATCTCCGTCTTCGACGAAGCGCTCGGCGGTCGCGAGCGCGACGGCTATCGGAACTTCGGCGCCAACGCCAAGGTGAACATCGCGCTCTCCGAGAACGTGTCCGTCGACGTGCGCGGCTGGTACTCGAACGGCCGCACCGATCTCGACGGTTTCCCGGCGCCGACGTTTGCGCTCGGCGATACCAATGAGTACTCGCGCTCGCGCGAGCTCATCGGCTACTCCGCGCTGAACGTTGCGTTGCTGGATGGGCGCCTGCACAACCGCATCGCCGGCGCGTTCACCCGGACGAAGCGCACCAACTTCGATCCGGACGGCTTCGTGTTTGAGACCTTCGACGGGGACGGCCACAACACGCGCTTCGAATATCAAGGCATTTTGGATGTGAGCGAGCGCGTGCGGACGACCTTCGGTGCGGAGTCGGAGCACTCGCGTTTCGTATCCTCGAGCTTCGGCGGGCCGCCGACACGCGGCGAGGCGCGCACGAACAGCGGCTATGCGGAGCTGGTCGCGAAGCCGCTGGCGGGCCTCACGACGACGCTCGGCTTGCGTCACGACCACCACGATGACTTCGGCGGCAAGACGACGACGGGAGCGAGCGCGGCGTGGACGCCGAACGAGGGTCGCACCGTCGTGCGCGCGAGCTACAGCGAAGGGTTCAAGGCGCCGACGCTTTTTCAGCTGCACAGCGAGTTCGGCAACACACTGCTGCGGCCGGAGAGTGCGCGCGGGTGGGACGCGGGCGTTGCGCAGCGACTCCTGGGGGATGCGCTGGAAGTCGGTGCAACGGTCTTCCGGCGCGATTCGCACGATCTCATCAACTTCGTTTCGTGCCTGAATGCGACGGGCATTTGCGCGAACCGGCCGAACGGCACGTACGGCAACGTTGCGCGTGCGCGCGCCGCCGGCGTCGAGTTGACGGCGCTGCTCCAGCCGGTGAAAGCACTCACGGTGCAGGCGAGTTACACGCACGTGAACGCCGAAGACCGTTCGCCCGGCAGTGCAACGTTCGGCAGGGATCTGGCGCGCCGGCCCAATGAGACGGCGAGCGCGATCGTCGATTACCGCTGGGCGTTCGGGCTCGAGTCCGGGGTGACGTTCACTCACGTCGGCGCGAGCTTCGACGACGCATCGAACACGCAGCGCGTGCCGGGCTACGACGTCGTCGACCTGCGCGCGGCGTATCCGCTGATGAACGGCGTGCAACTCGAGGCGCGTGTCGAGAATCTGCTCGACGAGCAATACGAGACCATCTATCGCTACGGCATGCCGGGACGCGCCGGCTACTTCGGCGTTCGATTCAGCTACTAGCCGATTGCACGGAGCGTGTCGTGACAGCCGGCGCGGCTTTCGATGTCTTTCGCCTGCACGGCGGGAAAGTGGAAGCTGCGCGCGCGCTCTTTCCGCACGGGCGCGCGCCGTGGGTGGATCTGTCCACGGGCATCAGCCCGTGGGCGTACCCGCACGAGCCGTTACCGCGGGAAGCATTCACGCGGTTGCCTGACGCGGAGGCGCTCGCTGTACTGGAGGCGGCGGCGTCGTCGAGCTTCGGTGTGGCGGATGCGCAGTCGGTGGTTGCGACGCCGGGTAGCGATCTCGCGTTGCGGCTGCTCGGGCGCGTGCTTGCGGGGTGTCGTGTTGCCGTCGTTCGGCCGGGGTACTCGGGTCATGTGCTGGCGTGGGAGGCACCGGTCACAACGATTGCCGCTTGCGACATCGAGAGTGCGGCGAGCGATCACGATGTCATCGTGCTCGCGAATCCGAACAATCCCGATGGGCGAGTGGTGTCGCGCGAGCGGTTGCTGCGGATTGCGGCACGGCTTGCCGAGCGCGCAGGCGTGCTGCTGGTGGATGAGGCGTTTGCCGATGTGATGCCGGAGGCGAGCGTGTGTGGCTTCCTCGATCGCTTCGCGAACCTTGTCGTCTTGCGCTCGTTCGGGAAGTTCTTCGGGCTAGCCGGGGTGCGGCTCGGGTTTGTCGTAACGGCAGCAACGACCGCCGTCGCGCCTGCTGGGCTCTCCATCGCCGCGGAAATTCGCCGAGCGCTCGGAGATTGGCCCGTGTCCGGTCCCGCCGTGGCGATCGGGACGGCGGCGTATCGGGACACGCGTTGGCAATCGGGGCAGCGCCAGAGGCTCGCGCACGCGGCGCAGCGCCTCGATGCGCTGCTGACCGAGGCAGGGCTGGCCATCGAAGGCGGCACCGTCCTCTTTCGGCTCGTGCGCTGCGCGGACGCGAACGCCGTCTTCGAGCATTTCGCCGCGCACGGAATCCTCACACGTCCCTTCGCCGGCGACCCCACGCTTTTGCGCATCGGTCTGCCGGGCGACGAGTCGCAATGGCAACGACTCGCGGACGCCCTGGTCGATGCGAGGTGCACCTCATGAGCGACACGCCGGAAGACTTCGCGCGCCACAACGCGCGCATGGCGCGCGTGCAGAAAGCGCGCGCCCGCATCCAGCAGACGAAGACGCTCGAGCGCGGCCTGCTCATCGTCCACACCGGGCGCGGCAAGGGCAAATCGTCGGCGGCGTTCGGCATGGCGTTGCGCAGCCTCGGATGGGGCCTGCGCGTCGCCATCGTCCAGTACGTGAAGGGAAAGTGGGAGACGGGCGAGAAGCGGTTCTTCCGCGAGCATCCCGACCTGCTCACGTTCGAAGTGATGGGCGAGGGCTTCACGTGGGATACGCAGGACCGTGCGCGCGATATCGCCGCCGCGCGTGCGGCGTGGGAGCGTTCGAAGGCGCTGATTCTCGATCCGGGCTACGACTTCGTGGTTCTCGATGAGCTGAACATCGTGCTTCGCAACGACACACTGCCGATCGCGGAGATCGTGGATTTCCTGCGGACGCGGCCCCTCGACAAGCACATCTGCATCACGGGTCGGGACGCGAAGCCCGAGCTGCTGGAGCTGGCCGACCTGATCACGGAATTTCAGGAAGTACGCCATCCGTACAAGGCGGGGTTCAAGGCGCAGAAGGGAGTGGAGTATTGATCGGCGCGGCGCTTCGAGAGCAGAGGACGGCTACGGAATGGCTGCGGCTGGCGCGGCGCCGAGTAACTGCCGGCGTGCGAGGCTGTCCGCTCGCGTCGCAGCTGCGCACTGGCGTGCCATCGCGTTCGCTCGCGTCCCCGCTGCGGAAGTTGACGTTCGCAAGCATCGCTCTGCTGAGCTTCGTCGGTTCCACGGTATCGCGCGCGGCGCCGTTGCCGAGAGTCGTTTCAATCAACCCCTGCGTGGATGCGGTGCTCGTGCGTGTCGCGCGGCCCGAGCAGATTCTCGGCATCAGCCATTACTCGCAGGACCCGCGCGCGACGTCGATCCCGCTGGAGACTGCGCGACGCTTTCACGCGACCTCCGGAACGGCCGAGGAAGTCGTCGCGCTCGCGCCGGACCTCGTGATGTCGGGGCCGCACGTCTCGCCGTCCACCATCTTCGCGCTCGAGCGCATGAACATTCGCATCGTGAAGTTCTCGGTGCCCGAGAGCATCGCGGAGAGCGAGCGCCAGATCAGGCAGATTGCGGCGGCCGTCGGCGCACCCGAGCGCGGTGAGCAGATGATCAGTGCGATCGAACGCGCGCTCGTCGCAGCGAGCCCGCGAGACGAGCGGCGCGTGTCGGCGGTGATCTGGGAGAACGGCGGCATGGTGCCCGGCAAGGGCTCATTGGTCGATCAGCTCCTCCAGCTCACCGGCTATCGCAATTTCAGTGCCGAGTACGGTCTCGCGAAATGGGACGTTCTTCCACTCGAGTACCTGATCGCCTCGCCGCCTGACGTCGTGCTGTCGGTGGCGACCGATGCAGCCGATCGTGATCGCATGCTCGCGCATCGCGCGGTGCGTGCGCTGTCCGAGCGCGTGCCGTTTCGCGCATATCCGTTCCGACTGCTCCAGTGCGCAGGCCCAACGATCATCGAGGCTGTCGCGCGTCTGGCTGAAGTGCGCAGAGAAGTGGAGGCGCGACAGTGAGCGCCAATGTCGAGCTGAATACCACCAGCCTTGCGCGCAGGGCGCCGCGAGATAGCGCGGCCCGCCTCAACATCGCGCTCGTGATCGCGATCCTCGGGGCGGCGGCACTCTCGATTTTCGCGGGCAAGATCTGGCTGCCATGGAACGCGTGGACGCTCCACGATCCCCGGTGGCTGATCATCGCGGAGCTGCGCATCCCACGCACGGTGCTCGGCTTCGCGGTCGGCGCAGCGCTCGGGCTCGCGGGCGCCGCGATGCAAGGCTATCTACGCAATCCGCTCGCCGATCCCGGGCTCTTCGGCATCTCGAGCGGCGCCGCGTTGGGCGCGACGATCTCGCTGTACTTCGGCTTTGCGACATCGGCGGTGCTGCTTCCCACGTTCGCCTTGCTCGGCGCCGCCGGCTCGATGCTGATTCTCGCGGTGCTCGCGGGTCGCTCCGGCAGCCTCATTCTGTTCGCGCTCGCGGGCATGGTGCTCGCCAGCCTCACTGGATCGCTCACGACGCTCACGATCAGTCTGGCGCCGACGCCGTTCATCGCTTCGCAGATCGTCACCTGGCTGCTCGGCGCGCTCACGGATCGAAGCTGGGACGATGTGCGAATCACCGTGCCGGCAATGCTCGCCGGCAGCGTCCTCATCGCATCGACTGCGCGCTCGCTCGACGCGCTCACGCTCGGCGAGCAAGCGGCGCGTTCGATGGGGGTCGATCCGCGGCGTCTGCAATTGCTGATCGTCCTCGGCGTCGGGCTCTGCGTCGGCGCATCCGTGGCTGCAGCGGGCATCATCAGCTTCGTCGGCCTGATGGTGCCGCACATGGTTCGGCCACTCGTGGGCGGAAAACCTTCGTCCATCCTGCTGCCGTCTGCGCTCGGCGGCGGCTTGTTGCTGCTGCTCGCGGACACTCTCGTGCGCATCGCGCCCACTGTGAGTGAGCTGCGCCTCGGAATCGCGATGTCGATACTCGGCGGTCCGTTCTTCCTCGTCATGCTCTTCCGCATGCGCAGGCAGATTGCATGAGCGCCCTCATCGCAACGGACCTTCGCGTTCAACTGCGCGATCGCCTCGTCCTCGAGGATGTGACCGCCCGCTTCGAGCGCGGCCGCGTCACCGCGCTGCTCGGCCCCAACGGCGCCGGCAAGACCACGCTGCTGACGTGTCTTGCCGGCTTGCGCGTGCCGAGCGCCGGCCGCGTTCGACTCGGCGATGTCGATGTCCTCGCGCTGGATCGGCGCGCTCGTGCGCGCCGGATCGGAGTGCTTCCCCAGAACAGTGAGGTGCACTGGGACATCGACGTGGCGACGCTCGTCAGCCTCGGGCGTTTTCCCCATCGCGATCGCTGGGCCGCGAGCGCCGCGGATGAACGGGCCGTTCTTCGCGCCATGGTCGCGACCGATGTCAGCCACTTTGCGACTCGCAGCGTCAAGCAACTCTCGGGCGGCGAGCGCGGTCGCGTGCTGCTTGCGCGCGTTCTCGCCGGAGAGCCCGAGTGGCTGCTCGCGGACGAGCCTCTCGCGAGCCTCGATCCCGCGCACCAGCTCGACGTGCTCGATCAGCTTCGCGCTGTCGCTGGAGCGGGCGCGGGTGTCATCGTCGTGCTTCACGATCTAACGCATGCTGCGCGCGTCGCAGACGACGTCGTCCTGCTCCGCGATGGCCGCGCGATTGCGCACGGCTCGCGCGACGAAGTGATGATCGAGGACCGTGTGCGCGAGGCGTTCGGCATCGATGTGCTCGTGAGTCACGCCGCCGACGCCGATCGCTTCGTCGTTCCGTTGCGCCGGAGTCCGTGATGGTCCTCGATCGTCCGTCGCAGCTGCTAGTCGTGCTCGCCGCCGAAGCGCTAGTGGGTTACCCGCAAGCGGTGTATCGCGCGGTTCGACATCCGGTCGTATGGATCGGCGCGCTGATCTCCGTTTTCGAGACGCGCTTGAATCGCGGCGGTCCGCCAATGCGCAGATTCGCAGGATGCGTGCTCCTGATGTTGCTCATCGCCGTGTCGGCGATCGCGGGCTGGGCGCTGGAGCGCGCAGGCGACGCGTCGCCGCTCGCGATGGTCGTCGTGCTGCTCGCCGCAAGCACGATGCTCGCGCAGCGCAGCCTCAAGGATCACGTCGTGGCAGTGCTGCGGCCGCTGGAATCCGGCCACCTCGAAGAGGCGCGTCGCTGCGTCTCGCGGATCGTGGGCCGCGACACGGCGGCGCTCGATGCGCAGGGCGTTGCGACGGCGGCGATCGAGAGTCTTGCCGAAAGCTTCTGCGATGGGATCGTCGCGCCGGCGTTCTGGTTTCTCATCGGCGGACTTCCGGGCTTGTTCGTCTGCAAAGCCATCAACACCGCGGACAGCATGGTGGGCCACACGGATGAGCGCCATCGCGCGTTCGGCTGGGCCGTCGCGCGCGCGGACGATCTGGTGAATCTCGTTCCGGCGCGCATTGCGGGGTTGCTGATCTGCATCGCAGGGCTCGGCGGCTGGCGCACGATGGTTCGAGACGCCCCGCTGCACGCCTCCCCGAATGGCGGCTGGCCGGAGGCGGCGATGGCCGGCGTGCTGGCGCGCCAGCTCGGTGGGCCCGTGGCGTATGCGGGCGAGTATGCGTTTCGTGCACAGTTGGGCACCGGGCCGCGTCCGGACGCGACGAGTCTGTGTGCCGCGCTGAACGTGTACTGGCGTGCGTGCTTGCTGATGTGGCTGACGGTCGCGGGGCTCGCATGGCTGTCGTGATGCTCCAGGGCACGGGATCGGATGTGGGCAAGTCCGTGCTCGTCGCTGGGATGTGCCGCCTCTTCACGAATCGGGGTCTGCGTGTGCGCCCGTTCAAGCCGCAGAACATGTCGAACAATGCCGCAGTGGCCGGCGGGGGCGGAGAGATCGGTCGCGCGCAAGCGCTGCAGGCCATCGCGTGCCGCACGCCGCCCAGCGTCGACATGAATCCGGTGCTCATCAAGCCGCAGACCGATACCGGCGCGCAGCTCGTCGTTCACGGTCGTGTGCGGGGCGCGCTGGGCACTCCTTTCTATGCGCAGGAGAAGCCCGCGCTGCTCGACAGCGTGCTCGAGTCGTTCGAGCGACTGCGCGCGCAGGCAGACCTCGTGATCGTCGAGGGCGCGGGCAGCCCGGCGGAGGTCAACCTGCGCGCCGGTGATATCGCGAACATGGGTTTTGCGCGTGCGGCGCACGTTCCCGTGGTTCTCGTGGGCGACATCGATCGCGGCGGGGTCATCGCGTCGCTGGTCGGTACGCGCGTCGTGCTCGAGCCGCAGGACGCGGCGCTGATCCGCGGCTTCCTGATCAACAAATTCCGCGGCGACCTGCGCTTGTTCGAGCCGGGGTACGCGGAGATCGAGAGGCGCACGGGATGGGCGCGCCTCGGAATCGTCCCATGGCTCGCCGCCGCGCGCGCGTTGCCTGCGGAAGATGCGGTCGTGCTGGATCGCGCGGAGCGCAGCGACGGTGCCGCCGTGATCGCCGTGCCGATGCTGTCGCGAATCGCGAACTTCGATGATTTCGATCCGCTGCGACACGAGCCCGGCGTGCGGCTCGTAATGGTGCCGCCGGGCACACCGCTGCCGGCCGAAGCGGCGCTCGTGATTCTTCCGGGCACGAAAGCGACGATTGCGGACCTCGCGTTCTTCCGCGCGCAGGGATGGGACATCGATCTCGCTGCGCACGTGCGTCGGGGTGGGCACGTGCTCGGCGTGTGTGGTGGCTATCAGATGCTCGGGCGAAGCATCTCCGATCCGGAAGGGGTGGAGGGTTCGCCCGCAACGGTTGCCGGCCTCGGTTTGTTGCCGATCGCAACAACGCTCACGGGTGACAAGCGCGTGAGGCGCACGAAGGGTGTGGAGCTGCTGTCGGGCGCGGCGTTTGAGGGCTACGAGATCCATGTGGGGCGCACCGCGGTGGACCCGAGCGTGAGACCGTTGTTGCAGCTCGAGGATGGCACCTTGGACGGCGCGATCAGCGCCGACGGGCACATTGCCGGCTGCTACGTGCACGGACTATTCGATCGTGCCGAGCAGCGCGCGGTGTGGTTGCGGCGAATCGGGGCGACTTGCGACGGCGTGGATCAATTCGCGCGCGTCGATTCCGCGCTGGATGAAATCGCGGGCGAGCTCGAACGCGCAGTCGATGTCGCGAGATTGCTCGAGATTGCGAGTCGAGAGTTGGAATGAGCCAGCCGGCGCAGGAGAAGCCGTGGCCGCTCACACCCGCGGATGAGCTCACCGAGCAGGCATGGGCACATCTCGATTCCCTCGCGAAACCGCGACGCAGCCTCGGGAAGCTCGAGCATCTCGCGGTTCGGCTCGCCCGCATCCAGCGCACATTGCGACCGACGGTGCGGCCGCGTCGGCTCGTGTTGTTCGCCGGAGATCATGGCGTCGTCGCCCGCGGCGTATCGGCGTGGCCCTCGGAGGTCACCGCGCTCATGGTCCGCACGATTTTGATGGGACGCGCGTCGAGCAGCGCACTCAGTGCCGCTCACGATTGCAGCCTGCGGCTCGTCGATGTCGGTGTCGCGGGGGCTCGCGTGCACCATGGGCCAGACTTTTTTCGAGACGCGCGCATTGCATGCGGCACGCAGGATTTGTCGGCGGGGCCGGCGATGACTTCTGCGGAGTTTGACGCTGCTTGGCAAGTGGGAGTGGAGGAGGCCGAGCGCGCCGTTGCGGACGGCAATCGCGTGCTGATCGCCGGCGAGATGGGAATCGGAAACACCACGCCCGCCGCGTGTCTCACGATGCTGTTCACGGATGTGGCTGCTGAGGTTGCCGTCGGTCCCGGTGCCGGCGCGGATGACGCAACGCTGCGAACGAAGCGCGAGATCGTCGCGTCCGCCCTTGCGCGCGCCGGAGGATGCGCGCCGCTGCGGACGGCAATCGAGGGGTTGGCGGGACTCGAAATCGTCGCGATGGCCGGGTTCTACGCGGCGGGCGCGCGGGTCGGTGCCACGCTGCTCATCGACGGCTACGTCGCGACAGCGGCCGCACTCATCGCGTGGCATCTGCAACCCGAGTGCATGCAGTCGATGATCGCAGCACACCGATCGGCGGAGCCGGGGCACGGCGCGGCGCTGGCCTGCCTAGGACTCGAGCCCTTGCTCGACTGGAACATGCGTCTCGGCGAAGGCACGGGCGCGCTCGTCGCACTGCCGATGCTCGATAGCGCCGCAGCGCTCATGCGCGATGTCGCCGCCCTCTCCGAGCTAGGGGTGGCTCGTGAAGACTGACGCGATCACGAAGTTTCACGCGGGTACAAGGCCGGCCGGGAACAGCTCGGCCGAATCCAACGATTGCGCGCCGGACGCGAACCGCTTTCCGCGTGCCTGCGGAGCGCTACGACTCGCACGCATTTCGCCAACCAGCACTCCAGGAGCCCGGATGTGAAACCTGAGTGCCCGGCGTGGGCGCCGCCACTGCTCGCGCTCCAATTCCTCACGCGGGTGCCGGTTCCAGGCGTCGGGCGCCTTTCGGAAGAAGGGGTACGCGTCGGTCTAGGGCGCGCCATGGCGTGGTTCCCGCTCGTCGGCGCCGGGGTCGGCTCGATCGCGGCGGGCACGATGCTGCTCGCGGAGCAAGTCTGGCCGCGATTCGTCGCCGTGGTCGTCGCGTTGATCGTCGAGGCGCTGCTCACGGGCGCATTTCACGAAGACGCGGTCGCCGACTTCTGCGACGGCGTCGGCGGCGGCCGCGATCCCGAGCACGTCCGGAAAATCATGAAGGACAGCCGCATCGGCTCATATGGCGCGCTCGGCCTGACGCTCGCCGTCTCGTTGCGTGCGCTGCTGATGTTCTCTCTCGCGGCGTCGCTCACCGTGCCCGCCATCATCGCCGCCGCAACGCTCGGCCGTTTGACCGCCGCAGTGGTCATGACGACGACCCCGCCCGCACAAGCGTCGACCGCCGGGCTTGCGAGCTTCATCACCCGCGCCGTTCGCTTCCGCGATGTCGCGCTCGCCTGTGCGATGGCGCTGCCCGGTCTCCTCCCGCTCGCAAGCGCCGCACCGCTTCGGCTGTTTTCCGCGGTGCTGGCCGCAACGGCCTTTCTGGTGTGGTTGCGTCCGTTCTTGATGCGCCGAGTCGGCGGCGCAACCGGCGACTGTCTCGGCTTCGCCGTTTACGCGGTGCAACTTCTCGTGTTGCTGGCCGCGACTGCATCGTGAAACGGCGAGTCCTGCTCGTCCGCCACACCGAGGTGGCCGTGCGCTGGTCGCGGCGCTGCTACGGCTGCAGCGACGTCGGGCTGAGTCGCGCCGGACGCCTGCACGCGATGGAACTGGCCGCGAAGCTCGCGATGCAATCCGTCACCGCCCTGGTTCATTCGGGCCTCGAGCGCGCGGCGTATCTCGCTCGGCGGATCGCGGAAATGAAGAAGCTGACCCCCATCGCCGACGCCCGCTGGCGCGAGCGCAACTTCGGCACGTGGGAGGGTCGCGGCTGGCATTCGATCTGGAAAGAGACGGGCAGTGCAATGGACCGTCTGCTCGACGAGCCGGCGGTGTATCGGCCGGGCGGCGGTGAAACTACGCTGGAGCTTGCCGAGCGCAGCGCCGCCGCCTGGGCGGCATTGCCCGCCGAGGGCGTCATCGTCGTCGTGAGCCATGGCGGCCCCATCGCCGCTGTTCGCACCCTGCTCGCGCGCGCGGCGCTCACCGATATCCTGAGCTACCGCGTCGGCACCGGCGCCGTGATCGCGCTCGATCGCTGACTCGCCCATCGGCGGTGCGGCGCTCGTAGACTTCCAAGCTCTGCGTCGAGACGGGCGCTGTGACCACGCTCAGGCGATAAGTTGCCATCCCGGCGCAGCGCTCGCGGACATCCGCGGGCACGCCGTTGGCACCGGCGCCCTGATTGCGCTCGATTGACAAGGTGCGTGTCCATCACGCTCCCGTGACGGCCACGCTTCACCGATCCGCAGTGGCTGGCGTAAGACTTGCTCCTGCTTCGCCGGTCCTCCCCACTGCACAGGCTCCGCCATGCCCGCTCCCGGTTCCGGCCCCGATCTTGAAGCGATCGATGCGCTGTGGCGCGCAGCGAACTATCTCTCCGTCGGCCAGATTTACCTGTACGACAACCCGCTGCTGAAGCTGCCGCTCGACCGCTCGCACATCAAGCCGCGCCTGCTCGGCCACTGGGGGACGACCCCGGGCCTGAACTTCATCTATGCGCACATGAACCGCGTGATCCTGATGCGCGACACGAACGCCATCTACGTCACCGGCCCGGGCCACGGCGGCCCCGCGATCGTCGCGAACACGTGGCTCGAAGGCACGTACAGCGAGCTGTACCCCGATGTCTCGATGGATGAGGCGGGCATGAAACGCCTCTTCAAGCAGTTCTCGTTTCCCGGCGGCATCCCGAGCCACGTCGCCGCGGACGTGCCGGGCTCGATCAACGAGGGTGGCGAGCTCGGCTACTCACTGGAGCACGCCTTCGGCGCGGTGTTCGACAACCCTGATCTCATCGCATGTTGCGTCGTCGGCGACGGGGAGGCCGAGACCGGCGCGCTCGCGACGAGCTGGCACTCGAACAAGTTTCTGAATCCGGCACGCGACGGCGCGGTGCTGCCGGTGCTGCATCTGAACGGGTACAAGATCGCGGGTCCTACGGTGCTCGCGCGCATTCCTCGCAGCGAGCTGCAGGCGCTCTTCGAGGGGTACGGCTACCGCCCGTATTTCGTCGAGGGGCACGAGCCGTTCGACATGCACCGGCAGATGTCCGAGACGCTCGATCGGGTGTTCGACGAGATCGCCGCCATTCAAGCGGCCGCACGCAACGGCAACACGGAGCGGCCGACGTGGCCGATGGTCGTGCTCGTCAGCCCGAAAGGGTGGACCGGCCCGCGCATCGTCGACGGCAAGCAGGTGGAGGGCACGTTCCGCTCGCACCAGGTGCCGATGGGCGAGATGGACAAGCCCGAGCACATCCGCATCCTCGAAGACTGGATGCGCAGCTACAAGCCGCAGGAGCTGTTCGACGAAAACGGCCATGTGCGCGAGATCATCACGCGCGCGACGCCGAAGGGTGACCGGCGCATGAGCGCGAACCCGCACGCGAACGGCGGCCTGCTGTTGCGCGATCTGCGGCTTCCGCCCTATCAGCAGTACGCGGTCGCCGTGCACACCCCCGGCGGCACGATCGCCGAATCCACGCGCGTGCAAGGCGAGTTGATCCGCGACGTCATCAAGGCGAACCCGCACAACTTCCGCGTCTTCAGCCCGGATGAGACGGCCTCGAACCGCTGGTCCGCAGTGTTCGAGGCGACCGATCGGATGATGATGGCCGAGATCAAACCCAACGACGATCACATCTCGCGCACCGGCCGCGTGCTCGAGATGCTGAGCGAGAATCAATGTCAGGGCTGGCTCGAGGGATACCTGCTGACCGGCCGCCACGGGTTCTTCAACTGCTACGAAGCGTTCATCCACATCGTCGATTCGATGTTCAATCAGCACGCGAAATGGCTGAAGGAGTGCGCGCACATCCCTTGGCGGCGGCCCATCGCGTCACTGAACTACCTGCTCACCTCGCACGTCTGGCGGCAGGATCACAATGGGTTCAGCCATCAGGACCCGGGCTTTCTCGACCACGTCGTCAACAAGAAAGCCGAGATCATCCGCGTGTATCTGCCGCCGGATGCGAATTGCCTGCTGTACGTCACCGATCAGTGCCTGCGCACGAAGAACAAGGTGAACGTCATCGTCGCCGGCAAGCAGCCGCAACCGCAGTGGCTCGATATGGAGCAGGCGATCATTCACTGCACGCTCGGCATCGGCATCTGGCGCTGGGCGAGCACCGATCACGGCGGCGAATGCGACATCGTGCTCGCCTGCTGCGGGGATGTGCCGACGCTCGAAACGCTCGCGGCCGTCGACCTGCTGCGCGAGATGCTGCCGGGCCTGCGCGTGCGCGTGATCAACGTGGTCGACTTGATGAAGCTGCAGCCGAAGCGGATCCATCCCGACGGTCTCGAGGACAAAGAATTCGACGCGCTGTTCACGCGCGACAAGCCGATCGTGTTCGCGTTCCACGGGTATCCGTGGCTCATCCACCGCCTTGCCTACAAGCGCACGAACCATGACAACATGCACGTGCGAGGCTACATCGAGGAAGGCACGACGACGACACCATTCGACATGACGGTGCTGAACGGTCTCGACCGCTTTCATCTCGTCATGGACGTGATCGAGCGCGTTCCGCGTGTGGAAGACCGCGCCGCGGATCTCATGCAGACGATGCGCGAGAAGCTCATTCAGCACCGGCAGTACATCAACAAGTTCGGCGACGACATGCCCGAGATCAAGGACTGGAAGTGGGGCGGAGGCGCGAAGCGCCACGAGGAACGTCCGAGTCGCCGGGAGCAGGAGTGACCCGCCGATGACGCCGATCCTGATCGTCAATACGGGCTCCGCGACCTTCAAGTGGACGCTGTTTTCCGACGAAGACGAGCACTTCATCGACGGCGGCACGGAAGAGTGGCACGCCGAGGACGCACTCCGGCGCAAGGCGCAGATCGAAGAGAAGCTGCGCTCGCTGCCGCCGTGCCGCGCCGTCGGTCATCGCGTCGTGCACGGCGGGAGCGTGTTCACCGAGTCGATCGTCATCGACGACGAGGCGCGCCGCGAGCTCGAGCTACTCGTGCCGCTCGATACGCTGCACATGCGCCCGGCGATGTGCGGTATCGATGCGGCGCTCGCTGCGTTTCCCAATGCGCGGCAGATCGCGTCCTTCGACACCGCCTTTCATCGAACGATGAGCGAGGCCGCCGCGGGATACGCGCTGCCCGCCGAATGGACTCACAAGTGGGGGCTGCGGCGATTCGGGTTTCATGGACTATCGGTGGCGTGGAGCGTGGACTGGGTGCGCCGCAAGCGCGGTGCGATTCCAGCGCGGACCATCGTCGCGCACCTCGGCAGCGGGTGCTCGGTCACGGCATTGAGAGAGGGCCGATCGGTCGACACGACCATGGGCTTCACGCCGCTCGATGGGCTGATGATGGCCACGCGGTCCGGCGCGGTCGATCCGGGGTTGCTGCTGCATCTCGAGCTTCGTTGCGGCATCTCGGCGCAGGTCCTCGAAGACACGCTCTTGCGTGAGTCGGGACTGCTTGGCGTCTCCGGCGTCTCGGGGGACATGCGCAAGGTCATCGCCGCGGCGGACGAGGGCAACGCGGCCGCGCAGCTCGCCTACGATCGCTTCATCCTCTACGCGCGCCGCGGCGTTGGTGCCATGGTCGGAGCGCTCGGCGGCGTCGATATGTTGATCTTCACCGGCGGCGTGGGTGAGCACGAGCCGCGCGTCCGGCGCGACATCTCGCAGGCTCTCGGCAGCGATCTCATCGATGACGCACGCAACGAAGCGGCGGAGGAAGGCACCATTTCCGATGGCGCGAGCCCCGTGCAGATCCTGACGGTGCGGGCGCGCGAGGACCTCGTTCTCCTGCACGAGGTTCAGCAACTGCTGCGCTGAGAGCGATTTACGTCACTCGTCCGGGTGAGCGGCGTAGTAGCTCAGCGCCGCGTACGCGTACGAAAGAACGAAGACGGCGAGCAACGACAGCGACGCGATGATCGCGACGCTTGCGGACAGCACGACGGGCACCGTCAGCGCGCGGCTCTCGTGCGGCGTCATCGCGTCGAAGAACGAGCAGAGCAGGTAGGCGATCACGCCGCTCACGAGCCAGCGCTGGATGTACGTCGTGAGGCAGCCGCGATGGCGCAGGTTGTGGCGGAAGGCGGCCGCCCGTTCGAGGTAGGTGCCGCGACTTACGTCCCGCATCACTTCGAACGGCGAGAAGTATCTCCGCACCCTATCCAGCACGGCGGCGATCCTCGAAAGGGGTCTGGACGAGCGGATCATGGCACAGCTCTTGTTCACTTATTTACCCTTCTGGGAGCACCCTCACTGCCCATTGGTTCACATCCGTCGGGTCCCGCCGACGCGGCTGCCGACGCCTTCGCAAGCGACGCGCCCAAATGGTGCTTTCCGGACCTCGCCGGTGGCCGCGCGGCGTTCACCGGCACAAATGCGCTCATGACCTCCAATTTGGCGCGCCTGCGAGAAGGCTCTATTCTTCGCCCCGGCTTGGCCGCCTTAAGGGCAAAATCGGTGCCGCAAGTGGGGAGGCGCGCAGATGTTCGGTCGGATCGCCAATCTCGTTCGAGGCTTTCTGTCGCTGTTCATCAGCGGCGTCGAAAAGCGTAATCCCGAGGCGCTGCTCGAGCTGGAGCAGGAAAATCTGCGCAAGCAGGTCGGGAATTTCAATCAGGGGCTCGCGGCCCACGCGGGGCTCGCCGAGCGCCTCATGGGGCAGGTGCGCAAGCTCGAAGCCGAAGAGAAGGAGCTGCGCGCCAAAGTGACGGCGCACCTGCGCGCCGGCAATCGCGGGCCGGCCGGGCAGTACGCCCTGCGCCTGCAGACGGTCGAGCGCGAGCTCAACGAGAATCGCGCGCAGCTCCAGCAGGCCGAGGAGACTTACCAGAACCTCGTCAAGGCGCGGGACGTCGCGGTCAACGCCGCGCGCGCCAAGATCGAAGGCCTGAAGGGCGCCATCAACGACATGCGCATGAAGCAGGCCATGGCGGAGATCCACGAGATGTCGGCCGGCATGGTCGCGAATCTCGGGGGCGGCGGGGACACCCTGAACCGCCTCACCGAGATGGTGGAGGAAGAGCGCAACAAGGCCGCCGGCCGCGCGCGCGTCGCGCGCGATGCGCTCAACATGAACGAGGTCAACATCAAGGAAGCCGAGATGAACGCGCTCGCGGATCAGGCGCTCGCCGAGTTTGCCGCGCGCGAAGGCATCACGCTGCCCGGCGCGGAGGCCGCGCCGGTCGCGCCGCGTAGCATGGGGGCGCAGACGCCGTCCGCGAGCGCCGACGCCGAGAAGCAGGGGACCTGAGCGATGAGGATGCGAGCCCCGCGCCGCCCTGGCCGCGCAACGGGAGAGGTTTCCTAGATGCCAGCACCGAAAGGTGCGCCGGAATGGGCCGCCGAGCTGTCCATCGCATTCGAGAGTGGCGCCTCCGGGCAGTTCATTCTCTACGGGAACGTGCACGACCGGCTCGCCGTGGGCGGACGCCTCGTCACCATCGAGCGCTACATCCAGGATGAGCTGCTGGCCGGCTTCGGGGTGATCTTCGCCTACGATCTCGGCAACGGCCTCACGGTCGAACGCGGCGGCGAACGCCTGACGCAATGGATCCCTGCGGCGATGCGCAGCCTGCCGCACGAGCCGCTCGAAGCGGTGCGCTTCGTCAGCCGCTACGCGCGCTACCTCGGCAATCTGCACACGCTCGGCCGCAGCGACAACGTGCAAGTCGCCGTCATCCTGCGCGGCGCGGACCAGATCCTGCCCGCGGACGGCAGCGGTTTCGAGCACGGCAGCTTGACGAGCCTCGTGCGCGAGTGGGCCTCGGGCGCGCCGTTCACGCAGATTCCCTTCGCGAGCCTGCTGATCTCCGACAACTTGAACGACCTCGAGCCGCTCATCGCCTACGCGCCGCAAGCCTCGCGCGTGCGCGTGCCGCTGCCGTCGATCCCCGAGCTGCAGGACGCGCTCGCGCTGTTGCAGAGCCAGTTCTCGCAAACGATTCCGGCGGAGACGGACCTGCCGTCGCTCGCGGCGGCGCTGACGGGCGTGTCTGTGAGCACACTCGAGCAGCTCACGAAGATGCGCGCGCATCTGAACCACGTCCTGCAGTCGTCGGACCTCGCGCTGCTGAAGAAGGAGATGGTCGAATACGACGCGCCGGGGCTCGTCGAGTTCGTCGAGTCGAAGCGCACGCTCGACGACTATCACGGGCAGGACGCGCTGAAGAAATGGCTGCGGCAGGACGTGGCGCTCTGGCGGGCGAACGACCTGAAGGCGCTGCCGATGGGGTATCTGCTCTGCGGGCCGATCGGCACGGGCAAGACGTTCCTCGTCGAATGTCTCGCGGGCGAGGCGGGCGTGCCGGTCGTGAAGCTGAAGAACTTCCGCGACAAGTGGGTCGGCTCGAGCGAGGGCAATCTCGAGAAGATCTTCCGGCTGATCCGCGCGCTCGGGCGCTGCATCGTGTTCATCGACGAGGCGGATCAGACGCTCGGACGGCGCGAGTCCGGCTCGGGCGACAGCGGCTTGTCGGGCCGCCTGTACTCGATGATCGCGCAGGAGATGTCGGACACCGCCAATCGCGGCAAGGTCGTGTGGGTGCTCGCGTCCTCGCGGCCGGACCTGATCGAGGTCGACCTCAAGCGGCCGGGCCGCATCGACTTCAAGGTCCCCATCCTGCCGACGACGACGCAAGCGGAAAGCAGCGGGCTCATCATGGCGCTCGCGCGGCGCTACGAGCTCGAGATCGCCGCCGCGGACATGAAGGCGATCGAATCGCGGCTGCCGGTGATGCTCACCCCGGGCGCCGCCGAAGCGCTCGTTGTGAAGGCGTATCGCGTGGCGCGCACCGAGAATGTCCCCGGCGGCGCGGCGCTCGCGCGCTGCCTCGAGGGGTATCAGAACCCAGTGCCCCAAGACGTGCTCGATGCGCAGATGCGTCTCGCCGTGCGCGAGGCGACCGACCTGTCGTTCGTTCCCGAGGCGCTCCGCCACTTCGCCGCGAACGCCAAGCCGGGCGCATGAACGGGAAACGCCGTTCGTATCTCGCCGCGGCTTTCAACGCGCGGCCGTTCGGCATGCCGATTCCGCCGAACTGGTTCGGGCTCGCGGCCTTCGCTCTGCTCGGCGCGTTTCTCGATCCGGGCTTCTGGCTGATCGGTGCGGGCCTCGAGGGGCTGTACCTGTCGTGGCTGTCGTCGAACGCGCGGTTCCGAGCAGCCGTAGACGCGGAAGCCTTCGGCGGGTCGACGCAGTGGAGTGCGCAGTACGAGTCGCTGATCTCGCGTCTGAGCGAGGACGAGCGCCGCGCGCAGGCCGACATGGAGCAGCAGGGCGCCTCGCTCACGGACATTCTGACGCGCGCCGGCGCCTTCCCCACACAGCTAGCGGACGTTCGGCAACTCGTGTGGCTGCATCTCAAGCTGTTGAACGCACGCTCCGCCTTGCGCGAAGTGATCGAAGCGGGGGCACGCGAGCAGCGCGATCTCGAAGACCAGCAGCGTCAGCTCACGGATCGGCTCAGCAAGAGCGACATCGAGCCGGAGCTGAAGGCGAGCCTCGAAAGTCAGCTCACGGTGATCCAGTCGCGGCGCAATGCGCACGCGCTGGCCTCGCGCCGCTGCGAGTTCGTCGATGCGGAGATCGCGCGTCTGCGCCAGCAGCTCTCGCTCGTGCGAGAGCAGGCGCTGCTGGCGACGGACGAAGGCAGCGTCGCGCGATCAGTCGATGCGCTCTCGGCTTCGCTGAACGAGGCGAACCGCTGGCTCAAGGACCAGCGTGAGCTGTTCGCGGGCTTCGAATCCTTCACCGATGAACCGCCGCCGCCTGAGCTCCTCGGGCAGCGCATGTCGTCCGCTTCGTCGCGGGCGAAGAAGAAACGGCAACAGGGAGTTTCGCAATGACCTCTCGACTGCATTCGCACGCCGCTTTGCCACGGACTCGACACGTCTCGCTCGCTGCAGCGGGCTCGGCGCCTGCAGCCGCGTCGCGGGCTGCACGGGGCTCGCGGCCTGTGGGCGCGTCGCGGTGCGCATGGGTCTCACGACGCGCACGCGCCCGCGGCTCCGCTCTTGGCAACATTCTCACGGCCATCCTCATCGTCGGGCTGATCGGGCTCGGCGGATGGCTGGTCCTCAAGAATCGGCACGCAGCGTCGGAAACGCCGGCAGCGGCAGACGCGAGCGCGCCGGTTGCCGAAGCGCCGGCCGGCGATGTGCCCACGCCGATCGAGCCTGTCACCGGCACGCCGGTGCTCGAGGCGCCGGCGCCGTACGTGCCGAAAAACAAGATCGTCGAGATCGACCTGAGCGAGTACGCCGGCTACGGCGGCATCATCGTCGCGAACGGTGGCCTCGAGCCGAATCCCGACTCGTTCTTCGCGAAGAACTACGGCTTCCAGGTGAAGCTGACGGTGAGCGAGAGCGAGACGTGGTCGAAGCTCAACAACGGCAAGCTCGCGGCCACCGCCACGACGGCGGATGCGCTCGCGGTGCTCGGGCGCCAGTTCGAGGCCGTGGTGCCGGTGCAGATCGGCTACTCGCGCGGCGCGGATATGGTGGTCGTCGATTCCGGGCTCACCTCCGTGAATGCGCTCGCGGGCAAGCGTCTCGCCGCGTCGCAGTTCAACGAGAGCGAGTTTTTCATCCGTTACCTCGCGCAAGAGGCCGGCGTGCCGGTGCGCGTGCTGCGCGATCTCGATGCGAAGCCCGCCGCGAACGAGCTCGGCATCGTGTTCTACGACGACGCGTTCGTCGCCTGCGACGCGTACCAGCACGAGCTGACGCGCAGCGCACCGCGGTTGAATGGCTGCGTCGGCTGGACGCCTCGGACGGACGAGGTGGTCGAGGCCGCGCACGGACGGGCGAAGGTGCTCGTATCCAACCGCAACCTGCTCGTGATCGCGGATGTGCTCACGCTGAACAAGGAATTCGCGAAGCAGAATCCCGACATCGTGCGCGGGCTCGTGCACGGCGTGCTGGAAGGCAATCATCTGCTGCGCGACTCGCCGGATCAGTACATCGGCCTCGTCGCGGCGGCTTTCAAATGGGACGACGCGAAGGCGCGCACCGAGCTCTCGCACGTGCATCTGTCGAATCTGCCGGAGAATCAGGCCTTCTTCAGCGGCACGCTCGATGTTGCAGGGTCGTTCGGCGGCATCTTCCAGTCATCGGTGCTGGCGTACGGCAGCATCATCAAGAACCCGACGGATCCGGCGCGGTTCGTCGACACGAGCGCGCTCACGGCGCTTGCGAAGAAAGGCCTCTACGCGGACCAGCGCATCGCCATCGCGCCCATCCGCCAGGCGCGGCAAGCCTCGCTCGAGAACGATCCGCTGCTGAAGAAGGACATCCGGTTCTTCTTCCAGCCGAACTCGGCGAACCTCGACGCGCAGGCGCAGGCGAACGTCGAGTACCTCGACACGATCAAGCGCTTCTTGCAGGTGAGCCCGGGCTCGACGGTGCTGTTACGCGGACACGTCGACAGTGCCCGCATCGGTGAGTTTCGCGCGCAGGGCGGTGAGGAGCTGGTGCGCAGCATGGCGCTGCAAGCTATGGAGCTGTCGAGGCAGCGCGCCACCGCAGTGAAGGACGCGCTGCTCGCTCGCCACAAAGACCTCGACGCCTCGCGCATCGAGACGGTCGGCCGCGGCTGGGAAGAGCCGGTGAGCCAGCAGTCGGATCAGAACCGCCGCGTCGAGGTGCAGTGGTTCACGATCGAGTGACGACGAACGAGGCGCGCTGCAGATCGCGCGAATTCGGTCCCACCATGACCTGAAATTCGCCCGGCTCGACCACGTGCCGCATGTTCTTGTCCCAGAGCGCGAGCGCGCTGGGGTCGAGCGAGCGCGGAATCGTTACCGGTAACCTCCCACCGGGATTCGCGTCGCCGAACAGGATGTCGGCGAGCGCCGTGCCGCCCTCCTGGCCGAGACACCAGCCTTCGAGGAGCGTGTTGGCACGAGCGGCGATTTCGGCCACTGCCTGCGGGCGGCCGTTGATGAGCACGACCACCAATGGCTTGCCGAGCGCGAACAGGGCGCGCGCGAGCTCGTTCTGCTCGCCCATGAGCTCGAGAGAAGGGGTATCGCCGAGATGATTGTCGGCCCAGGCTTCGCGGCTCGTCGCCGCGCTGCCGCCAAGCGCGAGCACGATGGCATCGGCGCCTTGCGCGACTTGCACTGCTTGCGCGATCCGGCGGCGATTTTCCTGAGGATCAGCAAGTACCACTTCATCCACATTCCAATCGCCCTTGTCGGTGAGTCGCACGCCTTCGGCAGTCACAACGCGCACGCGGTTCCCGAGTTTCGCCTGGATACCCTGGAGGGAGCTCACGGTGTGGCGCGCCCTCGATGCCGCCGCGCAACGCGAGAGACTGATACCGTTATCACAGTCGTCCTCCGCCGTTACGGTCCCTGTTGTCGCGCGCAACCCGCACCCGACCGAGGATTTCGCGCAACATCGCTGCGGCCGCAGATCGGCTGCGGGTCGCTTGTTCCGCGCACACCACAGTTTGCAAATCCAAAATGTGAGCGCTACCATCAAAACACGTCGAGTCACACGGCCGCACTCTGGCGCTGCCGCGACAACCGTCGTCTCGATCAAGGGGGGAACATGCGTAGACGTGCGTTCGCGAGGAATCGCTTGGGGTCGGCGCTCGCCGGCTCGACTTGCTTGCTCACCATCGCCGGCACCGCCGGCGCCCAACAGGCACCCGCCACACCATCTCGACCGCCCGACCAGCTCGAGGAAGTGGTGGTCACGGGCATCCGGGCGAGCCTCCAGAGCTCGACCGAGGCCAAGAAAGAGTCGACCGGCTTCAGCGATTCGATCTTCGCGGAAGACATCGGCAAGTTTCCCGATACGAACATCGCCGAATCCTTCAATCGCGTCCCCGGCATCACGATCACCCGCGAGATCTCGGGCGAAGGCGTGAACATCGCGATCCGCGGGCTCGGCACGAACTTCACGCGCATCCTGCTGAACAATGCACCGGTCGCCGTGGCATCGACGGGCCGTACGGATGCGCAGAGCACCAATCGTGAAGTCGACCTCGACCTCTTTCCGACGGAGCTCTTCACGCAGCTGACGGTGCACAAGAGCTCGTCCGCGAGCATGCTCGAAGGCGGCGCCGCCGGCACCGTGAACATGCGCAGCGCGCGGCCATTCGATGGCGGCGGCGGGCAGCACGTGACGTTTGCCTTGCAGGGCATGGACAGCAGCACCGCGGACTCGTACGGCAAGCGCGGCTCGGTGCTCGCAAGCAAGACGTGGGATACGTTCGGCGCGCTGATCGGTCTCGCCGGTGTACGCAACCAGGTACGCACGCCGGGCTACGAGACGATCGGTTGGACCAACCCGAATCTTACGGTCGTGACGCCGCCCTCCGGTTCCAATCCCGGTATCACGCAGGCGCAGGCGCAGTGTCTCGCGTCGGGCTGTAACACGACGGGCGGCGGCAACTGGACCATTCCCGCGACGGTTCCGACGAACGCGGGCAACGGTCTCACACCGGGCGAGCAGATCAACCAGGCCTTCCTGCTCGCGCACAATCCGGGCCTCACGATCCAGCAGATCGACAACGCGATCATTCCGCGCCTGAGCCGTCCGATGGACGAGTACGGTACGAAGGATCGCTACAACGGCATTGTGAGCCTCGAGCTCCGTCCGACGAACGCGCTGCATTTCTATGTCGACTCGATGTACGGCAAGAAGTCGAACGACCTCCAGCGCATCGACATGAACTGGGTGGGCCGCAACGGTGCGGCGATCCCGCTGAACATGCAGGTCGATCGCAGCGATTGCGCGAACGGTTGCGTCGTGACGAAAGCGACGTACGCGAATGCGCAGTTCTTCCTCGAGTACCGGCCGTTCATCGAGGACACGGAGTTCTGGGGCACCAATCCGGGCCTCGAGTGGCAGATCAACGATACCTGGAAGCTCGATTTCGACGCGAACAAGACGCACAGCTGGTTCCATCGCGAATCGCCGAGCGTGCTCGCGATCACCACGCCCAATTCGGGCCTGACCGTCGACTACGTGAACGACGGCACACCGCGCGTCACGTCCAGCGTCGATCTCAACAACCCCGCCAACTTCAACTGGCCGGGCGCGCGCGTGAACATTCAGGACGAGCGGCGCACCACCGAGACGAAGGGGGCGCGCACGAATCTCACGTGGGCCAAGTGGGATGCCGCCAACTTCCACGTCGGCGCGTCGTACGACGACGTCATGCGGCGCATCCGTGGATTCGACAACAGCCAGGCATGGCAGAACGCCGTGTGCGGCAACAACCCGACGGTCTTCGTACCGGGCCCGAACGGACAGCCGCCGTGCGAAGGCCTCGTCAACACGGACGTCGCGTCGCTACCGTCGAACTATCCGCGTTATCCCGGTTTCGGTACGGGCTTCACGGCCGGTCAGACGGGACCCGTGGGCTATCAAGGCTCGCTGATTCCCGCGTCGGCGTTCCAGCAGTATCTGATGCCGGGTCCGGACGGCTTCATCACGCTCGATTGGAATCGCTTCAAGAACGATGCGAACTACGCCGCGTTCCACGACAGCGCGCCGGAATCCGGCGGCACCAACACGGGCGCAAGCGGCGGCCTCGTGCGCGAGAAGATCACGGGCGCCTACTTCGAGTTGACCGGGCGGACGGAGATCAACGACCACACGCTGCGCTACACCGCCGGTGTCCGCCGCGTGCGCACCGAGCAGACGATCGGCGGTCAGGTGTCGATTGCGGATCCCCGCAATGCCGAGGTCACCAATCCCACCAACAATCCGCCGCTCACCCGGGCAACCGATCCCGCCTTCGACGGTTCGCGTTATCCGAACATCGTGAACTTCGTCGAGTTCGACCACACGTACAACAACACGCTGCCGTCGTTCGAGATCGCGTACAACGTCACGGATCAGGCGGTGGTGCGTGGCGCCGCGTCGCGCACGATGACGCGGCCGGACCCGAACGCGATGCTGCCCGGGCTGAACTTCAGCTCACCGTCGGCGGATGTCGGCTCGGTCGGTAACCCGGCGCTCGAGCCATTCATCTCCGAGAACCTCGATCTCGGCTTCGAGTACTACACCGGCCGCGAGGGGTACTGGGGCATCGCCGCGTTCCGCAAGCGCGTCACCGGCTTCACGGTGGTGGGCATCAAGACCGTGCCGTTCAGCGATCTCGCGGCGTTCGGCGTCACGTTCGACACGCTGACCCCGACGCAGCAGACGAACATCAATGCGCGCGGCGGCCCGGACGCGGCGTTCGTGAACCTGCAGCAGCAGGTCAACGCGAGCGGTGCGCTCACCGTGAACGGCCTCGAGCTCAACTGGGTGCAGCCGCTCGATGCGCTGGTCGGTCGCTGGGGTCTCGATGGCCTCGGCTTCGCGGCCAACATGACGCTGATCAACCAATCCGGCAAGGGCGCCGCGCCTGCGGTGGCCGTCGGCGTGGCACCGCACACGTACAACTTCACGCTCTACTACGAGAACCACGGCGTGAGCGCGCGGCTCGCGGAGACCTTCACGAAGGGCTCGATCGCTTCGGGCACCAACCAGAACGGCATCCCGCTCGCCGCCTTCATCGCCGACGACTACGAGCAGTGGGACTTCTCGTCGAGCCTCGATCTGTCGCACTTCTTCGATTGGCAGACGAAGTTCGAGGTGACCTTCGACGCGATCAACCTGTTCAACAAGAAGCAGCGCACGAACTTCCAGTTCGCCAACGCGCCGCAGACGATCTACGAGCCGGGACGGCAGTTGATGCTGGGGGTGCGCGGTCGATTCTGATGGCGCGCAAAGGATGATGCGCGGGCGCGTGAGGGGAGGCGCCATGGCGATCAGGAAGATACGGGGATTGCGGCTGCTGCTGTGCTTGCCGCCGGCAGCATGTGCCCTGACGACCCGCGAGGGGCGTGCACAAATGTGCACGCTCCCCGCGGTCCCCGACGCGACGATCACGCCGGCTCAGGATCGCGACCACATGATGTGTCAGCTCGGCATCACCTTCCCGGTGCTGCCGGCGCGCAGCGACGATCCGAACAAACCCGTGAACGCCTGGCCGGTCGACGCGGCCAACCCCGAAGGCAACTGGACGGACGCGCGCGGCCACGTGGTGCTGCGGACCAATTTCGGGCTCTGGCACACGTACGACAGCGATGCGGGCGCGGCCGGCGGCGCGATGAGCGGCTTCGGCGATTACGGTCCGTTCTCTAGTCCGCGCTACACGGACATCGATCTGCTGAAGACGACGCGCGGCAAGCGCGTGACGTCTCCCGAGTCGTGGTGGCTCACGCGCCGGCCCGAAATCTTCCGGCTCGTGCAGCAAGAGCTGTACGGCAAAGCGATCGATCCTACGATCCCGGTCTCGTGGACCGTCAGCGCCGAGACGACGGGCACGCAAGTCGTCGGCGCCGTGAGCTATCCCTATCGACAGAAGACGCTCACGGGCACGGTCGACATCTCGAGCTATCCGGCGCTTAGAAATGCGCCGGTGATCACCGCTCAGTGCCGCTACCCTGCGGCTCCCGGCCGAAAATATTCCGTCGTCGTGACGTATGGCGAAGGCGTTGCTCGATTTCAGTACACCGCGCCCTACGACATTGCGGTGTGCAGCTACAACCCGACGGGCGTGCAGCCGGACAGCGGCGGCGCCAATCTTTCGAGCTATCTCATCGGTCTCGTCACCCACGGCAACTGGCGCAAACCGGACGATCCCGGCGCGCTGGTCGCATGGGGCTGGGGCGTGAGCCGGCTGATCGACCGATTCGCCTCCGACCCTGATCTGGATGCCGACAAGGTGGCCGTGCAAGGCCACTCACGCTACGGCAAGGCGACTCTCGTCACTGCCGCGTACGACGAGCGTGTCGTCGTCGCATGGCCGAGCGACGCCGGTGCGCTCGGTACGGCGATGGCCCGCCGGCACTATGGCGAATCGCTCGAGTTCGTTGCGTCGAGCACGGGCGAGTATCACTGGGTCAACGGGAACATCCTGAAGTACGCCGGTCCGCTGCATACCGGCGGGTACATCCCGCGGCGAGTCGGGCTGCTGGATGTCGACGCGCACGCGACGACGGCATTGCTCGCGCCGCGCGCGATCTTCGCGACCAACGGTACCGATACGCCGCCAGGCTTCGGCGATGCGTGGGCCGATCCGCGCGGCTGCTTTCTCTCGGGCAAGCTCGCCTCGCCGGTGTGGGAGCTGCTCGGCTGGAGCGGTCAGATCATTCCCGAGGGCACGGCATTCACGTCGGGCCCGGATGAGTCCGTCGGCGGCACGCCGCCGTTCAACGTCGCGTTCATCGACGGCACCATCGGCTGGCGCCGGCAGATCGAAGGCCACATCTCGACGCCGAACTGGCCGACGTTCGCCATGTTCGCCGCGCGCTATCTCAACGACAGCCGTCCCGAAATCAAGCCGGCGCAGAGCTTCGTGCTCGGCGCGCGCGCAAACAGCGCGGTCGGCAAGGTCGTCGCATCGGACGCCGATGCGGCAGACGTGCTCGGCAGCTGGCAAGTGAAAGGCGGCGATGGTGCGCGCATCTTCCGCATCGACCCTGCGAGCGGCGAAGTGCAGATTGCCGACCCGTTTGGCATCGATTTCTGGAATCGCACGCAGTACACCCTCACGGTCATGGTGGGGGACGGCAAGCTCCCGAGCCACGACGCCGACGTGACCATCCGCGTCCCGGATCACATCGACGTGTGCCATCGCACGATCGTGCTCCGGCACGGTAGGCTCGAGATAGAGCACCGGACGCTGACGACCTCGAAGTATCTCGTTCCACTCTACCTCGCGCTGGGAGATTCCATTGGAGGATGCGGCGGCTAGCAACGTGTCACGCGCCGGCGAAGCGTCCGACTTCGCGGGAACCCTCACCCGCATCGGGCGCTTTCGCTGGCGCATCTGTGCGTTGCTGTTCGCAGCGACGACGCTCAACTATGTCGATCGTCAAGTGCTCGGCGTGCTCGCGCCCGATCTCACGCGGCTCTTCGGCTGGTCCGAGATCGACTACGGCAACATCGTCACGGCCTTTCAAGCGGCGTACGCGATCGGCTTGCTGTGCGCCGGGGCGATCATCGACAAGCTCGGGACGCGCATCGGTTACGCGCTGACGATCTGCATTTGGAGCCTCGCGGCGATGAGTCACGCGCTCGCGGGCAGCGTGCTCGGGTTCGCCGCCGCGCGCTTCGTGCTCGGGCTCGGCGAAGCGGGCAATTTCCCGGCGGCGATCAAGACGGTCGCGGAATGGTTCCCGCGCCGGGAGCGCGCGTTCGCGACGGGCATCTTCAATGCGGGGTCGAACGTCGGCGCGATCGTCGCGCCGCTCGTCGTGCCGATCATCGCCGTGACGCTCGGCTGGCGCGCGGCCTTTCTGTTCACCGGAATTCTCAGCGCCACCTGGCTCGTCACCTGGCTGATCGTCTATCGCCCGCCGGCGCAGCACCCGTCGCTCTCCGCCGATGAGCTGGCCTACATCCGTAGCGATCCGCCGGAACCCACGGCACGCGTGCCGTGGTCGCAGATCCTGCGTCATCGGCAGGCGTGGGCCTTCGTCGTGGCGAAGTTCATGACCGACCCGATCTGGTGGTTCTTCCTCTTCTGGCTGCCGAAGTTCCTGAACAGCGAATACGGCCTCACCCTCACGGCACTCGGGCCGCCGCTCATCGCGATCTATCTGATGGCGGATGTCGGCAGCATCGCGGGCGGCTGGATCGCGGGCCGCTTCATCAGGCGGGGCTGGACGGTGAATCGGGCACGCAAGGGCGCAATGCTGATCTGCGCGTGCGCCGTCGTGCCCATCGTGTTCGCCGCGAACGTCACGAGCTTGTGGGCGGCGGTCGCGCTCATCGGTCTGGCAACGGCCGGCCACCAGGGTTGGTCTGCGAACGTGTTCACGCTGACCTCGGACATGTTCCCGCGTCACGCTGTCGGCTCTGTCGTGGGGGTCGGCGGGTTTGCGGGCGCGGTCGGCGGCATGCTCATCTCGACGTTCACCGGGTTTCTGCTTCAGAGCACCGGCAGCTACGTGCCGGTGTTCATCATGGCGGGGTCCGCCTATCTGCTCGCGCTCGCCCTCGTGCACGCTCTCGCGCCGCGCCTCGAGCCCGCACGCATCGCCTGATTTCTTCAAAGGGGGAGGGACTTGGAACTCGCGACCCTGGTCTTGCTCGGCGTTCCGATGATAGCGGTCACATCGCCGGTGCTGCCGCAACTGAAGTGCGCGCTTCAGGGCCGAGAAGCGCTGAGGCGCGCAGCAGGTTGCGTAGCGAAGTCGGAGCGGGGCGCTCCAACAAGAGGTCTATGCGTTTTTCGTGCTCATCACATCATTGTTCGGTGCGCGCGTATGGACCGACGACAGCGCCGATGAAACCGCCCGCCACGTCGGTGCTGAGCAGCGTGCCGTCTTCGTTTGCGCGCAGCATGCGCCAGCGCCCATCGGAGCCGGCGTACGAGAAAGAGTAGGCCGCCCCATTTGCGCTGATCTTCAATTGCAGACGGGCAGCGGACGCGAGCGATGCGCTCGCAACGGTCGTCGCGGTCTCGCCGGCACATCGCTCGAGGAACACTTCGACGCCGCCGGCCGTGCGCCGCGCACCGAGGAAGTACCAGTAGCGCTCGTTCTGAAACGCGGCGAGCCCGGCGGCGACGCGGCCGCTCGCCGGCAACTCCAAGGACGTACTCGCATCGAACGCCATGTGCTGCTGGCGCCGCGCGAGGAACGACGGGTTCTTCAGCGTATCGAGCGACTCGGCACGCGGATGGATCGTGAGCGCGCCCGGCCTGCTCGTGAGGTCGGCCCAGCGTTCCTTCGGAACCCGGACGTAGATCCAGGCGGGATTCAGCGTCGGGCCGTCGAACTCGTCACGCCACGTGAAATTTCCCGTGGTGGGGATCGCGGTTCCTTCCGGTGCGGGTTTCGCGGCGAGCCCGTGCACGACATACGGCACCGTCTCGCCGTGAGGCAGGATGACGGGCCATTCGTCACGCCACGTGACCGGCAGCAGGAACGTCTCGCGACCCGTGTTGTAGTGGGTGCCGCCGTAAGCGCGCGAAGCGAGAAACACTGCCCACCAGCTCCCATCCGCCGCTTCGACGAGGTCGGCGTGTCCCGCGTTGATGACGGGCGCCGCGCGATCGGACGGAAGGTCCCGCTGCGTGAGAATGGGATTGCCCGCGTACGGCACGAACGGTCCCCACGGCGAGCGTGCGCGCAGAACGACTTCGGAATGGTTCGGGCCCGTGCCGCCTTCGGCGCACATGAGGTAGTACCAGCCCTTGCGCTCGTAGAGGTGCGGGCCTTCGATCCAGATGGGGTTCGCCGCCGGATCGACGCCGCCGTCCAGGATCACTTTGCGCGGCCCGACGAGCTTGCCCCGCGCAATGTCGAATTCCTGAATCCAGATCGCGCGATGCCCGTCGTAGCGCGGCTTGCCTTCGGGCGGGCCGTTGTTGAGCACATAGGCTTTGCCGTTCGCGTCGAAGAAGAACGACGGGTCGATGCCGCCGGCGAGCTCCGGGAGCCACACCGGTTGGGACCACGGTCCCGCCGGATTCGTGGCGGTGACGTAGAAGTTGCCGCCGCTGTCCACGGCCGTGTTGATCACGTAGAACGTGCCGTCGTGGAACGAGATGTCCGGCGCGAACACGCCGCGCGACAGGCCGAGGCCGTCGAAGTCGAGCTGGCCCGGCCGATCGATGACGTGGCCGAGCAGATTCCAGTGCACGAGATCGCGGCTCGCGAACACCGGAATGCCCGGAAAGTAGGCGAACGTCGAGTTGACGAGGTAGAACGTGTCGCCGACGCGCGTGACGCTCGGATCGGGATAGAAGCCGGCGAGAATCGGATTGCGATAGGCGCCGGCGGGCAGCGGTGTCTCGAAAACCGCGTCGTGTCCCGTATATTCGAACCAATCGAAGGTCACCGCGTCCGCGAGCGCGGCGGCGGCGCGGGCCGCGAAGAGGCCGGCGAGCAACAGTTTCATTGGATGCATCTGCTGACAGGTGAGTGGCAATGACTGCGAAACAAGTAGGCTCCGCGCGTGACCGCGAGATCGTCGCGGCGCGCGTGATCGTGACGTGCCCCGGGCGCAACTTCGTCACGCTCAAAATCGAGACGCGCTCGGGCGTGTACGGCCTCGGCGATGCCACGCTGAACGGGCGCGAGCTCGCGGTGGCGTCGTACCTGAACGATCACCTCGTGCCGAACCTCATCGGGCGCGATGCCGGCCGCATCGAGGACATCTGGCAGTTCTTCTATCGCGGCGCGTACTGGCGTCGCGGTCCGGTCACGATGACGGCCATCGCGGCGGTGGACGTCGCGCTTTGGGACATCCTCGGCAAGATGTCGGGCTTGCCGCTCTATCAGCTGCTCGGCGGCCGCTCGCGCGAGGGCGCGCTGGTGTACGGGCACGCGAACGGGCGTGACATCGCCGAGACCAGCGCCGAGGTCGGGCGCTTCATCGAGAAGGGCTACAAGGCGGTGCGCGCGCAATGCGGTGTGCCGGGCCTGCAGAAGACGTACGGCATCTCGAACCTGAAGGATGCGTACGAGCCCGCCGAGAGCGCGCTGCCGGCCGAGACGGTATGGAACACCACGAAGTACCTGAACATCGTGCCGCAGCTCTTCGAGCGTCTGCGCCTCGATCACGGCCCGGAGATCGAGCTGCTGCACGATGCGCATCACCGTCTGACGCCGATCGAAGCCGCGCGTCTCGGCAAGGATCTCGAGCCGTATCGCCTCTTCTGGCTGGAAGACGCGACGCCTGCGGACAATCCGAGAGCGTTCGAGACCGTCCGCCGCCACACGGTGACGCCGCTCGCGGTCGGCGAAGTGTTCAATTCGATCTGGGACTGCAAGCATCTGATCGAAGCGCAGCTCATCGATTACATCCGCACGACCATCGTCCACGCGGGCGGCATCACGCACGTGCGGCGGCTCGCGGATTTCGCGGCTCTTCATCAGGTGCGCACCGGATTTCACGGCGCGACCGATCTGTCGCCGGTGTGCATGGGCGCAGCGCTGCACTTCGACACGTGGGTGCCGAACTTCGGCATCCAGGAGTACATGCATCACTCGGCCGAGACGGACCAGGTCTTCCCGCACGACTACACCTTCAAGGACGGCCGGCTCTTCTGCGGCGAGAGCCCGGGCCACGGCGTCGACATCGACGAGAAGCTCGCGGCCCGCTATCCGTACTCGCCCAAGCAGCTCCCCATCGCGCGTCTCGAAGACGGCGCGATGTGGGACTGGTGATTACTGGATCGCCATCTCGAACGGCCCGGCCGGCAGGCCGTTCTTCTCGTCATAGAGCGTGCACACCGGACTGTCGGCCCAGCAGTAACGCACCCGCGTCGGCGTGATGCCCGGGGCGGGCTGCAGCGAGACCGAATCGCCTTCGATGCGTGCGTCGACGAACCGGCAGGTCACTTGTTCCTGGGCGCACAACTCGAAGCCGACCGGTCGCGCCGCGCCGTACGCGATCAACTTGCCCTCCGTGTCGCCGAAGGTCACGACCACCCGATCGCCGGCGAGTCGCGCACTGAGCGGCACCGGACCCGACGGCGGCAAGCTCGTTTCGCCGTACACGACGTGCCGCGCGGCGCGCGCGAGGCGTCTGCCGACTTCCTGCTTGTTGGCCGGATGAATGTCGGAGCGCTCGCCAATGTCGACGGCCACCGCAAGTCCCGCATGCGCGTCGTGCGCAACGGCGAGTCGCTGCGCTTCGCGCACGCGAGCCGTCCCGGACTCGGTGGGTTTCGTTGACGCCTCGCCATAACCCGCAAGCTGCACGACGAGGAACGGCAGATCGGCGGCCCCGAACTGCGCGCGCCAATCCGCCATCAAGCCCGCGAGCAGCTGTTCGTAATTGTCCGGCGCATTGGTGTTCGATTCGCCCTGATACCAGACCACGCCGCGAAACGTGTAGGGCACGAGCGGGGCGATCATCGCGTTGTAAATGGTCGTGAGACCGCCCGTGGGTTCCCACGGCGCGCGCGGCTCCGGGCCCATGCCCGGGGGAGCGATGCGATAGCGCCATTCGCGATCGAGCGGAATGGAGGTGCCGTCGGCGAAGTGAATCGCGCGCCGCTCCGCGGGGCCATAGAGGCCGCCCGTCGCATAGGTGTCGAGCGCCGCGATGGCGATCGTGTTCTCGCCGGCATGTAGCTTGGCCGCGGAGAGATCGTATTCGCGATCGGTGCCGGGGCCGGACGTGTAGCCGACTGGAATGCCATTCACCCACGTCTCGTCGACTTCATCGATCGGGCCGAGCGAGACGGTCGCGCGCTGCGCGGCCTGTTTCGCTGTGAGCGTGAACGTCGTGCGATACCAGACGATGCCGTTGTACTCGGCGAGCTCCGGCACGCCCCAATCCTCCCAGAACCCGAGCTGCTTCGGCGCCACGCGCCAGCTCTGTGCGACGCCGGACTTCGCGCTCCAGGGCTCGGCGCCCGGTGCCGTTTTGGTGTGCGCTTTCCACCAGTCCTGCCACATGCGGCCCCACTGCGCCGTCGCGGCTGCGGGATCTTTTGCGCGCAGCTTCAGCAGATCGAGACTCGCGTCGAAGCCGCCGACGGTGTGCAGCGCGTTCGCGCTCATCCACGTCTGGATGTTCGAGCCGCCCCAGGCCGACACGACGAGCCCCATGGGCACGTCGACCGTCTTCTGCAGCTCGCGCGCGAAGTAGAAGCACGTCGCGGAGAACTCGGCTGCGGTGTCGGGCCCGGCGATCTGCCAGGGCACGGTCGTCTTGAGGTTGTCGAGCGGCGTGAGGCTGTTCTCGAGCTGCAGGGTGACCACCCGAATGCGGTTGTTCGCCGAATTCAGAATTTCCGAGCGCGAATTGAGCGTGCGCTTCACTTCGAGAACCATGTTCGACTGGCCGGAGCACAGCCACACGTCGCCGATGAGGATGTCCCCCAACGTCTGGTGCGCGCCCGAGCTGCTGCTCACCTCGAGCGCGTAGGGGCCGCCAGCCTGCAGCGCAGGCAACGTCACACTCCACCGACCATCGCTGCCGGCGCGCGCGCTCGCCTTCGCCGTCGCGAGCGACACGTCGACCTCATCGTCGGGATTCGCCCAGCCCCAGATGCGAATGGGCTGCTCGCGCTGAAGTACCGCGTGATCCTGAAAGATGGCGCTGAGGAAGGGCCGTGAGGAAACCCTGCTGCTCGTCGAGGCCGCGACGAACGTCGGCGGCTTGGTCGGCGCCGGCGTTTCCTTCGTGACGACCCAGTCCTCCGTCGGCTTCAATCCGGGATTGGCCGGCGGCAGGCCGGGCGCGTACGGAATTCGAATCGCTTCGTACTCGGCGAGCGTGTGTTCGGGCGGCGCCACGCCGGCCGGCAGCGGCCGGTGCGAGAACGACTGGAAATACGCGATGCACGCATCGCGCCACCACTTCGCTTCCTTCTCTTGTATCGCGAGGAACTGCGCGATCTGATCGCGCCGTTCGGGATCGATGAGCTTGCCGACCTCGGCCCAGGTTTTGCGCATGGTCGCGACCGTCTCGACGCCCGCGGTGTAGTGCAGGACCAGCTCATCCCAGAGCGTGCGCCCCGACTTCAGCTTGTAGTCCCAGGGAACGTGATGGAACCACAGCAGGAATTTCTCCGGGACGCGCTCGCGGTCCGCGAACACCGCCGCGACTTCAGGCGCGTACTGCGCGGTGGCGTTGCTGCCCGTCGGGCTGCGATCGAAGCCGATGCCGTTGGCGTCGGCACGGTGATAGTAGACGGAGGTCCAGTCGGCCCGCTGCCCGCCCGAGACCCACGGGCCCGGTCCGTAGTGATAGCTGCGCCCCATGATGTGGTGCAGCCCGAGCGGCGTCATGTAGTTCACCGCCGCTTCGCGCGAGCCCATCATCATGGCGACGACGGGCTTCACGAACGCGGGGTCGTTCGTGAACGTCATACGCACCCACTCATCCGCGATGCGTTCGGACGAGAGCGACGGGTCCCACGCGAGCCGCCCGAATGCGTACCAGTTCGCCTGATCGAACTGCGAACCCGTCCAGTTGCGATCGGTACCGATGTTCGCGACGCCCGCCATGCCCGTCCGCGTGTAGCCGTGCAGCGAGCCGTCGATCACCTTCGCGACTGTCGAGCCCTTGCGTTTCGCGTACGTGTCCGATTGCAGCGTCTCTTCGTAGAGCGGCGCGAGGTAGACGAGATGCGTCGCGAACCCGAGGTACTCCTTCGTCAGCTGCACTTCGAGCATCAGCGGTGTCTTCGGCATCGCGCCGAACAGGGGATGGAACGGCTCGCGCGGCTGAAAGTCGATCGGGCCGTTCTTCACCTGCAGCAGCACGTTCTGGCGGAACTTGCCGTCGAGCGGCACGAACTCGCTATAGGCCTGCTTCGCGCGATCGTCCGGCTGCTCGTTCGAGTACACGAACGCGCGCCACATGACGATGCCGCCGTGAGGGGCCACGGCCTCGGCGAGCATGTTGGCGCCGTCAGCGTGCGTGCGGTGGTAGTCCTGCGGTCCGGGCTGCCCTTCGGAATTCGCCTTCACGAGGAAGCCGCCGAAGTCGGGGATCGCGCGATAGATCTCGTCCGCTTTCGCACGCCACCAGGCGCGCACGCTCGCGTCGAGCGGGTCCGCGGTTTTCAGTCCGCCGATCTCGATGGGCGCACTGAATCGCGCACTCAAGTAGACGTGGATGCCGTAGGGCCGCAGGGCTTTCGCGATTGCCGCGGTCTTGGCAATGTAGGCGGGCTGCAGGCTCGTCGCATTCGCATTCACGTTGTTGAGCACCGCGCCGTTGATGCCGACGGACGCGCTCGCGCGTGCGTAGTCCGTGTACCGCGGGTCGACGTAGTCCGGCAGCTTGTGCCAATCCCATATGGACTCCCCGGCGTAGCCGCGCTCGACGGTGCGGTCGAGGTTGTCCCAGTGATCGAGCACGCGATTGCGAATCCGCGGCGCGGAGGCGATGTCGAGGTTCTGCAGCGGGCGGTGCGTCTGAATCAGCCGTAAAAGGTGAAAAGTGCCATAGAGCACCCCGATGTCTTCATTGGCCGCGATAACCGTGGCGGGATGGCCGCCGATCGTCACACTGCGAATCAGGTATCCCTCAGGCCCCAGGCCGGTCAGATCGAGACGCAGCGCCGCGATCTCGGGCGAGGAGGCCGGCGTCCCGAGCACGATGGTGCCGTCACGCCCCGTGTTGGTGCCGACCGGTACCGCTTGTCCAAGCAGTCCGGCGAGCCCCCGAACCAGCTCCGCACAAGCCGCGTGCAGAGTCGCGGAGCTGCCCGCCAGCGCGATTCCGCTGGCTCGCGCGCGATACGCGGCGAGCTCTTGACCCTGCACCGGCACGTACCGAAGCCACAGGTCGTACCCGTCCTCGGCCCATGCTCCCTGCACCGCTAGAAGCGCCAGCGCCCCGAGCAGCGCTCGAATCCGTATCCGCCACTTCGCCACTACGTCCCCCTCGTGGCGCCATGCATTGCTAGAATCCGCGTTGGCGCCGATTGCCGAAACCGCCTCTCCAGGCCTATTGTTAACGCTAACGCCGGAACGATGCCAGTGACCCTGAGACGAACCCGCCGCCGCCGCGGCAGTGCCGTGACCATCCACGAAGTGGCGCGCAAGGCCGGTGTGTCGCCCATGACCGTCTCGCGCGTGACCAATGGCGAGGACAACGTGCGCGAGGCCACGCGCGATCTGGTCATGAAGGCGATCCGCGAGCTGAACTACTCGCCGAACCCCGCCGCGCGCTCGCTCGCCGGTGCGCAGAGCACGCGCATCGCGATGATCTATTCGAACCCGAGCGTCGCGTACCTGAGCGAGCTGCTCGTGGGCGCGCTCGACAAGGCGAGCAAGACGGCCGCGCAGCTCGTGCTCGAAAAGTGGGATGAGCTGAAGCCGGCCGCCGAGCGCGCCGCCGCCCGCAAGCTCGCGCAGAGCGTGGCCGGGGTCATCCTGCCGCCGCCGCTGTGCGAGTCGGACGTCATCGCCTCGGAGCTCGCGGCGGCGGACATCCCCGTGATCGCGATTGCGACCGGCCGTTTCCGCGCCAACGTGAGCTGCGTCCGCATCGACGATTTCCGGGCGGCGAGTGAAATGACAGCGCACCTCCTTTCGCTCGGCCACCAGCGCATCGGCTTCATCAAAGGCCACCCCAACCAGACGGCGAGCGCGCAGCGGTTCGCGGGCTTCGAGACGACCATGGAGGCGGCCGGCCTCACGCCCAATCCGGCCTACGTACAGCAGGGCTACTTCACCTATCGCTCCGGGCTCGAGGCCGCCGAGGCGCTGCTCGACCGCAAGCGGCCGCCCACCGCGATCTTCGCGAGCAACGACGACATGGCGGCCGCCGTCATCTCGGTGGCGCACCGGCGCGGCATGGACGTGCCGGGTGATCTCTCGGTGGTCGGGTTCGACGACACCGTCACCGCGACGACCGTCTGGCCCGAGCTCACGACCATTCGCCAGCCGATCGCCGCTATGGCCGATGCCGCGTTGAATCTGCTGCTGCGGAAGATCCGCCACAAGAAGGTCGGCGAGCCGGCGGAGCCGGTCGACCACCTGTTCGCCCACGAGCTCGTGAAGCGCGCCTCGGACGGTCCGCCGCCCAAGGACGCCTGAACCGGCGGGGCTTGGCGCGGCGACCTAGCTCTCTGTCTCTCCTTGCTTTCTGATAGCGCTACCAATTAGTCTGTAGTCCACCGACCGGACCGGGGCAGGGGGTCAACGCGGCCCCGGATCGGACACAGAAGGAGGCCGCGCAGAATGCATTCCACGACAGCCAGCCCGGTGGTCACGCCGAATTTCGCGCTCGTCAACGGGCTCACGCTCATCGCCGCTCTGGGCGGCCTGCTCTTCGGTTATGACACCGCAGTCATTTCCGGCGCGGTCGGCGCCATCGACGCCAACTTCATCACGCCGCGCGGGCTGCCCGAGACGGCCGCCAGCAGCCTCTCCGGCTGGACCATTTCCTGCGCGCTGCTCGGGTGCGTGATCGGCGGCGCCATCGCGGGACCTTTGTCTCAGCGCATCGGGCGGCGCGGCGGCCTGCTGGTCGCGGCCGTGCTGTTCCTCGTCTCGGCATTGGGCTCGGCATTCCCCGAGTACGGCCTCGGGCCGGTCGGCGGCATGGGCCCGGCAGCGCTGACACCGTTCATCGTCTACCGCATCATCGGTGGCATCGGCGTCGGTACCGCGTCGATGCTTTCGCCGCTCTACATCGCCGAGATCGCTCCGCCCTCGCAGCGCGGCCGGCTCGTCACGTATCAGCAGATCGCGATCGTCGGCGGCATGGTCATCGTGTACTTCGTCAACTGGGCCATCCAAGCTCAGGGCGACCACGATTGGCTGGTGCAGACCGGCTGGCGTTACATGTTTCTCTCGGGAGCACTGCCCGCCACGCTCTTTCTGTTGTTGCTGCTGATCGTGCCGGAGACGCCGCGCTGGCTCGTGATGAAGGGCCACAAAGAGAAAGCACACGCCGTGCTGCTGCGGCTCTCCAATGAAGACAACGCGCGCACCGTGCTCACGGAGATCGAAGCTTCGCTCTCGCACGTCAGCGGCAAGCTGTTCGCGTTCGGCGGCATGGTCGTGTTCGTCGGCATCATGCTGTCGGTCTTCCAGCAGTTCGTGGGCATCAACGCGGTGCTCTACTACGCGCCGCTGATGTTCGAGAACATGGGCGCGGCCACCAACAGCGCGTTCTTGCAGACGATCATCGTCGGCGTCGCGAACGTCGTCTTCACGCTCGTCGCGCTCGTCACCGTGGATCGGTGGGGCCGCAAGCCGCTGCTGATCCTCGGCGCCCTCGTGATGGCCGCATCGATGATCGCGCTCGGCTTCCTGTTTTCGAGCGGTCACGTCGGCGTTGCCGCTCTCGTCGCGGTGGTCACCTACATCGCCGGCTTCGCGCTCTCGTGGGGCCCGGTCGTATGGGTGCTGCTCTCCGAGATCTTTCCGAACGCCATCAAAGGCAAGGCGATGGCCATCGCAGTCGCCATGCAGTGGATCGCGAACCTCTTCGTCTCATGGTCGTTCAAGGTGCTGGATGGCAGTTCGGCGCTGAACGCCATGTTCAACCATGGCTTCGCATACTGGATTTACGGTGTGATGAGCGTGCTCGCGGCGCTGTTCGTGCTGCGCTTCGTGCCCGAGACGAAGGGCCGGACGCTCGAATCGATTCAAGAGCTATGGGCCCGTCACAAATGACGGCGCGCGCATGATCGGACACCTTCCATCCGATTGGCGTGACGCCCTGCTTCTCGGGCGCATCCAGACACGCGAGGGTCCGACCCCCGTCCTGCTAACCGGCGGTCGGCTCAGGGATGTCTCGCGCGTCGCGCCCACGGTTTCGCAGTTGTTGAACGAGTGGTCCGGCGTCGTGCCGAGCGGCGCCGATCTGGGTCCCATCGAGGAGCTCGGTCTCGCGCCGGCGTATCAGAGCGGCAAGGCGGGCGGCGGCGACGGTGTGCGCCTGCTTGCGCCCTTCGACCTCCAGTGCATCAAGGCGGCCGGCGTGACGTTCGCGGTGTCCGCCCTGGAGCGGGTGATCGAGGAGCGCGCGCGGGGCGATGCCACGCGTGCCGACGGCCTGCGGGCAGATCTGCGTCAGCGCGTCGGCACGGATATCCGCGCCGTGAAGCCCGGCTCGGCGGCAGCGCAGCGCCTGAAGAACGCGCTCATCAGCGATGGACTCTGGTCCCAATACCTGGAGGTGGCCATTGGTCCGGATGCCGAAATCTTCACCAAATCGCCGCCGCTGTCCGCGGTCGGCTGGGGCGACTGGGTCGGCGTTCGTGCCGATTCCGCCTGGAACAATCCCGAGCCTGAAGTGGTACTCGCTTGCGACCGCGCCGGGCGCATCCTCGGCGCCACCCTCGGCAATGACGTCAATCTGCGCGACATCGAGGGCCGCAGCGCCTTGCTCCTCGGCAAGGCAAAGGACAATACGGCTTCCTGCGCGGTAGGGCCGTTCATCCGGCTCTTCGACGAGCGCTTCACGCTGGATGACGTGCGCCGCGCGGTCGTGCGGCTCGAGATCGACGGCGAGGACGGCTTTCGCCTCGAGGGCAAGAGCAGCATGACCGAGATCAGTCGCGATCCGGCGGAGCTCGTCGCCCAGACGATCGGCAACAATCACCAGTATCCCGACGGTTTCGCGTTGTTCCTCGGCACGATGTTCGCGCCCGTCGTGGACCGCGATGCGCCGGGCCTCGGCTTCACGCACAAGGTGGGCGACATCGTGCGCGTCTCGTCCGAGCGGCTCGGCGTGCTGGAGAACAAAGTGTCCACCTGCGATCGCGTACCTCCTTGGACCTGCGGCATCGGCGAGCTCATGCAGAACCTCGCGTCCCGCGGCCTTCTGTCCCGTTCCTCATCCAGCGGATCCTGATTCATGACGACTGCTATTTATCCATCCCTCGTAAACAAGACGGTCGTCATCACCGGCGGCGGCTCCGGCATCGGCGCGGAAATCGTGCGCGGCTTCGTCCGGCAGAAATCGCGCGTGTTCTTCCTCGACATCGCGGAGAAGGACTCGCGCGCGCTCGTCGAGCAGCTCGGTGGCGCGCCGACGTTCCTGAAGTGCGACCTCACGAAGATCAGCGAGCTGCAGGCCGCGCTCGCCGACATTCAGCAGCAGGCGGGACCGGTGTCGGTTCTCGTCAACAACGCGGCCAACGACGACCGCCATCGCATCGAGGACGTCACCGAGGACTACTGGAACGACCGCATCGCCGTGAACCTGCGGCACTACTTCTTCGCGGCCCAGGCCGTGATGCCGGCTATGCGCAAGGCGCGGAGCGGCTGCATCGTAAATCTCGGATCGGTCTCGTGGCATCTCGCGATGGCCGATCTCGCGCTCTACGAGACCGCCAAGGCGGGCATCGAAGGCATGACTCGCGCGCTCGCACGCGAGCTTGGCGAGTCGGCAATCCGCGTGACCTGCGTCATCCCCGGGGCCGTGCGCACGCCGCGGCAGATGGCCCTGTGGCACACGCCCGACGAGGAAGCCAAGATCGTGGCTCAGCAGTGCATCAAGGCGCGCGTCGAGCCGCAGGACATCGCGGCGATGGTGATGTTCCTCGCCTCGGACGACGCGCGGTACTGCACGAACCACAGCTACTGGGTGGACGCCGGCTACCGCTGAAGCGTGTACGCTCTGCTGCGGTGAAGGAGCGTTCAATGACGGAAGCGCGAGTCGAATGCGTCTGGCCGGTCGGCGCGAAGCTCGGTGAGGGGCCGTTCTGGTCGGCCGCGGAGCAGGCGCTGTGGTTCGTGGACATCAAGGGCTGCAAGATCCATCGGTTCCATGAGCCGACGGGCGCGACGCAGTCGTGGGATACGCCGCCCGATCCGAGCTTCATCCTGCCGACGCGCGCCGGTGGCTACGTCGTGGGGTTGCGCGCGGGCCTGCATCGTTTCGACCCGAAGACCGGCGCGTTCACCCTGCTGTGCGCCGTCGAGCCCGACGCACCTCACAATCGCCTGAACGATGCGTACGTCGATGCGGACGGCTATCTCTGGTTCGGCTCCATGGACGACAACGAAACGGAGCCGACGGGCGCGCTCTATCAGCTCACCGACAGCGGCTGCGTGCGCCGGGACGAGGGCTACGTCATCACCAACGGTCCGTGCGTTTGCCATCGCAACCACACGCTCTACCATACGGACACGTTGAAGAAGGAAATCTACGCGTTCGTGAAGACTGCAACGGGTGAGGTCTCGGGGAAGCGGCTGTTCGTCAAGATCGACGAGGGCTATCCGGACGGTCCGGTCACCGACTCCACCGGCATGCTCTGGACCGGTCTCTTCGGCGGCTGGGGCGTGAATTGCTACAGCCCCGAGGCGCGTCTGCTCGGCAAAGTGCGCTTGCCGTGTGCGAACGTCACGAAGGTCGCGTTCGGCGGTCCGGACCTGCGGACGCTCTACATCACCACGGCCTGGAAGGGCCTGACGCCCGAACAGCGCGGCGCGCAGCCGCTCGCCGGCGGGCTGTTCCGCGCCCGCGTCGACGTGCCTGGGCTGCCGCAGAACACGATCGCTCATGGCGTCTGACCCTTCTTCGCGACCGCCGCGCCGCTTCCGCTCGCGCGACTGGTTCGACGATCCCGCGCACCTCGACATGGTGGCGCTCTATCTCGAGCGCTTCATGAACTACGGGCTCACGCCCGACGAGCTGCTCTCGGGCAGGCCGATCATCGGCATCGCGCAGACGGGCGGCGATCTCACGCCGTGCAATCGTGTGCACCTCGACACGGTGAAGCGCGTGCGCGAGGGCATTCGCGATGCGGGCGGCATCCCGATGGAATTCCCGGTGCATCCGATCTTCGAGAACTGCCGGCGGCCGACGGCGGCGCTCGACCGCAACCTCGCCTACCTCGGGCTCGTCGAGATTCTGCACGGCTACCCGATCGACGCCGTCGTGCTCACGACCGGCTGCGACAAGACGACGCCCGCGCAGGTCATGGCGGCTTCGACCGTCGACATTCCCGCCATCGTCCTGTCCGGCGGACCGATGCTCGACGGCTGGCACGAGGGCGAGCTCGTCGGCGCTGGCACGGTGATCTGGCGCTCGCGGCGGAAGCTCGCGGCGGGCGAGATCGACGAGCGCGAGTTCCTCGAGCGGGCCGCGGCGTCCGCCCCGTCGCTCGGCCACTGCAACACGATGGGCACGGCGTCGACCATGAATGCCGTCGCCGAAGCGCTTGGGCTCTCGCTGCCCGGTTGTGCCGCCATTCCGGCGCCGTATCGCGAACGCGGTCAGATCGCCTATGCCACGGGGCGTCGCATCGTCGAGATGGCGTATGAAGACCTGCGGCCTTCGCAGATCCTCACGCAGCGCGCGTTTCTCAACGCGATCGCGACGATTGCCGCGATCGGCGGGTCGACGAACGCGCAACCGCATCTCGTCGCAATGGCGCGGCACGCCGGCGTCGAGATCACGCCGCAGGACTGGATGACGTACGGCCGGGATATTCCGCTGCTCGTGAACATGCAGCCGGCGGGAAAGTATCTCGGTGAGCGCTTCCATCGCGCCGGCGGCGTCCCTGCCGTGCTGTGCGAGCTGCTGCGCGCCGGGCGCATCGATGGCACCGTGCAGACCGTCACGGGCCGCACGCTCGCGGAGAACATCGCGGGGCGCGAGGCCACCGATCGCGAAGTGATCGCGACATACGAGAAGCCGTTGCAGGAGAACGCCGGGTTCC
>DASTRY010000045.1:0-3301 GCA_035760965.1 Steroidobacteraceae bacterium | reverse complement strand
CGACTGCCGCAAGACGCTGCGCCTGCTGAATGAGGCCGTGGTGGAGTACCAGCCGGCGCCTGCTTTGGCGGATGCCGTTGCGGTCCGTCGTGCCGAGCGCGGCATTGACGTCATCCACACCACTGACTTCCCCGACCGCCGACGCCACGTGCTGCACGCCGTAAACCATGCGTTGGATCAGGCCGCCGAGGCCACCCAGGCGAGCGTCCCTGTCGAGCGCGCTGCCACCTGAGCTGGCACGCACGACGGACGTGCACGTTTTCCCTCGCAAGGCGCGAATTTCCCGGTCGGGAGGCCCCCCGTACGACAAGTATGGCCCGTATGCGATGCGCCCCTCCCGGCACGCCGTTTGCTCAGCTTGAGCCTATCGGGCATGTCCCCTAGGCTGTGCGGCCCTACAGTGCGCCGCTGAAAAATCTCATCACATGCGAGTCACCATTTTCGGCTCCGGATACGTGGGCCTGGTCACAGGTGCCTGCCTCGCCGAGGCGGGCAACCACGTCGTCTGCGTGGACGTCGACGCGGGCAAGATCGAGCGGCTGAATCGCGGCGAGGTGCCGATTCACGAGCCGGGGCTCGATGCGCTCATCAAGCGCAACGCGGAGGCCGGGCGCCTCGAGTTCACGACGGATGCGGCGAAGGGCGTCGCGCACGGGCTCTTCCAGATCATCGCCGTCGGTACGCCGCCGGACGAGGATGGCTCGGCGGACCTGCGCTACGTGCTGGCTGCGGCGCGCACTATCGCCACGCACATGGATCGCTACGCCATCGTCATCACTAAGTCGACCGTTCCGGTCGGCACGGCGGACAAGGTGCGCAAGCAGATCGAGACGACGCTGCAGGAGCGCAACGCGAGCTACGAGTTCGACGTCGTCTCCAATCCCGAATTCCTGAAAGAGGGCGCCGCGATCCAGGACTTCATGAAGCCCGACCGCGTCGTCATCGGCACGGACAACCCGCGCACGACGGAGCTCATGCGCGCGCTCTACGAGCCGTTCACGCGCCAGCACGACCGCTTCATCGTCATGGACATCCGCTCGTCGGAGCTCACGAAGTACGCGGCGAACGCCATGCTCGCCACCAAGATCAGCTTCATGAACGAGCTCGCGAACATCGCCGAGCGCGTCGGGGCGGACATCGAGAAGGTCCGCGTCGGCATCGGCTCGGACCCGCGCATCGGCTACAGCTTCATCTACCCGGGCGCCGGCTATGGCGGCTCGTGCTTCCCGAAGGACGTGCAGGCGCTCATGCGCTCGGCGCGCGACGTGGGGCACCAGCCGGAGATCCTGAGCGCCGTCGAATCGGTCAACAAACGGCAGAAAGAGAAGCTGTTCGAGAAGATGCGGCGGCACTTCGGGGACGCCGGTCTGCAGGGCCGCACCATCGCGCTCTGGGGTCTCGCGTTCAAGCCGAACACCGACGACATGCGCGAAGCGCCCTCGCGCACGCTCATCGACCTGCTCTCCAAGGTGGGCGCCGAGATCCGCGCGTACGACCCCGTCGCCGGTGAGGAGGCGAAGCGCCTCTATGGGCAGCAGGCGAATTTCAAGCTCTGCCGGAATGCCTACGAGGCGGCGGAGGGGGCCGATGCGCTCGCCATCGTCACGGAGTGGCAGGAATTTCGCAGCCCGGACTTCGAGCGGCTCAAGAAACTGCTGAAGTCGCCGCTCATTTTCGACGGCCGCAATCTTTATGATCCCGGCATGGTGGGGCGCTTCGGGCTGACGTACTACGCTATCGGTCGCGGCAAGGCGCTGCCGCCGGCCTAGCGCCGGGAGCAGCCAGATGCCGCCGCTCGCAGAACGTTGCTCGCCGCGCACCGTGCCGGCCAAGAGGCTTTTATGCTGATACCTGTGATTCTCTCCGGCGGTGCCGGCACTCGCTTGTGGCCGCTCTCGCGCGAGCTCTATCCGAAGCAGCTGCTCGCGCTCACGAGCCAGCGCACGATGATCCAGGACACGGCCTTGCGCCTGAAGGGGCTCGACGCCGCGCCGCCGGTCGTCGTGTGCAACGACGCGCATCGCTTCCTCGTCGCCGAGCAGCTGCGGCTCATCGGCAGCTCGCCCAAGGCGATCATCCTCGAGCCGTTCGGCCGTAACACGGCGCCTGCCATCGCGCTCGCGGCGCTCGCTGCGCTCAAGACGAGTGGCGATGAAGATCCGGTGCTGCTCGTGTTGCCCGCGGATCATGTCATTCGCGATGTGGCGGCCTTTCAGGTCGCCGCTGTCGCCGCGCTCACGGCGGCGGAGCAGGGGCGGCTCGTCACGTTCGGCGTCGTGCCGCATGCGCCGGAGACGGGCTACGGCTATATCAAGCGCGGGGAGTCGCTGGGGCCCGTGTATCGGATCGCGCAGTTCGTCGAGAAGCCGGACGCAGATCGCGCGGCGCAGTTCGTTGCCTCCGGCGAGCACTACTGGAACAGCGGCATGTTCGTGTTCCGGGCGCGTCGCTATCTCGAGGAGCTTGAGCGCCTCGCGCCGGCCATCGCGGCGGTCTGCCGCAAGGCGTTCGAGGGGGCGAAGGCGGACCTGGATTTCACGCGCATCGATGCGGCGGCGTTCGAAGCCTGCCCGAGCGATTCCATCGACTACGCGGTGATGGAAAAGACCGCCGATGCGGTGGTCGTGCCGCTGGATGCCGGCTGGAGCGACGTCGGCTCGTGGGCCTCGCTGCATGCGGCGAGCGATTGCGATGCGAACGGCAACGTGTCGCGCGGCGACGTGCTCGTCGAGGATTCGAGCAACTGCTACCTGTACTCGGAGAGCCGGCTCGTCGCGGCCGTCGGCCTTCAGGATCACGTCGTCGTCGAGACGAAGGATGCGGTGCTCGTCGCGCCGAAGGATCGCGTGCAGGACGTGAAGTCGCTCGTCAACAAGCTGAAGGAGCTCGGGCGGTACGAGCACTCGCTCCACCGCGAAGTCTTCCGGCCGTGGGGAAGCTACGACAGCCTGGAGAACGGACATCGGTTTCAGGTGAAGCGGCTCTCGGTGAAGCCGGGAGCGCAGCTCTCTCTGCAGATGCATCATCACCGCGCCGAGCACTGGATCGTGGTCTCCGGCACCGCGCGCATCACGCGCGGCGACGAGGAGTTCATCCTCGAGGAGAACCAGTCGACGTACATCCCCATCGGCGTGAAGCACCGGATCGAGAACCCCGGCAAGATCCCGTTGCACATCATCGAAGTGCAGTCCGGGTCGTACCTCGGTGAGGACGACATCGTGCGCTTCGAGGATCGCTACGGGCGCCAGGGGACGAACAAGTAGGGGAGGGCACACCATGCGCGCCGCGATTCGCTCAGGGA
>DASTRY010000044.1:0-176753 GCA_035760965.1 Steroidobacteraceae bacterium | reverse complement strand
GTCCGCTGCTTGTCGCTCGGTCCCTTGCGTCGCTGATTCCCGTTCACGGCACTTGCCTGTACCTCGAGACATCTACGAGTGCGGTCACTATTAAGGTTTCGACGGCGCGCACGCCCACTTCCGTTACTCGCAGCGTCGCGGCGCATCCTCTATCCACTTGATGAACATCTCCCACACCGACGCACGCACGAGCGGAACAGATGAATCGAATGGGTGCGTCGCCCCAGTTGATACTCCATCAGCAATGTGTCGCACGTGAAGTTGCCGCTACGGAGGCTGCACAAATTTCCTGTTGCGTATCTCCACTGCGACTGCTCATATCACTATCGCGGCTGCATTCGCAGCTAGATAGGAGAGCGACCAATGACAACTGATCGTGGGATGGAGGACGTCGTTGTGACGTTGGCTCAGGGTGAGGAGGTTGTTGATCTCGGCGAGATTACGGTGGAGACAAAGGGTAGCCAGGGCCGCAACTTCTACGACGGCGGAGCCGGCTACTTCTTCTAGGAAGTAGGTTCTTTTCTGCATTACCTCCGGTGCGCTTCATGGATCGAGTGCGCACCGGAACTCAGCTCTACCAGCGCTTTCGCAACACTACACTTGCCACGCGACCAAATGGGGCCGCGTTGGCCACATCGTAACCAGCCTCACGGTCTACCAACGGAGGGGAAGCATTGAACACATTTGAAACAGCAATTTCTAACGACATGTTCGAAAGCGGTCCCTGCGTCTGCGTCGTGGCATAGCCCAACGCCACATCAACGGATTTGAATGGACTGACCGATCGACCGCTTCCAACATCGCGGTAACCGCCCTCGTACTCGAACCCAAGACTCGCACCCCAACCATTGTCCGGGCGCTGCCTCCACTCCGCGCCCGCGCGCAACTTCAGCGAGAGCGGGTTGCCGACAGTATCCAAAATGCTCACAGAAGGAGAAGTATCCGAACCGCGTTGCTCGAACTTTAGCGTGTATGCAATGCGTAAGTTGGCAGCAAGCGTCCCAAGGCTCGTGCGCTCTCTGAGATCAGCGTTCAGGTCCAATCCTCTCGCAATACTGGTCGCCATATTGTGCTGACGCAGATCCAAGATTGCTGCGATAGGTATAGTTCTACACTGAGTGGCGTCGCCGTGAAACACACTATCCGCGCAAATGGCCTCGATCTCCGTGCGAGACGGTTTTCGTTCGACTACGCTCGCCCACTGACCTTCCTCCCGCAGAATGTCCAGGACCACTGCCGGACCCGGTAGAACAACACGGCCCCGATATACGAGATCGAAGTAAGTCAACGATGCGCGGATTGGGACAGCGTCCGGCGCGAAGTCTAGTCCGGCCGTCCAAGTGGTTGCCCGCTCTTCGTGTAGGTTGCGATTTGCGCCGGCGCGAAAAAGCACCGGTGACACACCTGCCTGGGAACGAGGATCTGGAATGACGGCGAGACCAGCAGTGCTCGAGTTTAGATCATAAACATCGACGAGCTTTGGCGCCCGGAATGAGGTGCCCCAAGTCGCACGCAACCTCACTTCGCGTGTCGGCGCCCACTTTATCCCCAGCTTCGGGTTCGTCGCTGATCCAAAATCACTGTAGTCCTCCAGCCGGCCCGCGGCGGACAACTCCAGGCGCGGGTAACTCTCAGACAATGACACAACCGGTGCAATCGGGATTCTGAGTTCGCCGAAAAGCGACGTTATGGAGCGTGAAAACGAGCCACTCGTCGGCAGATTTCGCTCCAGGCGCTCATTACGCCACGCTGCCCCGACCGCGAGTTTCGCCTCGGCTCTTTCAGACGACCAAAGTTTTCCGTCTTCAATAAATGTGACGTCCGAAAGCGAGGATTTCGATGCATAGTTTCCCTTGAGCCGAATGGAATCCACCGTCTCCTGGCTGTTAGGGCCGAATGGGTTGAATGCAGAGGCAGCATCACTACTTGAGAGTGCTATTTGCAGCCTATCGGGGTCTGGCTGATTGAGGGCTGAGAAGTCTGCACTCTCTGTGCCGTGCGTTCCTGAGAGGCGGATATGCCAATCTCCTGCAGTGATGCGTGTGCCAGCAGTTGTACCCGTACCAAGACTCTTCGCTTTTAGTGCTATAGGACCCAACGCGTCGATGAAGTTATACGCGACGATAAGAGGAAGCCCGTCGAAGGGGTTGACCGCATATGGGTTCGCAGGCGGCACAACAAGATTCTGTTCGTTGGGATAACTGGTTTGGTGCACGCGGCGAGTAGCAACTCGACTTTCGAGAAATACCTCGGCGACATCCCCAACTTTCTGTGAAAAAGACACGTAGGCGCTATGCGATTGTCGGTATGGAAGCAGCTCGAGCACCGCGTTTCGATCTTCCAGGTTGACAGAGTTTGGGATGAGATCGGATACGGATTGCGCACCGGATGATGGAATAGCGTAGGCAGGAAGCAACGTGGTCGGGTTCAGAACATTTCCGGGGCTCGCGCGCATGCTGCGAAAATCGCTACCTCCCAACGCCCGCTTATCCGAGCTTGCCGCGTAGGCGCGATCTATAGCTGCGAGTTGGCCACGTTCATTGTATTGATAGGCGACCAGTGCGTGGCCGGACGCCCACTCCCAAGACGAGAGTTGCGATGCCAAACGCTCCGGTGCGCCATCCGAGGTATACCCCAGCCGACCTGTAGTTTCACTGCCGTTGGGGTCGTCGCGCATGATGACGTTCACAACGCCTGCAATAGCGTCTGATCCGTACAACGCGGAGGCACCATCAGGCAGGACTTCAATTCGATTCACTGCAGACCAAGGAATGCCCGACAGGTCGACAAAATCTCCATCGTTCCCAGCCATCGCCTGTCGATGACCATTTATCAAAACCAGAGTCGCGCCCGGTCCGAGACCTCGCAGATTTGCACTCATGCCGCGCGTAAAGTTTCCCGCACTCTGAAATGACTCACTCGGACCTGCGCGAGAACTGAGAGGCAGCATCTGGGTCATCTCGCCCACTGAGGCATAGCTCACGCGGCCGACATCATCTCGCTTCAGCACTTGTACCGGCGAAACAACGTCGCCCACGCCGTGAAGAAGAGTTCCTGTTACGACAACTTCTTCCAGTCCACGATCCGCTGTGGAGAAATGCCGATCGAAATGAGACCGATCTAGCGGCTCCTTTACCCGTATCTCATTTGCGCTCGACTGCCTTCTATTCCTCCCCATCTTCCTACTCGGCTTGATCGACGCAAACGTAAAATCCCGCTCGAACGAAACCTCCAGCCCCGTTCCCTCGATCATCAATCGCAGCGCTTCGGGAACGGTGAAATCGCCCGACACGGCGTTCGTGATCACGCCGCGCACGTCATCGGATGAATACAACATCTCGATGTTGGCTTGAGCGACGAACTGCAGCAGCGTTCTCTGCGCGTCGCCGGCGGGAATGTCGAAGCGGATGAGGCTCGCGTCGGAGGCGCTTGCGATCCGACAAACGAACAGGATCAGCAGAACTGATAGAAGGCGTGCGTCCGTTCGACCCATGACGACCACCCTGGCCAGACTGTCACCTTCGGCACCACGATAAAGGCCGGTCGATTTTAAGAGCCCTTCGTCTGATGCCGAAGAACTATATTTTCGTGAGCGCGGTAACGGAAAACGCCTCGTCGGACGACTTGCAACATAGTTGCGTCGACGAGTACGCGTAACGCGCTTGCGGCGATGCAGAAACGGCGCGCACGGCTGGAAAGGCAATGCCACGACGCGGGGCCTCGTGCACTCGGCACCTCACTGCGAAGGCGCGACGGTGCCAGGCACTGGAGTTTCGATTCATGACCCGCAGGTCAGCGCGCAGCGCCATCGCCCGCACGACGCCGCTCGCAGTGACGAGCGCGCCCTGATCTCCCGCAGATGCGTCACGATGCATGTGTCCGCACGCTTCTCCGCGAGTGACACCGCGTCGATCACCTCACAGTGCCTCTAGAAAAAGGCACGCGCGCACATCACACGCACGTCGCCACCTCAGTACGTACCCCGCAGGACGACGCACTGCACAACCGCGCTCAGCACCGATTCGTTGAATTTCGAGAGTGAGAGTGTCGTTTCGCTTCCTTTCGACGACATGTGGGTATGAACGACGCTCCATGTCGTGTGCCGCGAGAGTGCTCTTTTCTAGACAGCCGGTCAACGCGTCGGCGTGAAATTCGCGGCATCACGACGCCGCATCGAGACCGAGTGCGTCCGATAGCCGCCCCAAGGGGTCAAAGAACCGCGAGCAGCGAGCGCGACCGCTGCAGCAACGCTCCACCCTGCCTCGATACCTTCGTGCAATGGCGCCATCCGCGGACCGCTGGCCTACTCCCGCCATGGACCTCCTCGGGCAAACCCTGATTGTGATCGGCGGCAGCGCGGGCATCGGGCTCGAAACGGCGCGCCGCGCCCGTGCCGAGGGCGCTAACGTCACCCTGATCGGCCGCAATTCGGAGCGGCTCGAACGCGCCGCGCGCGAGGTGGGGGCGCAAAGCATCGCGGCGTTCGACGCCACCGACGCCGAGTCGCTGCGCTTTTTCTTCGATGACTTCCCGGGCCCCGTCGATCATGTGATGGTGACCGCCGGCGCCCCGCACTACGGCCCTGCCCTTCAGATCCCGCTCGATGAGGCCCAGCGCGGCCTCACGGAGCATCTGCTGCTCGCAATCGCCGTCGTCCGGGCCGCATTCGGCAAAGTGAGGCCCGCGGGCTCTCTCACCTTCATGGGCGGCACGGGCGCGCGCCGGCCGCGAGCAGGCCTCGCCATCGCCTCGACGGCAACGGTCGCGCAGGGCACGCTGATCGCCAATCTCGCTCTCGAGCTCGCGCCGATCCGCGTCAATCTGATCGCGGCAGGATTCGTCGACACACCGCTATCCGCGTCGATCCTCGGCGCGGATCTCGAGAAGCGCCGCGCCGAGCTGCGCGCCACCCTCCCGATCCGGCGCGTTGTCGGCCCGGCGGACGTCGCCGCGCTCGCCATTCACATCATGAGCAATACCGCGCTGACCGGCGCCACCTTCGATATCGACGGCGGACAGCAGCTCGTCTCGTGAACGCGGCTCACCTCGCGGAGATGAGCCCGAACGTCAGGTAGCGGTTCGCCCGCATCCGGTCCCATGCACCGGCGATCAAAAACACCACCGCCATCACGAGCGCGAGATACAGAAGCGCGCTCACCGGCGTGAGCACTGCGCCGAACCCGATCCAGTGCGGTAGAAAGTCGACCAGCCACTGAACGACCACGTAAGAGATGAAGGAGGCGCGCCCGACCACGGCAGCAACCTGCACCGGTCCTGCGAGGAGCGGTGTCTGCGCACGCTGTAGCAGCCTCATGACTCCGCCCAATCCGGCGATTGCGATTCCGCAGTAGTAAGCGGCGTAGGCCGGCATCGGCGGCAATTGCTGCCGCACGTCCGTCGCCTTTAACAACGCGCTTGCCCACTGTCCGCCAGAAGCAATCGCTTCGAGCAGGGACGGCTTCGCGAAATGCCGGAGCACATTCACCGTAACAGCCGCCGCCACGGCAACGGTACCGGCGAACACGAGCCGGCTCGCAAGGCCTTCCAGGCGCCACATCTTGCCCGCTTGGCGCTCCCCGATCAGCCGCCCGATCCCCATCCCGATCAGAAAGAAGCCGAAGTAGGCAACGGTCGGCGTCACCCAACCGCGCGCCCGCAGGTCGTTCGAGTCGATGCTGAACAGCAACGCCCCGAACAGCTTGCCCGGCGCGCTGGAGGGCTGCCAGAACGCGGCCACGAGGCACGTCACGAGAAACACCGCGATGCCTTCGACGATGAGCTGGCGCGCGGACAGGTGACGCACCAGCGGGCTCAGGCAAATGCACAGCCCGATCGTATCCGTGATGACGATGTGCTCGAAGACGTTGCCCTTCACCTCGAACCAAAGCGACAAGCACACGAGGATGTGCCCGACCACCAGCACGAACAGCCCGCGATCGACGATGCGGCCGACCGTCTCTCGCGACGTGGACTTGCTGTACTGGTAGCCGCACGCGATCCCGCTGACCAGCAGGAATGCGGGCGCGGCGAGGTAGCCGATCCACTTCAGCAGCGACGCGATGTGATGATCCGCGCCGACGTAGTAGCGCGTGTGACTGATGCCGACGAAGAGCATGGCCGTGCCGCGTACGGCATCGATCGCCAGCACCCGGTTGTGCTCGCGTCCGCCTGTGGCGGTAGAGCCGGCCTCGAGACCACGTGCTTGCTCCGGCAGCAAGCCCGCGCCCACGGACACCGTGGACGAATCCAGCGAGCGCGCCATGGGCGCCACTTCCGTGACAGCAGGGAGGTCGCTCCGCCGGCCGTCCCATATCCGGCCGGCGGCACCCTGCTTTCGCAATCAGCACGAGCAATTCTCGATCCCGCGCCCGGCGGGTTTTCCCGACGTGACGCAATCTTCATGCGCCGGATCGCGGCCTGTCCGGCACGCAGAACCCTCGCCCCTACTGCTTCGAGCGCGCGGTTCCCGGCTCTGCCATCTTGCGATGCTGGTCGGCCAGCACAGCGGGGGGCGTCACGCTCGTCACCGCCGTCTGCAGTTTGTTCTTCAGGCCCGCGACGACATCACCCTCACCGTCCATCATCGCCTTGAAGCCGATGCGCGCCACTTTCGCCGGATCCGCCTTGTTCTTCTGCGTGCCCACCTTCGTGTCCATGAGGCCGGCGCGCTCGAAGAATTCGGTATCTGTCACGCCCGGCATGAGGCACGTCACGGTCACACCGCTATCCTTCAGCTCATCGCGCAAGGCCCATGAGAAAGAGTCGATGAAGGCCTTCGTGCCGTTGTAGACGGCCTGGAACGAACCGGGCATGAAGCCCGCGATCGAGCCGGTGATGAGGATGCGGCCGGAGTGGCGAGCGCGCATGCCGTTGCCGATGCGGTGGATGAGGTACAGCGTGCCGGTGATGTTCGTGTCGATGACGTGGGCGATGTCGTCGAAAGACTGGTCGAGAAAGGCCTTGCCAAGCCCGTGCCCCGCGTTCGCGAGCAGCGCATCCACCTCGCGTTCCCCGAGCGCCGCGCAGAGCTTGTCCACGCCTTCGCGCTTGGCGAGGTCCACCTCGACGCCCGATACCGCACCTCCGCCCAAGCCGTCGAGTGCGCTGAGCGCTTCTTTGACGTCGCGGTCCGCTGCGATGACTACGTCGAAGCCGTTCTCGAGGCACTGTTTGGTCAGCTCGAAGCCGATGCCGTGCGAGCCGCCGGTCACCACCGCCAGGGGACGTCGTTTCCCGTTCATGAGCCACTCCGTTTTCTGCTGTGAATTGCACGGAGGTGCAGCACGGCGTGTGCCGCGGAGCGCCGCGGTGGAGCCCGCGCAAAGGCGCGGACGCTTTATATCTCCACCTGCCCGCCTACTTCCATCACGCGCGACGGCGGGATGCCGAAGCTCGACGCCGCATACTGGGAGTTGCGCGCCAGGAATAAAAACAGCTTCTTGCGCCAGCGCTGCATACCGCGCTGCGTGCCGATGACGATGTCGTCTCGACCGAGGAAATACACCGCGTCGTCCGTGCGCACGGGCAGCCACTGCTGCGCCAAGCGCAAGAGCTTCGGCACTTCCGGAAACTCCATGAAGCCCATCCGGGCGACGACTCGATAGAGTCCCGGACGCAACGTCGTCACCTTGATGCGATTCGTCTCGCGTACGCGCGGAATGCGCTCGGTGATGACCGAAAAGATGATCGTGTGTTCGTGCAGCACACCGTTCATTTTGAGATTACGCACCAGCGTTCGCGGAATACCGGTGAGATTGCTCGTCGGAAAGACGGCGACGCCCGGCGCGCGCAGCGGCGGCTCGCGCTCGAGCTTCTCGAGGAAGCGCGCCACGGGCCGCTCCTCGCGGCGCATCTTGTCCGTCACGATGAGACGTCCCAGCTGCCACGTCCGCATCAAGCCGAACACGCTGACACCGAGGAGCACCGCGAACCAACCGCCCGTCGGCACTTTGTCCAAGTTCGACAGCACGAAGGCGCTATCGATGACCAGCAACACGCACAGTACCGCGAGCTGTGCGCGGGCCGAGCGTTCAGGCGCTCCCCACAGCAGTATCAAAATCAGAATCGTGTCGATGAGCATCGTGCTGGACACGCCGACTCCATACGCGTGCGCGATGCGCGCGGACGAACCGAATCCGATGGCGAGCCCCACCGTCGCGATGCAGATGAGCCAATTCACGACCGGCACGTACACCTGTCCCACCGCGGCGGCAGACGAATGAAGGATGCGCATGCGCGGCACGTATCCGAGCTGCTGGCATTGCTGCGTGATGGCGAAGACGCCCGAGATCACTGCCTGCGATGCGATGATGCTCGCCGCGGTCGCGAGCACAACCATCGGCGCGAGCGCCCAGCCCGGCGCGAGGAGATAAAAAGGGTTGCTGATGGCGGCGGGCGTCGCGAGCAGCAGCGCGCCTTGTCCGAAGTAGTTCAACACGAGGCAAGGCCAGACGAGTGCGAACCACGCCGTCGCGATCGGCTTGCGCCCGAAGTGGCCGAGATCGGAATACAGCGCTTCGCCACCGGTCACGGTGAGGAAGACCGCGCCGAACACCGCGAAGGCGACAGCGGCGTGCTCGTCGAAGAACCTGAGCGCGTAGATCGGATTGACCGCCGTCAGGACATACGGGTGCTCGACGATGCTCGTTATTCCGAGCACCGCGAGCACGATGAACCACAAGCACATCAGCGGGCCGAACATACGGCCGATCGCGCCGGTCCCGCGCCGCTGCAGCGTGAAGAGTCCGATGAGGGCCGCCACTGCCAACGGCAGCACCGTGTGCTCGAACGCCGGCGTCGCGATGCTCACACCCTCGATCGCACCCAGCACGGTCACCGCCGGCGTGATGACTCCGTCGCCGTAGAACAGCGCACAGCCAATGAGTCCGAGAGTGGCAATGGTCGCTGGGTTGCGAATGGGCCGTTCGTTCAGGACGCGCGTCGTCAGCGCGAGCACACCGCCTTCGCCATCGTTGTCGGCGCGCAAAATGATCCCGACGTACTTGACGGAAATGACGAGCAGCAGCGACCAGAAAATCAGCGACAGCACACCGAGCACGCTCGACACGGTGACGGGCAAACCGAGGACGTCCGAAAAGCACGCGCGCAGCGCGTAGAGAGGACTCGTCCCGATATCGCCGAACACCACACCCATTGCGGCGATCGACAGCGAGAACGTCGATTGAGCTGCAGCGCTCTTCACGAACGCTGTTTAACACAGATTGTCCCGGCCCCGCGCACTTTCTGCGCGGTCGGGGCAGCGCAGGCAAGCGCGCGTAGTCGAGTGGCCAGTCTCGAGGCCAAAACGAGTAGTCGCGCCTCTGGATGCAATAGGCGCAGCGTCGATTGATCGGCTCGACGGCGATCGCTATGCCGCCGCCGATGCGAAGCGGTGGGGCCACGAGCAGCGCCGCCGTGCTGTCGCGTGCCGGCTCATGCGGCGGTGCCTACGGATGTTTCCGCCGCAACTGCTGATGGCGCAACGCGGATGATAAAGGGCTACCGGGCACGTCGCCCCGAGAGCAGCAGCGCGGGTATCAAGCCTCGTTCGACTGCGCGAGCCATTGGTGGGACGAAAGGTGCAGCTGTCGAAATGCCCATTCGCAGCAGGCAAGCATCGGTCAACTGACCTCGAGCGCGCGCTGCGCCGCTCGACGCGGGCGCGCAGGAACGTCGTTCGCTAAGCGGGGAACGACGTTCGCTGACGCTCGTTGTGGGTGCTCAGCGTTCAACTCATCCTTACTGGAGAAACTCATGGCCGCCAAGCGCAAATCGCGGGGTCGATCACGAAAACGTTCACCGGACTGCAACGAGCTCCTCGTGCTCGAGCTGCAGGAAATTCACAGTGCCGAGACACAACTCTCCCGCGCGTTGCCGCGGCTGACGAAAGCGGTGCAATCGGAGCAGCTGCAGGAGATGGTCGAGCGGCGGCAGGAGGAAGGCGAACGCGTGCTGGAAGAAGTCGCGTCCGCGCTCGAGGAGATGGACGAGAGCCCCGGGCGCCGCAAGAACAGCGCTGCGGAAGGCTTGATCAACTCTGCGCGCGAGCACACTCAGGAGATCCAGCCGGGTCCGGCGCTCGACGCGGTCCTGATCGGTGCCATTCAGAAGACCGAGCACTACTGCATCGCTGCCTGGGGCACGGCGCGCTCGCTTGCGCAGACTGCAGGCGAACGCACGGCGGTCAAGGCGATGGAGCGCGCGCTGAAAGAAGGCAAGCGTTACGACGAGGAGCTGACGGAGCTCGCGGAAAGCGAGATCCATCCGCAGCTGATGCCCCAGGAGGCGAGCGAAGAGGAGGAGGAAATGCAGCAGCCGCGCGGTCGCTCACGCCGAGGCACGAGCTCGGAGCGGCGCATCTCGACCTGATCGGTGTACACGAAACTGCGCGGCACGCAGACGCGCGGCGCCGCGCAGTCGCGCACTCGCCACTGCGCACCCGTGCAAGCCGCTGACGCGCATCCCGCAGTCGCACAACCGCGGCAGCTCGCAGACGCGCGGGCGTGCAGCGAGCGACATCGAGCTGCAAAGCGCGTCTGTTCGAATCGTTCTGCGCTGGACCGCGCGAGCTCGATACGGCCGGGCCCTTACCCAAACCTTCACGTTTCCGGTACTGTCGCGCGTGTCGACGGTCATGCCGGATGCGTGAACACGAATGAGCTCACCTCGCCTCTCCCGCTACCTCTCGGGCGTAAGCTGCTTTGCGTGCGGCAAGGCTCACGATCCGCATCAGCTTCTCACGGTCTGCATGGCCTGCGGAATGCCGTTACGCGTGGACTACGACCTCTCACGCGTCCGCCTCAAGATGGCGGACCTCGCGAGCCGCGCAGCATCGCTCTGGCGCTATCGCGAGGTGCTCCCGCTCGAGGACGTCAATGCGGTCACGCTGAGCGAAGGCTTCACGCCATTGCTGCGAGTCGAGTCGAACGTCTGGGTGAAGGATGAGGCCCGTAACCCGACGGGCTCGTTCAAAGCGCGCGGCATGGCCGTCGCCATCTCGATGGCCAAGCATCTCGGTGCCCGCGCGCTGTCCGCGCCATCGGCAGGCAATGCGGCCGGCGCGCTCGCGGCTTACGGGGCGCGCGGCGGGCTGCCCGTGACTGTCGCCATGCCCGAGGACACGCCGGCCCCGTTCTTCAGCGAGTGCGAGCTCTACGGCGCAACGATTCATCAAGTGGCGGGGACGATCGCGGATGCGGGCAAATTCCTGCGCGAGCACGGTCCACAGAATGCCTTCGACGTCTCGACACTGCGCGAGCCGTATCGAATAGAAGGCAAGAAGACGATGGCGTACGAGCTGGTCGAGCAGATGAACGGCGAGGTCCCGGACGTCGTGCTGTATCCGACGGGCGGCGGCACCGGCCTCATCGGCATGTGGAAAGCGTTCGAGGAGATGGAGCGGCTCGGCTGGGTGGCACCGGGCAAGCGGCCGCGCTTCGTCTCCGTGCAAGCGGCCGGCTGCGCGCCCGTGGCCAAAGCGTTTCACGAGGGAGCGGAAAAGACGGAGCCGTTCCCGAATCCGCACACGCGCGCGTACGGGCTGCGGGTACCCTCGCCGCTCGGCGGCTTCTTGTGCCTGCGAGTCCTGCGCGAGACGAACGGCACAGCGGTGACGATCCCCGACGACGTGACGGAGCGCGCGACGCGCGCCCTCGCCTCACGTACGGGCATCGACGTCTGCCCGGAAGGCGGCGCCGCCTGGGCCGCGCTTGCCAAGCTGCGAGAAGACGGTTTCGTGCGCCCGAGCGACACGGTGATCGTTTTCAATACGGGCACGGGCTTGAAATATCGCTGAGCCGCGGCAGGATAGCCGCGGTACCGTGATGATCTCGAATACGTCGAATGTTGCGATTGGCTCCGCCGGGCTGAGTGCGGAGATCGACCCGCTGGGCGCGCAGCTCTCCGTGCTGCGTGATGAAGAAGGCCGCGACCTTCTTTGGTACGGCGACGCGAGCATCTGGGCGGGTCGCGCACCCATTCTATTTCCCATCGTCGGGACGCTTGCAGGCGGCAGCTATCTCTACCGCTCGCAGCGCTACACGCTTTCGCGTCACGGATTCGCGCGCAACAAGCGCTTCGAGGTGATCGAGACGACGCCCTCCTCGGCGCTGTTCCGGCTACGCGCGGACGAAGCGACGCGCGCCGTGTATCCGTTCGATTTCGAGCTGGACGTGCACTTCGAGATTCGAGACGCGACCCTCTCGCTGGTTGCGTCCGTCCGGAATGCCGGCACCGACGAGATGCCTGCGAGCGTCGGATTTCATCCGGGCTTGCGCTGGCCGCTGCCGTACGATCAGCCGCGCGCCGCGCACTTCATCGAGTTCGCCGCGGCCGAGCGCGCGCCCGTCCGGCGCATCAACGCCGACGGGCTGCTCGCGCGGGAGCAGTATCCGACGCCGGTCATGGGGCGCCGGCTCTTGCTGAAGGACGACCTGTTCGCGAACGACGTGTTGATCTTGGACCGGCTGATGAGCCACTCCGTCGTGTACGGCGCGGAGGCCGGGCCGCGCATCGAGCTGCGCTTCCCGGAGGCGAGTTATCTGGGCGTGTGGACGCGACCTGGCGCGCCGTTCATCTGCATCGAGCCGTGGCAGGGCGTGACGGACCCGGTGGGCTTCGCGGGGGACATTCGCGAGAAGCCCGGCGTGTTCATCGTGCCGCCGGGCTCCTCGCATGCGTTCGGGATGACGTTGACGCTCCAGAAGCCCTGAAGCTCTTGGGGCCGGAGGCCTCAAGCGATAGGCGTCGCGGCACTGAGCGAAAGGCGCCACAACCGTGAGCGCTTAGCGCCGCAACTCTAAAGCTCTTAGCGACAGATCCCTGAAGCTCTTGGCGCCGGACCCAGAAGTTCTTGGGGGCGCAACCCTGAAGTTATTGGCGCTGCAGCCCCTGAATGTTTTAGCCCCGCGGACACCCCGAGGCGCTTCTGCGGCCGCCGCTGCGTCCCGCGCTCCGCGCGGACGCAGCGCAGCGCCGCAACAGGAATCAAACTTCCCGATAACTCTTGCGCTTCACCTTGCGATGCGCGATCTCCCGCTCGTAAATCCCGCAGCGGGTGACGACTCGCTCGTACGCGATGCGCGCTTCCGGGATCGGCGTTTCGATCGCGGGCGTCGACGCCATGATCGCGTCGAACCGCTCCTGCATGCCGGCCTTGAACTCCGGGTGCGACAGGATGAACAGATCGTTGTTCACGACGCCGTTCAGCACCCGCTCGCCCGCTTCGAGCGGGTCCATGCCGACCGCCGGCATGCCCATCCCCCTCGGCCGCCCCATCTTCGCGGCCTGCGCGGCGTGATACGGATTCTCCTGCCCTGCCGGATAGTTCTCCGTGCTGACGAGCCCCGGGCAGAACACCGAGGTGCCGACGTTCGTGCGTTCGAGCTCGACGCGGAGCGCCTCCATCAAGCCCACCGCCGCAATCTTCGTCGACGTGTAGACGCCCGCGTTCACGCCCGGCAGCAGCCCGCCCATCGACGCCGTCGTCACGAAATGCCCGCCCTCGCCGTGCTCGAGCATGTGCGGCAGACAAGTGACGACGCTGTTGTAGATCGCCGTGAAGTTCACGGCGACCGCGTTGTCCCACTCCTCGTACTTCGCCTTGCTCGCCTGCTGCAGCGTCTTCACGCCCGCGTTGTTCACGACGAGGTGGAGCTTGCCGTACTTGCTCTTCACTTCCTCGAGCAGCGCTTTCCAACCGGCGCGATCGGTGACGTCGTGCTTGATCGGCAGCACGCCGGCGTTGTCCGGCTTGAAGAGCGGCAACGCGGCTTTCAACCGCTCCTCGTTGCGATAGCCGATGACGACCTTCATGCCCGCATTCGACGCGGCACGCGCGATCCCGAGGCCGATGCCATCGGACGCGGCGCTGATGTAAGCGACCTTGCCTTTCAGATCCTTGAGCGGCGGCGGCTGCGAAACGGTGGGTTCGGGCGGCAATTGCCGCGGACCGGGCGGCGGCGCTGATGCCGGCGACGAGCCACCGGGCGCCTGCGCATTCGCGTACTGGCTCAAGCCGAGCGCGGCGAGAAGCCCACCGGCCGCGATCCCTGTGCCGAGAAACTGGCGACGATCGAGCCCCGTCGCCGGGGCAGACTGCGCATCCCGCATCGTACGAGTGTCTTTTCGTTTGGCCATGGCGATGCCTCAGACGGTCACGCTGCGATAGGACTTGCGCTTCTTCTTCCGGTGCGCAATTTCCCGTGGGTAGATGCCTGCGTGCAGCACGCGTTGCTCGAACTGCACCCGCTGTGCTGGCGGCGGTGTGTCCTCCTCCGGCACGGACGCGAGGATCGCGTCGAAGCGCTGCTTCGTCCCCGGCATGTATTCGGGATGCGTGACGATGAAGAGATCGTTGTGGATCACGCCGTTCAGAACGCGCTCACCCGCTTCGAGCGGATCCATTCCCGGTGGCGGCCCCGCGGGGCGCGGCACGCCGCTCGGCGGCCCGGGCATCGGGTGCGCGGCGCGATAAGGATTCTCCTCGCCGGTGCCGATGTAGTTATCGGTGTTCACGCCGCCCGGCACGAACGCGGACGTGCCGACCGTCGTGCCCTCGAGCTCGACGCGCAGCGCTTCGATCAAACCCACGGCCGCAATCTTCGTCGCCGTGTACACGCCGAGATTGCCGCCCGGGAGCAAGCCGCTCATGGACGACGTGACGACGATGTGCGAGCCCTCGCCGTGCTCCAGCATGTGCGGCAAGCAGACCGCGACGCTGTTGTAGGTGGCGGTGTAGTTCACCGCAACCGCGTTGTCCCACTCGTCGAACGACGCCTCGCTCGCCTTGGCGCGTGTCTTCGAGCCGGCGTTGTTCACCATCAGATGCAACTTGCCGAACTCACTCTTGATCTGGTCGAGCACCTTGGCCCAAGCGTCCCGATCGGTGACATCGTGCTTCACCGGCAGAATGGTGCTGCCCTTCTTAAACAGCGGCAGCGCGGCCTTCAGGCGTTCCTCGTTCCGATAGCCCACGCACACTTTCATGCCGGCATTCGCGGCGGCGCGCGCGATGCCGAGGCCGATGCCGTCGGATGACGCGGTGATGTACGCGACTTTACCTTTCAGATCGTGCAGCGGTGCCGGTTGCGAGACTTTCGGCTCCGGCGGCAGCGACGGTCGCGCGCCGGGGCCGCCGGCACCCGCAGCGGGCGCTTGCGCCTGCGCGACGGCGTAGCGACTCAAACCGAGGCTGGCGAGAATGCCACCCGCGCCATACATCGTGCTTTCAGCGAGGAAACGCCGCCGCTCGATCGCGAAGCGGTCCAGATCGACGGGCGACTGCGACTTCTTGGACATACGAAGCTCTCGGTGTTGGACCGACGCGGAGTATGCCGAAGTTGCACGCGCAACCGCGCCCCGGAGCGTGGAATGACCAGTGTGAGGCGGCGGACAACTGTGTAGCGGACGCGGGCCGCGACTCGCGCGAATGCGCCGCGTCTGTTGCCAGTTGATAGAAGCGGTCTACGCGCTGGGAGTGCGTGCTAATCCGCGCGCTAACCAGGGCGCGTAAGACGACGCGAGGAATCGTCCGTGCGCTCATCGAACACTCCCGGCACGCTCGCTGCTCGTCACGGCAACGTGAGCGCGACAAGCTCTCCCGGAACGCCCTTCGCGCCAACCGCAACGACGATGAACTGGCGCCCGCCGACCGCGTACGTCATGGGCACGCCCGACTGATTCGCCGGCAACGTGATCTCGTGAAGAATCGCGCCCGTCGCCTTGTCGTGCGCGCGCAGCTTGTTGCCGCCGCCGCCCGGGCGCCACAGGCCGCTGCCCTCGCCCGCGAACAGGAGCGTCTTCGTCACGAGCAGCCCGACCTGATCGAACGAGCCGGTGCGCGGCAGCGAGATGCCGGCGAGCGCGGGGTTGTTGCGCGCCCACTCGGGCGTGTCCGTGTTCGGGATCATCCACAGATGGTTGCCCGAGTTGAGATCGATCGCCGTGATGCGACCCCACGGTGGCTTGACGAGCGGCAGGCCGTGCGGGCCGCCGAGCGAGCCGTTCGGGAATCCTTCGCCGTAGGCGCCGATGTAGCGCATGTCGGAGATCTTCGGGTCCTGGCGTAACCCGATGGGGCCCACCGTCGAGAGCGAGCTCACGTACAGCACGCCCGTTTCCGGATCGACCGCCGCACCGGGCCAGTTCGCGCCGCCCGAGAGATTCGGGCGGATCAGCGTGCCGAGATTCTGTCCTTCGACGACGACGGACGGCGGGATGTAGAGCGGCCCGTACCGATACCGGCTCACGATCTCCAACGCCTGCTGTTTGATTTCGGGCGTGAAGTCGATCAGGTCTTCCGTGCGCAGACCTTGCGGCTCGAACGGCGCGGGCTTCGTCGGAAAGGGTTGCGTGGCCGCGGTCCGTTCGCCGGGGACATCGGTTTGCGGCACGCGGCGCTCTTTGATCGGCCACACCGGTTTGCCGGTCTCGCGATCGAAGACGAAGGCGAAGCCCATCTTCGTCACCTGCACGAGGGCGGGGATTCGCTTCTTGCCTACCGTGATGTCGACCAGCACCGGCGGCGCGGGCAGGTCGTAGTCCCAGATGTCGTGATGGACGATTTGATAGTGCCAGATGCGCTTGCCGGTTTTCGCGTCGAGGCAGACGAGACTGTCGGAGAACAGGTTGTCGCCGTGACGATGCCCGCCGTAGAAATCGCCGGTGGGCGCTTCGACCGGCAAGTAGACGTAGCCGCGCGCGAGGTCCGCCGAGAACGGCGTCCAGACGCCGGTGTTGCCGGTGTAGCGCCAGCTCTCGTCTTCCCACGTGTCTACGCCGAATTCGCCTTCTTGCGGGATGGTGTGGAAGGTCCACTTGAGCGCGCCGGTGCGCACGTCGTAGCCGCGAACGAACCCGGGGATGGCTTCCTTCGAGCGGGGCGCGCCGCCGGCCGAGAACGCGACGCCGACCACGATGACATCGCCGACGATGACGGGCGGTGAGCTCGAGCCGACCGACGCTGTGTTGGGGTCATCGACGCGCGGCAGCCCTTCCTTGAGATCGACGATGCCGTGGCGACCGAACGACGAGATCGGCTGTCCGGTGCGGGCGTCGAGCGCGACGAGCTGAAAACCGGGGGAGATCGTGAATATGCGACTGGGCTCGCCGCGCGAGCTCGTCGCCGTTCCGAGCATGGAACTCGCATCGGTGGTGCGAGCCGCTTCGGCGGGTCCGCTCGGGCGCCAGTACGCGACGCCGCGGCCGGAGCTGCGGCGTGGTGCGCTCGTGCCGCGGACGCCTTCGTCGAGCCGATACATCCACAGCGTCTCGCCGGTGGCCGCGTCGATAGCTACGACGGTGCGTCGCAGTCCGGCGGTCGCGTACAGCACGCCGTCGGCCATCAGCGGGGTGACCCGGTAGTAGAACTCAGGCGTCGGACCGAAGTTGTCGCTCTTCCAGCGCCACGCGATGCGCAGCTTACTGACGTTGTCGCGATTGATCTGCGCGAGCGGCGAATAGCTCGTGCTCCCCGCGTCACCGCGATTGCTGAGCCACTCCATGGGCGGCACCGGGGCCACTGGGATGCTGCTGACAACGGATGCCGCAGCAGTGCCGGATGCCGCAGCAGTGCCGGATGTAGCAGCAGTGCCGGATGCAGCAGTAGCGCCGGATGCAGCAGCAGCGGATGCAGCGCCGCCGGATGCCGCAGCAGTGCTGTTCGCCGCCACGGCCGCAGCCCCGCTCGGCGCGACTGCTATGCCGCTTTCGCTCGCCGCCGCATCGCTGAGCTGCGCAGTCGCGCCATCCCGCGCGGCCGGCGCCGCTGCATCCGCAGCCGCCCAGCCGTTCGCCGCGCGAATTCGGCCCATCACGACCGCGTAATCCGTATCGCTCAACGCACCGGGATTCGTCGGCGGCATCGTGCGCCGAACCCGTTCCTCGAGCTCCCGCGGATGCGCGACCCACTTCTCCTGGAACCCGCTGCCGATCAACGCGGGCCCGGTCTCCCCGCCGCGCATCTCCGGCCCGTGGCAGGTCGCGCAATTTCTCGAGTACGCGTCGTCGTTCGCCTGCGCAAACGCCTGCGCGCTCATCAGCGCGACGGCCCAAGCAAGAGCTCGGGCAGGACGGTCGCTCCGCGACTGCAGCTGAAACCAAGCAAATGACATAACTAGAACCGGAGACTCACCCTCATGATTCGAATTTTGCGGGAGCGCACGGCTCCGTGCGCCCGCACTCTCACATGCCTCGCGCTCGCGTTGCTAACCTCTTTCGCCGCAGGCTGCGCAGCGGCCACCGGCGGGGCGCGGAGGGTTCGGACGGCGCTATCGGCGACTCCAACTCCGACCCCGGCCCAGCATCGCCCCCACTCACACGAACACCCCACCCGTGGTCACCGCGGGCACCGACATCACAATCGAGCTGCCCCCACGTCGCGGCAACGCGTTCCGTGCAACGACACTGAGCGTGAACGGGCCGTGCCTGCGCGCGAGCTCGCATCGGGCGTGCTCGCCGACATCCTCTCGTGGACCAATGCCACCAGCGAGATAAGCGGGTGCCTCGCGACGCGTTCTGGGCGTGGGGCCTGCACGAGAGCTCATCATCGTCATTCCGAGTCTCGATCTTGTAGTTGTTCGCGCGGGCGATCACGCTTGACACCCGACCTCGGAAGAGTGGAACGCGAACTATGGGGTGCTCGAGCCGTTCCTCACGCCCATCGTGGAGTCGATCCGAGATTAGGCGCGGCCCGGACCGCGGCGGCGCCGCGCTCCCGAGTTGGCCGGGACGAGTGCGGCCGGCTGGGTCGGCGCAGCGGCTGCACGCGCACTACAGCGGCTCGACGCAATGCTTGGGGACACGGCGGACCGATCGGACGCTACGGTTGGGTACGCGGCGCACGGGCTCGGCACGATGGCTGCGAGCGAGCCGCGCAGTGCACCTCGCGCTCGCGTTCGTGGGTGGAGCGCTCGCCGCTTCCCCCATGCTCGCTGCCGAATGGGAAGGCTACGAAGTCCTGACGCGCGAAGCCGTGATCGAGCGAGTCGGCCAAGGCCGCCCGGGCGCGCCCGCCAATCTCTACGCAAAGAACCTGATCGGTCTCGATCTGTCCGGCGTCGACTTTCGTGGCGCCAATCTCTCGGCGTCCGTGCTCAACAAAGCCAACCTCGCGCGCGCGAAGCTCGATCGCTGCAATCTCACGGTGAGCTTCATGGAGGGCGCGGACCTCACGAACGCATCGCTGACCGACGCCGTGCTGTTTTCGATCCAGCTCGCCGGCGGCCAGCTGAAGGACGCCAACCTCTCCGGCGCGCGCCTCATCGGCGATCTGCGCAACGCCGATCTCACGAACGCGAACCTCACGCGGATGAACGCGGCCGCCGACATGAAGAATCAGTCCATGGGGCTGATGCGCGCCAACCTCCCCTACGCGAAGCTGAATGGGGCGGACCTCTCGCACGCCGACTTCTCGCGCGCCGATTTCAGTTTTGCCGACCTCAGCGGCACGAAGCTCATCGGCACGACGCTGTACCGCGTGGACTTCAGCGGCGCGCGCCTTACAGGCGCGGACTTCACGGGCGCCGACCTGCGCGACGCGCAGTTCATCGACACCGATTTTTCCCACGCCAATCTCACGAACGCCGACTTCACCGGCGCCACGTTCCGCGGCGAGCAAGGCCTGGACACCGCAATCAAGACGGGCGCGCGCGGCCTGCCGTAAGGCGCGCAGTCCGTGAGTCGCCGACTGCATTCGTCAGCCGCGCAGCCCGTGCGAGTCGCGGCCCGCCTGCGTCGCCCCCTTGCGGTAACTCGCGCGGCCGAATCCGCGCGAACGGCCCGGGATGATGTCGCCGGGCCGCCGCTATTCAGGAAGACGGCTCGGCTGCGGCAAGCGCCGCGCGCATTCGGTCGTATTCGGTCTGCAGCGACGCATTCGAAAACACGATGCGCCCGTTGCGGAGCTCCGCATCGTCGGCGCGCGCATCGATGAAGTTCACGAGCAGAGTCGCCGATCTCAGCGCCTTCTTCTCACGCTCGACGAACTGCCGAACCGCGCTGACCGCAGCATCGCTGCTGTGCTCGTAGCCCGCGATGATTTCCCGCTCGCTCGCCCGCGGCAGACCGAGCGCGCGCACGTCCGCTTCGGCCTGACGCTGCAGCTCACGTACGCTCTCGAGGTACGCATCGAGGAAAGCGCGATACCGCGGCATCTCGCCGAGCGCGTTCGCGCGCGCCTGAGCGCCGATCAAGTTCTCCGGCTCGAGAATCGTCCGCAGCCCCGACGCGCGCACGTGCATCTGCAACTGGCGCGTCAGGGCGAGCTCGCGCGCCTTCGATCGCCGCGTGAGCTCGATGAACCGCTGCCGCAGTGGCACGCTCGCATCACCCAGATCGATGTGGGATTCAGCGGCGTAGGGCTGCCAGACAGGCGACGTGATCCGCGGATTGAGCTGGCCGGAATCGAGCAGCGTCGCCTCCGTCTCCGCCGCTTGCAGGATGCGGTCGATTTCCGGCCGCGCGGCGCGCATCTCCTCGTTCACATGCCGAATGCGAGCGGCGCTAACAGCCAACCAGCCGCCCAGCGCGACGACGATCACACCGGCGACCAACGCGCCCCGCCAACCCACACTTCGCATTTGGAGAGGCTAACGTATCCGGCTACAGTACCGAAGGGCGCATCGCCCACTTCGGGGGAAGTCGATTCGAATGTCTAGCGTGTCGCGACGACGCGTGCTGCAGGGCCTGGCCGCTGCATCGCTGCCGCTCGCATTACCCGGCTGTGCGAAGAAAAATCCCAATTCGCTCATCGTCGGCGGCTTGCCGGTCACCTGCAACCTGACCCTGCCGGTTGCCTGCGTGGGCCGCGCCACCACCAACGGTGCGGCGCCGGCTGGCGTACCGAAGTACGAATACGAATACAGCAAGTACAACGGCTGGCCGGAGATCAAAGAATCGCTGATGGCCGGGCGCATCCAGGCCGGCTACATGCTCGCGCCGCTCGTCATGGATCTCGCCGACAGGGGCATCCCGGTGAAGATCGTGTCGCTGGGACATCGGTCGGGCGCCGTGATCATGGTACGTACGGAGTCGCCCTATCAGCACTTCAAGCAGCTGACCGGCAAGCGCGTCGCCGTGCCCAGCCGTTTTGCGGTGGACTATCTGTTCCTGCGCAAGATGCTCGAGCAGGAAGACATGAAAATCGAGGACGTGGAGATCGTCGAGATGCCGCCGCCTGACATGCCGGCCGCGCTATACGCGAATGCGGTGGACGCCTATTGCACCGGTGAGCCGTTCGGCGCCGCTGCGCAGAGCGCCGGCTACGCGCGGCCGCTGCGCATGACCCGCGACGAGTGGCCGAAATACATCTGCTGTGTGCTGACGGTGCGCGATGAGCTCATCCACGAGAACCCCGCCATGGTGCAGGACCTCGTGAACCAGGTGCTCGGTGCCGGCCAGTGGCTCGACCAGCAGCCCGAGAACCGTGAGAAAGCGGTACAGATCGCCGCCGGGCCGAAATACTTCAATCAGGACCCGAAGATCATCCGCTTTGTGATGCAGAACCCGTCGGATCGCGTGACGTATGGCGATCTGCGGATGATCCGTACGGAGTTCGACGAGCTGATGCGGCTATCCGTCGCGGCGGGCACGATCAAGCATGAAATCCCGTACGAGAAGTATGTCGACGAGCGGTTCGCACGCGCCGCGAAGCCGGCGGTGATTCCGCTATGAACGCCCGGCGGCCTCGAACGCTTGCGCGGATGGGCCTCGCGCTCGTCAGTATGGCGCTCGTCTTCGTTGCGTCCGTCGCGCCGGCCGGCGCATCGCAGCTGCCTGCGCTCAAGGCCGGCGTGTTCGATCCGCCGCGACAGGCCCCGGAGTTCAGCCTGCAAGGCTCGAATGGCGCCGAGCTGAAAATGAGCGCGTTTCGCGGCAAGGTGGTGCTGCTCGCGTTCGGCTTCACCTCCTGCACCGAGGTCTGCCCCACGACGCTCGCCGTCTTCGCCGATGCGCGTCGCAAGCTCGGCCCGGCGGCGTCCGACGTCCAGGTGCTCTACATCACGGTGGATCCCGAGCGCGACGTGCCGGAGCGCATGAAGAAGTACCTCGCCGGCTTCGACAAGAGCTTCATCGGCGGCACGGGCTCCCCCGCGCAGCTCGCCGCCGTCCGCAAGGACTACGGGATCAGCGCCGAGAAGAAGATGTATGGCAGCGATTACACGTACGTGCACTCCTCCTTCGTCTACCTGATCGATCGCCGCGGCCGCATCCGCGCGCTGATGCCGTACGGGCACAGCCCGGACGACTACGTGCACGACCTGAAGATCCTGCTCGGGGAATAGCCATGCGAGCGGGTGTGATGCTGGCCATTGTCGGCGCGGGGGTGCTCGCCTGGGCTGGCTTTGCGCCCATCCAGACGGCCTCGCGCGACCAGATCTTCGAGATTCCCAAGGGGACGTGGGCGAGCCGCATGGCCGGGAAAGAGGTGAACATCCTGCCGGACCACATCCGTCTCACGCTCGGGGTGCGCGACATCCTGGTGCTGAAGAACCATGACGAAGTCCCGCAGATCTTCGGCCCCACACTGATGATGCCCGGCCAGAATTTTCGGTTACCCTTCGAGCGGGCCGCGGAGTACCAGTTCGCCTGCACGGCGCACGCGAGCGGCCAGATGACCATCGAGGTGGAACCGAACCCCGAGACGCCCTGGGCGCGCATTCGCTGGCGCGTGCGGGAGCTGCTGGACACTTTGAGCTGACGCGAAATGCAACGAATCAAGGACACCTTGCCGCCGCTCGCGGTCATTGCGCTGCTCCTCGCAACGTGGTGGATCGTCGTCGCCGCGACGGGAAGCCTCATCTTTCCGACCCCCTGGGGCGTGGTCACGGGCACGCTCGAGCTGCTGAAGGACGGCTCGCTCTGGCGCCACATCGGCGCATCCCTCATGCGCGTCGGGACCGGGTTCGGGCTGGCCGTCTGCGTGGCCGTGCCGCTCGGCTTGTGGATGGGCTGGGTGCGCGGCGCCTATCACACGCTGAACCCGGTGTTTCAGATCCTGCGGCCGATCTCGCCGATTGCCTGGATACCGATCGCGATTCTGTGGTTCGGCGTCGGCGATGCCTCCCCGATCTATCTGATCTTCATCTCCTCCGTGTTCCCGATGATCGTGCAGACCACCGCGGGCGTACACACCATCGAGAAGCGGTATTTGCGGGCCGCGGAGAACTTCGGCGTCTCGCGCCGCACGCTGTTCAAGCACGTCGTGATTCCCGCGGTGCTGCCGCAGGTGCTCGTCGGCATGCGCATCGGGCTCGGCGTGGCGTGGCTCGTCGTCGTGGCGGCGGAGATGATCGCGCTTCACTCCGGGCTCGGTTACATGATCATGGATTCGCGCAACGCCGGAAATCGCTACGACCTCGTGATCGCCGGCATGATCATCATCGGCCTCATCGGGCTGCTCCTCGATGGGCTCATGCGCACGCTCGAGCGCGCCAAGTGGGTGCGGTGGCGCTATGCGCACTAAGACCAAGATCGAAGTCCGCTCGCTCAGGAAGAGCTTCGCGTCCGACAAGGGCACGCTCGCCGTCGTCGACGATGTGAGCTTCGAGGTGCGCGATGGCGAGTTCGTCGCGATCGTCGGGCCTTCAGGATGCGGCAAGTCGACGCTCATGAACATCATCGCGGGCTTCGTGCAGGCGGATGCCGGCTCGGTCGTGATCGACGGCGCGCCGCGCTCGAAACCGGATTCCCGGGGCATTCTGATCTCGCAGCAGGGCTCGGTCTTTCCCTGGCTCACGGTCCGCGAGAACCTGATGTTCGGCCTGAACGGTCACGCGCAGTCCAACGCGAGCTCGATCGCCGACGAGTACGCCGAGATCGTCGGCCTCAAGGGCTTCGAGGAGAGCTATCCGTACGAGCTCTCGGGCGGCATGTTGAAGCGCGCCGAGCTGGCGCGCGCGCTCGTCGTGAAGCCGGAGATTCTCTACATGGACGAGCCGTTCTCCGCGCTCGACGCGTTGATGAGTCTGCGTATGCGCAACGAGCTGCTGCGCATCCTCGCGAAGGAGCGGCACACGGTGATGCTCATCACGCACGACGTCGAGGAGGCCATCCACCTCGCCGATCGCATCCTCGTGCTCTCGCCGCGGCCGACACGGATTCAGGCGACGTTCGAGGTGCCCTTCCCGCATCCGCGGCGGCTCGCGAGCCGCGAGGCGCAGGAGCTGCGCGTCGCCATCCTGCGCGAGCTGGGTGTCGATCACGAAGGGCTCGCTCCCGTCTAAGCTGCTGCCCCGGCGCCTGCGCGTTTCGTGGCGGCGTTCACTCTTTCGAGACGTAACGTGCCCCTCGCGCCGGATACGACACTCGGGCTTGGCCGGACGGCAAATCACCGCCCGCACGCAGGGTGCACGCTCGGATGCCGCCTGCTTCGCCGAACACGTTGATTTTGCTGCCGCTACGGTTGATTGCGGCGACCCCGCCCCTATGAAGAGGGCCTGGCGCGACGCGGCGACACCACGCCCGCAATCTGAGCGCAAAGCGCTCGTGTTATCAGGGCCTTACTGATAGTATCCGCGCCCCAAATCCCAGCCCCACCCCCGGATTGAGCGGCCCTCGAGCGCGCGGGAGGGCGAGGGCGTGAATCACGATCGTCGAGCAGCGCTGCCTCCCGTGCGGCGCGCTCGTCGTGATCAACTGACACTTGTGATGGAAACTCGCTATGCCCCGTACAACGGCTCTCGCTGACATTCGCAACATCGGCATCATCGCGCACGTCGACGCCGGCAAGACGACGACGACCGAGCGCATCCTGTACTACACGGGGCGCAAGCACACGATCATCGACGTTCACGAGACGAAGGATCTCAAGACGTCGACGACGACGGACTACCTCGAGCAGGAACAGAAGCGCGGTATCACGATTCAGTCGGCTGCGGTCTCCGCGTTCTGGCGCAACAAGAAGATCAACCTCATCGACACCCCCGGGCACGTCGACTTCACCATCGAAGTGAACCGCTCGCTGCGCGTGCTGGACGGTGCCGTGGTGGTGTTCGACGGCGTGGCGGGCGTCGAGCCGCAGTCGGAGACGAATTGGCGTCTCGCCGACAACTACGGCGTGCCGCGCATTTGCTACGTGAACAAGATGGACCGCAGCGGCGCATCCTTCACGCGCTGCGTGGACATGATCAAGAAGCGCCTCGGCGCGCGTCCTCTGCCCATCCAGATCCCGATCGGCTCGGAAGACAACTTCAAGGGCATGGTCGACCTCGTGGAGATGAAGGCGCTCGTGTGGGACTCGGACGACAAGGACGCCGAGTGGGAAAAGCTCGATGTGACGTCCGACCTCGCGGACAAGCTCGGCATCACCGTGCCGACGGACCGTGCGATTCTCGCGAACGTCGAGAAGTATCGCAGCGAGCTCGTCGACACCTGTCTCGAAATGGACGACGCAGCGATGGAGAAGTACCTGGAGGAAGGCCACGCGCCCTCCGCCGACGTGCTGCGCAAGTGCTTGCGCAAGGGCACGATCTCCGGCGCGTTCAATCCGGTGCTGTGCGGCTCTTCGTACAAGAACAAGGGCGTGCAGCAGGTGCTGGACGCGGTCGTGGACTATCTGCCGTCGCCGACGGACGTTGCGGCGATCAAGACGCTCGATGCGGACGGCAACGTCGTGGGCGAGCGCAAGTGCTCCGACGACGAGCCGTTCGCGGCTCTGGCGTTCAAGGTGATCAACGACGCGTACGGCGCGCTCACGTTCGTGCGTGTGTACTCGGGCGTGCTGACCAAGGGCATGTCGGTGCAGAACACCACTCGCGGCAAGCGCGAGAAGATCGGGCGCATGGTGGAGATGTTCGCGAAGGAAGCGAACCCGATCGAAGAGGCGCGTGCCGGCGACATCATCGCCCTCGTCTCGCTCGCGGAGACGGAGACCGGCGACACGCTCTGCGACGCCGCGAATCCGGTCATCCTCGAGCGCATGCGCTTCCCGGATCCCGTGATCAGCGTGTCCGTGAAGCCGAAGGTCAAGGGCGATCAGGAGAAGTTCAGCAACGCGCTCTCGAAGATGGTGCGTGCCGATCCGTCGCTGCACCTCGAGACGGATCGCGACACCGGACAGACGATTCTGCGCGGCATGGGCGAGCTGCACCTCGAGGTGACGCTCGACCGCATGCGCACGGAGTTCAACGTCGAAGGCATCATGGGCGAGCCGCAGGTGGCGTATCGCGAGACCTTCCTGAAGAAGATCACCGAGCACTACGTGCACAAGAAGCAGACGGGCGGCTCGGGCCAGTTCGCGGACGTGTGGATCGAGTTCGAGCCGCTCGAGCGCGGTAAGGGCTTCGAATTCGTCGACAAGACGGTCGGCGGCTCGGTGCCGAAGGAATACGTGCCTTCGGTCGAGAAGGGCCTGCGGATGCAGAAGGAGGACGGCGTGCTGGCGCACTTCCCGACCGTGGACTTCCGCGCGACGCTGATCGACGGCAGCTACCACGACGTCGACTCGAATGCGCTGACGTTCGAGATCGCAGCGAAGGCCTGCTTCCGTGAGGCGATCCGCAAGGCGAATCCGATCCTGCTCGAGCCCGTGATGAAGGTGGAGACCGTGACGCCGGGCGAGTACCTCGGCGATGTCATCGGCGACATGAACCGCCGGCGCGGCACCATCCAGGATCAGCTCGAGCGCGGGTCGAACATCGCGGTCGTGGCCACCGTGCCGCTGTCGGAGATGTTCGGCTACATCGGGCAGCTGCGTTCGATGACCTCGGGTCGCGCGTCGTACACGATGGAGTTCTCGCACTACGATCCGGTGCCGAAGAACGTCGCCGACGAAGTGATCGCGGAAGTCGCGAAGGCGAAGGCGGCGGCGAACGCGTAAGGACGCGCGCTCCGCATCGGCGGACGACATCGAGGGCGGGGATCCGCGAGGGTCCCCGCCCTTTTTTGTGCGTGCGATTGGCGTTCAAGGCGTCGTGGCTCGACCGCAAAGTAACCCGGAGCGGTGCGCGAAACTCGCCTTTACTTGGCAACTTAACTCAGCATTTGCACAATGACTTTGTCGATGGCGACGCCATGTTAGGCAATGCGCGTACCGACGAGACGCTAACTACCGGCGTGCAGGTATACCTGCACGAAGCGCTGGGCGCGGATGCGCGCATCCGCCGCTGGAGTGGAGCGCAAAAGCTGCCCTATTTCCTCCAGGACGCGTTTGACCTGCATGAGCTGCAACTCCGTGATAAGCGAATCCTGCTCGCCAGCAGCCGCAAAGAGCGGCTGCCCGCTCTGAGCACCCTGCGCGCGCAGCTCGGCAAGCTGGCGGATATCGCCGAGCGCCCCGTCGTGTTCGCGACGAGCGCGCTCGCATCCTACGAGCGCAAGAGGCTCGTCGAGCAGAAGGTCCCGTTTGTGGTGCCCGGCAATCAGCTCTACCTGCCTGACCTCGGCATCGACTTCCGCGAGTATTTTCGCCAACCGAAGAAGGCGGTGACCGCATTCACGCCGGCTACCCAAGCGATATTCATTGCGACCTTGCTGCGTCGGGAATGGGAAGGCGAACTGAGGGCTGCTGAGATCGTCGCGGAATTGGGCTATACGGCCATGACGCTTTCTCGGGCCGTGCGCGAGCTTGCGGCCGCGCGGCTAGTCACGGCGAGCCAGGAAGGAAGAGCGCGCGGCGTGCGCGTGAACCATCCGCCTGCACAGGCCTGGGAACAGGCCGCGCCGTTTCTCCGCAGCCCGGTAAAGCGTGTCGTCTGGGTCGATCATCGAGGCCGTATCAAGGGGGTTCAGCCACTCTTGGCGGGGCTGAGCGCACTGGCCTCCTACTCGATGCTCGCGGAGCCTGAGCACCCTGTTTATGCGATCGGCCCGGTGCAGTGGAAAATCGCTCAGGAAGCGGGCGTCAAGGCACTTCCAGCGTCGCGGCCGGATGCTTCTCAATGGCAGCTGTGGAGCTACACGCCGAGTCTGATGAAGCGCGCCGCGAAAGTTGACCCGCTGTCGCTGACATTGAGCCTGAAGGATGAGCCCGACGACCGCGTGCAGCAGGCGCTCGATGAGCTTCGAAGCCAATTCCCGTGGTGAAGGGAATTGACCTCTTTCGCGAGCACTTCGCTCAGCTTGCCGATCAGTACGTGCTGATCGCACGTGATTCGGCCGTCGCAGTTGATTGCCCCTGACATGCAGATCGCACTCATGCCGAGAATCGCTGACGACTTGGATGGATTCCTCAAAGCTCTAACGGCCGAGGAGAGCTATAGCCCGAAGGAGCTCGGGATCGATCTTCCTCTAACCGCGATAGTCGACCGAGTACGTCGGGCCTACGCCGTTCCCGCTGCGTGAGGCATCGCAGACGCTTCTAAGGGGCTCGACTACGAGGCCGTGCCCGCGCCGAGCCACTGCGTCAACGCGTCGGCAAGGCCATCCCAACTCCCCTCGCCTACCCACGCCACATGTCCATCGGGCCGAATCAGCACGGCCGTGGGCGCCGGCACGCGCCCCGCTGTCGGCAGCTCGAGCGCGCCGCTGTACTTGGCCTCCACTTCTTTTACGCGATCGGCCCACGGCGCGATGTCGAACCTATCGGCCTGCGCAAGACTGAGCAGCACCGGTCGCGCCTCGTGCAAGAGCGTGAAGAGACGCACGACGCCACCGGCCGTGAGCAGGTCGAGATCCGGCATGCGTCGCCCGAGCAACGGGTGTCTCTCTTTCGGGTCGCCGCAGCCGAGGTCGTATCGCACATCCAGTCCCGACAACTCCGCTGCCCATCGCCGGCGCGGCTCGTCCATGCGCAGGAGCTCAGCGAACTTCTCCGCGAGTGCCTTCGTGCGCGCATCGGGCCGACGGATCGCGCTTTGCGCCATCGTGTTTCGCAGGACCCGAGCCGCAACGGGATGGCGCTCGGCGTGATACGTATCGAGCAAGCTTTCGGGCGACGTGCCCTTGATTACCTGCGCCAGCTTCCATCCGAGATTCACGGCGTCCTGGACACCGATGTTGAGTCCCTGCCCGCCCAACGGCGGATGCACGTGTGCCGCATCGCCGGCGAGGAGCACGCGTCCTGCGCGGTAGGCCGCCGCTTGGCGCGTCATGTCGGTGAACCGCGAAATCGAGGTAGGACTGTGAATACAGAAATCCGTCCCGTACACGGCGATCAACGCCTCACTGATATCGCGAAGAGTCGGTTCGCCAGCGGGTCCTAGCTGCCGCTCGGTAAGCACGACGCGCACGCGCCCATCCTCCAGTTTGCCGATGGCATGCGTACCGATCGCGTCGTGACGGAAGCCCAGTTCCGGCTCTGCGGACACGGCCGCCTCGGCGATCAGCCAGCTGATCGTGGCGTCCCATCCCGGGAAATCGATGCCGGCAACTTTACGGACGACGCTCCGTCCCCCGTCGCAGCCAATCAGATACTGCGCGCGCAGCCTGCCGCCGTCCGCCAGCTCGACATCGACGCCGGTCGCAGTCTGCGTGAACCCCGTCACTTCCCGTCCGCGATAGATCGGCACGGCGAGCTCCCCGACCCACTCGGCCAAGATGCGCTCGATGTGTCGCTGCCAGAGCCCGAGCACGTAGTTGTGACGTGTGGGCAAATCGCTGATGTCCAGAGGAACATGGAAGTGCACCGCTGGATGCCGCTGACCTTGCGAGATGAAGGGATCCGCAACTCCGCGCTGATCGAGCACCTCGATCGTGCGCGGGTGCAGCCCGCCTGCGCGTGAGCCGTCCAGTTCCTGCGTGAGGCGTCGCTCGACGATGGCCACGTCGATGTGCGCGAGCGCCAGCTCGGCGGCCAGCATGAGGCCTGTTGGACCTCCTCCGGCGATGACTACCGCGTGCTCGGCCATCGCGAGAGGCTCTTCGTGCAACAGCATTCGTTCTCCCATTCGCGCGTCGATGCGTGGCGCGCGATCGTGCTGCACGACCCCAGGCTTACTGCAAGAGCTGCATACGCTATACTCTGAAAGCGACAAGAAGCGGCGAAGCCGCAATTTGCAGAACCCACCGCTCGAGCGCCGTCAATGGCGCATCACGGCCCCAGCGACACAACGTAGTCCACGGCCGTGAACACCATGCTCAGGATCAGGAACAGGAACGGCAGCGCGAACGTCAGCTCGTTCATGCCCGTCAGCAGGCACGCGCGCGAGGGCTTCTTCGGATCGTAGTAGACACGCAGCTTTCCGGCTCTCTGGAGTCTTTCGAGCTGCGCTAGCGCAATTTGATATTCGCGCGGCGGGAACAAGCCAAAGCGCAGGCGCTTCGACTCGTACGCGACGCCATCGACGACGTAGGCGTAGTGAACGTAGGTGCCCGTCGGCACGCCGCCTCGGCCCGGACGGATCGCCGAGTAGAGCATGCGGCCCGGCACCGACGGCCAGCTCCGGGAAGACCACGCAAACCACGCCAGCCGCCCGGTGTACAGCGCCAGCGCCAACAATCCCACGCTGACGATCTGAATGCTCAGCTGCTCCCCATCGCAGTGGCACCACCGCTCGGCGCATCCGATCGAAATCCGACCTGCAGCTCAGCGATCGGCCGCACCGCGATCTCGGTCATCTGCAATTCGCTCGCCGCACGCACTTCCGCGCCTTCACCAGGCTGCAGCCGCACCGCGCTCCAGCGCCTCAGCTCCTCGCCGCCAATTGAACCGCTGCCCTCCGTCACGAACAGCAGTCGCAACGCGCGCTGCGCAGGGATTTGATGACGTGCGCCGGGCTCGATCCTCCAGGCATTCAGCGACAGCCCTCGATGCGGAAAAACGCCGATCTGCCGCACCGACACGCCCTCTTCGGAACTGCGCAGCCACGGCAGCGCATCGGGACGCATGACGATGGGCGCTTTGTACACCGGCGGCGCGTATGACAGCGCCCCTTTCTTGACGTGCAGCCAGATGGCCTCGTACGCATCCCAATTCCTGCGCCCTTCCGCCGTCTCGCGCGTGAAGACGCCGCCTTCGAACCGACCCTCCTTCTCGAGCTCGAGGCGCGCCTGCTTCACGCGATCCGGACCGATGAATCCCTGACCGCTCGCGCCGCCGAACTGCAGCAGCACGACGATGCGATCGTCGCCCCCTTCCTGAGGCCCGTAGTGAGTGCTCTCGGGGAAGTACGCGATTTCTCCGCCTTCGACGAAGAGCCCCTTCGCAATCGGAATGCGGCCCTCGAGGCAGAAGCGGATTTGATCCCACGGATGACGATGGCGCGGCGAGAAGAAGCTCTTGGGCTCCCGCGACATCACCAGCATGTAGTTGTCGGGACTATCCTCGTCGCCTTCGAACAGCCGCTTGTGCGCCACCTCTCCACCCGCGCGCTGCGCGACGAGGCTCTCGCCCCAGGGCATCTCGGCGGCATGAACGATGTCCATCGCGTCAGCGCCTCGCACTCGCGGCTTCGCGCGCCGCGATGCGACCGAACGTGAGCGCCCGGAGCACAGAGGTGCCAGCCGGATATTCTTTGTAGTACAGGCCGGTCACCTCGCCTGCGGCGTAGAGTCCTGGGATCGCCGAGCCGTCCCCTCGCACGACTCTCGCGCGCGCGTCACTGCGTATGCCGCCGAAGGTGAACGTGATCGCGCAGGTCAGCGGGTACCCAATGAAGGGTCCGTTCTCGATCGGCGTGGCCCAATTCGATTTCGGCGGCTCGATGCCTCGCGCCGCCTTGCCGTCGCGGATGGTGCGATCCGTCGGGCCCGGCACGATCGCCGCGTTGTACGCTCGCACGGTCGCCTCGAGTGCAGCGGGTTCGAGCCCCAGGTGTGCGGCCAGCTCGCCGAGCGTCGCGCCCTCGACCGGCGGCTGATCCGTCAGAATGATGTTCGCGACATTCGGCCACTCGAGAATCGCCTTCTCCGCGATGAACCACGCCTGCTGGTCCTGATTCGCCCAGATCTCGTAGCCCAGCCGTTCGAAGGTGGCGTCGAAACTATCCGCGCCCTCGTCGAAGAAGCGCTGGGCTGCGCGGTTCACGACGATCCCGAACGGATACGCATACACGACCGCATCGGGCTTCGACGACCGCGGATCGACCGGTTCGCCATGGAACATGTCGAATTGCCCCGCGAGAGCGGCGCCGAGCGGTTGCGTCAACCGGATTCCATCGCCGCGATTGTTGGCGAGCGTCGGAGCGATCAGCGGCATCTGCGCGCCACGCGGGCCGAGATGCTCGACGAGCAAATCGGGCGCGCCTTCGAACCCGCCGCAAGCGATGACTACCGCACGTGCCTCGAGGTGTTTCGCACCGTCCGGTCCGCGCACGTGCACGCCTGTTACTCTGCCATCGGCGCCGGTACTGAGCGCGACAGCCTCCGTTCCATAGTGGATCGCCGCATTTGGCAGATCGTCGATGACCTGCGCCAGTGTATCGACGATGGCCACGCCTCCAGGCACCGGCATTCCCAGTCCGCCGCCGGTATTGCGATTCGCGAAGGGCTGCTCGAAATAGATCCATGGCACGGCGTGCCGGTCCAGGAAATCGAAGGTCGCCGGCACCTCGCTCACAAACACGCGGCAATACTCGAGATCGGCCTTGCCGCCGCAGACGCGCGCCATCGTGTCGACGAAAGCGGGATCGAGTCGGCGATCCGCCGTGATTCGCCACCAGCTGCTGGTCCATCGCGTCGCGCCGCCCCGGCCCTCACGCGGGGCTCTCTCGAGCACGGCAATGCGCGCGTCGCGACCGACCTCATCGGCGTAAGCGACGGCCGCGGACAATCCGCCGGCGCCGCAGCCGATCACCACCAGATCGTAGGTCATCGTGTATCCCCGGCCGGGCCCGTTCTGAATTCGACTTTGTTGCCCATATCGATCCACACGCTCTTCACTTCGGTGTACGGCTCGAGCGCTGCGGCGCCCATCTCGCGCCCGATACCGCTCTGACCATATCCGCCAAACGGCAGCGTGTGGCCAATGACTCGGTAGTTGTTCACCCAGACGGTGCCGGCACGGAGGCGGTGGAGCACGCGATGTGCGCGCCGCAGATCCTCTGTCCAGATGCCGGCCGCGAGCCCATAGCGCGTATCGTTTCCGATGCGGATGGCTTCGTCCTCGTCGGCGAAGCGAATCAGTGCGGCAACGGGGCCGAAGATCTCCTCACGCGAGATGCGGTTCGAGGGGCTCACATCGCGAAACAGCGTGGGCCCAATGAAATACCCGCGGCGATCGAGCCGCTTGCCGCCCGCGATGCAGGTCACTCCCTCATCCCGCGCGATTTCGAAATACGACAGCACCTTCTCCATCTGCGCCCGCGAGGCGAGCGGCCCGAGCTGCGTTGCCGGATCGAGCGGATCGCCGGCGATCATGCGGTTGCCTCGCTCTGCGAGCATCTCGCAAACGCGGTCATACACCGGCGCCTGCACCAGCACGCGCGAGCCCGCCATGCAGCTCTGACCGCTGGCCGCGAAGATGCCGGCCATCACGCCGTTCACGGCGTTGTCGAGATTGGCATCCGCAAAAATGATGTTGGGCGACTTGCCGCCCATCTCGAGCGTCACCCGGGCGCTGCGTTTCGCGGCCTCGGCCGCGATGGCCTGGCCCGTCGCGGTGGATCCCGTGAACGCGATCTTGGCGACCCCGGGATGCGCGACGAGTGCCGCGCCAACGCTTCCGCCGCCGGTTACCACGTTGACGACGCCGTCGGGAATCCCCGCCTCCTCGATCAGCTCCGCGAGCAGCAGCGTGGAGGTCGGCGTCACCTCCGACGGCTTGATCACGATGGTGTTGCCGGCCGCCAAAGCGGGGAACAGCTTCCATCCGAGCAGGCCGAGCGGCGTATTCCACGGCGTGATCGCCGCCACGACACCCACCGGCTCGCGCAGCGTGAAGGTGGTGAACCCGGGACGCGGCGGCTGCACCGTGCTGCCCGCGAGCGTCTCGGCAAGTCCGGCGAAGAACCTGCAATCGTCGGCGACGGCAGCCATTCCCGGGCGCATCTCGGAGATGAGCTTGCCGTTCTCCAGAATCTGCTGCGCAACGAGTGTTTCGGCTTCGCGCTCGATCAGCTCCGCGAGGCGGAACAGACTGCGTGCGCGTTGGCTCGCCAGAAGTCCCGACCAGCGACGATCCTCGAACGCGCGAACCGCAGCCCTCACCGCCGCATCCACGTCTGCGGCACCCGCATCGGCGATGCGGCCCCAGTCGGCTTCGAGGTAGGGATCGTGTGCCGTTCGATACGCCCCACTTTGCGGAGGACACCACTTCCCGTCGATGAGAAGGGGGAAGCTGGCGTCAGCTCCTCCGTACGAATGCGGCTGCAGGACGGGCTTGGCACGCATCGGGCACGTTCTCCGCTCGGGTTGTTGGGCAATGCCCGGAGCGGACCATAGCACCTAGTACGCTCGTCCGACGAGCACGAGCTCCTTCGCCGGAGCACCTGTAAAGATGCAGCGCTGGTCTGCGACAGAGCCTTGCTCGAGCGGTGCGTTGCGGATGGTGAGCTTCAGCGCCTTCAAGCGCGCCTCGACGTCTTCGAGCGCGGCGCCTTCGGGTTTCGCCCAGGCAACGCGCGCCCAGCCGCGGAACGCCTCCGTGCCCGTCGAATCCTCGAAGTACTTTTCGAGGTCGGCCCATGTCGCGAAATGCGAGGTGATGTTCGCCGCGAGACGCGTGCGCGCCTCGGCGTGCAGAGCTGCCTGAATCTCGGCGAGCAGCTTGCCCGCTGTCTGGGCGAGCTCGGTTCGCTTCACGATCGAAGAGGCGATACGCGCGCCATCGCGCAGTCGATCGCGACGAATCAGCGTGACGGCCGAACCGGCCATATCCCGCGCGCCGACTTCACATACGATCGGCACGCCGCGTTTGATGTGGCTCCAGCGCTTGTCGACGGAGCGCGCGGGCTTGCGATCTACGGCGGCGCGAACGGGCTCACCGAACGCCGTGCACTGGTTGAGCTCGGCGGCTACCTCTTCGCAATACTGCAAGACCGCACCGTCCTCTGGCTTGTCCCTCAGGATCGGCACCAGAACGATCTGGCGCGGCGCTATCAGGGGCGGCAGTCGCAGACCATCGTCATCTCCGTGCGTCATCACCACCCCGCCGACGAGACGCGTCGACACGCCCCAGCTCGTCGTATGCGCGTACGCGAGATCGCCTCGCTCGGTCTGGTAGCGGATATTCTGAGCACGCGAGAAGTGCGTGCCGAGATAGTGAGTCGTGCCGGCTTGCAGTGCCTTGCCATCCTGCATCATCGCTTCGATGGAGAACGTGCTCTCGGCGCCGGGAAAGCGCTCGTGCGGCGGCTTCTCTCCCGCGATGACGGGCATGGCCAGCACCTCCTCGGAGAACGAACGGTAGACCTCGAGCATTCGCATCGTGTGCTCGAGCGCCTCCTCGTGTGTGGCGTGAGCAGTGTGACCTTCCTGCCAGAGGAATTCGGCCGTACGCAAAAAGAGCCGCGGCCGCATCTCCCAGCGAACGACGTTGGCCCATTGATTGAGCAGCAAGGGCAGATCGCGGTGCGAGCGAATCCAGCGCTGAAAGGCGGCGCCGATCACCGTCTCGGAGGTCGGCCGAACGACGAGCGGCTCTTCGAGCTTGGCATCCGGGTCCGGCTGCAACACGCCATCGATCTTCTTCAGGCGATGATGCGTGACGACCGCCATTTCCTTGGCAAACCCCTCGACGTGCTCGGCCTCCTTGGCGATGAAGCTGAGCGGAATGAAAATAGGGAAATAGCAGTTCTCGTGTCCGGTGTCGCGAATGCGGCGATCTAGCCGCTCCTGCATTCGTTGCCAGATCCCATAGCCCCACGGCCGGATGATCATGCAGCCACGGACGCCGGATTCCTCTGCGAGATCGGCTTCGGCGATGACGGATTGATACCAGGCGGCGAAGTTTGCCGCGCGCGTGACGGGCAGTGCGTGCTCAGCGGTCATAGCGGCGAAAGCCTAGCGGAAACGGCCGACTTCGTGCGATGGCAGGCCTGCGCGGAGACCAGATCGTGGCTGTCCGAGCCGAAAGGCGTTCTGGATCCGGTACCCCCGCGTTGCTGTATCACTGCGCCTCTAGGCACACCGATCGCGCGCGATCTGCACCGCCGGCACCGCTCACGTCGTGCGTACAATCACGCATCTTTCAGCGGAAGCGTAGCGACATTGCTCCAGACCAAACCGATCCGGCCGTGGACGGCCGTTACCGTTCTGTCCACGGCCGTGGGCGCGTACGCCCTCTTCCTGACCGTCACCGGCTTCGCGTTCGTGCCGACGAACGTCAAAGCCAACGCGTTCCCGAGCCCTTTGGGCATCGAAATCCACATTGCCGCGAGCGCATTCGCGCTGCTGCTGGGCCCCTGGCAATTCCGCCGCTCGCTGCGGACGCGATGGCCTCATGTGCATCGGTGGATGGGGCGGACGTACGTGAGCGCGTGCGTAATCGGCGGGCTGGCCGGCGCATCCATTGCCCTGTTCTCACAGGCCGGGCCGATCGCCGGCTGGGGATTCCTGCTACTCGGGCTCACCTGGGTGATCGCCACTCTCCTTGCGTGGAGGGCCGCCCTTCAGCGCCGTTACGTTCACCATGAGCGCTGGATGATTCGGTCTTTCGCGCTCACGTTCGCCGCCGTCACGCTGCGCATCTATCTGCCCGTCGGCATCATGCTGAACCAGGGCGACTTCTTCGGGCCTTATCGCGCCATCGCCTGGCTGTGCTGGGTACCGAATCTCATCTTCGCCGAGCTGTGGCTGCGATCGCGGGCGCGGTGAGAGCCCGGTGGCAAGTTGCCCGCTCTCGCGGGCAACCTGCCGTCTCCGCGCTCTCACCCGACCTCAGCGCACTAGAACCGATAGTTGAACCCGAGTACGAAGCGCCGGCCCACCACGTCGTAGATCGACGTGTTGAACGGCGTCGTGCCCGCGCGCCCCACGACGTCGGGCGTGAGAACGGGCGCTCGGTCGAAGAGGTTCGTCACGTTGAGATAGGTCTCGAGAGCGTCCTGCGCGCCCATCACGTAGCTCAGATTCAGGTCCGTGTAGAACGTCGACGGAACGGTGTTGTCATCGATGGTGTTGAGCGCGTTTCCGGTGCTCTCGGTGCGGAGCCGATCGAGGATGCCGTCGCCGAGATAGCGGCCCTGCAGGAACACGGTGAACGGACCATTGCGGTAGGACACGTTGGTCGTGAACTTGTACTTCGGCAGCGCGATGCCCCCCGTGAGGCCGGGCCCGAGCTGACCGACACGCTGATCGGGCCGTCCGCCCCGATTCTGGATCGAGTTGTCGTTCAGGAAGGTGCCGAAGAAGCGCCACGTGATCTGCTCCGGCCCGCCGCCGAAGAGGCGCACGTCGTGCCGATAGCTCGTCTCGAGATCGATACCGCTGATGTTCTGCTGCGCGATATTGATGAAGAGCGTCTCCACGCGCTCGATCACGCCATTCGGCGCACCGTCGCGCCGGATGACGTACTGGCACAGCGACGGATCCGCGCCGGTGGCGCACGCCGTCACCTCGTTCTGCGCGGTGAGCTGCCCGATCGCGTCGCTGATGTCGATGCGATACCAGTCGACAGAGGTCGAGAAGCCCTCGAGCCACGACGGGCGGTACACCACGCCGATGGTGGTCGTGTCCGCCGACTCCGGCTGCACGTTCGGATTGCCGCCCGAGAAGGACGCCGTGGTCACGGTGGTGTTGCCGTTCAACGGGTCCTGCACGTTCACGCCGCCGCGCGTCTGGTCGAAGCGCTCCTGCAGCGTCGCGGCGCGCACGTCGCGCGACTGCGTCGCGCGGAAGCGGAGCTGATCGTTCAGCCCCCAGTTCACGCCCGCCTTCCACGCCCAGATCGAGCCGCTACCCGAATAGCTCGCCCAGCGCCCCGCGACGTTCACATCGAGGAGCTGCGCCCACGAGGCATTGCGCAACAACGGCACGTTGAACTCGGTGAATCCCTCCTTCACGTTGTACGAGCCGCCGAACGTGCGCAGGCTGCTGAACAGCACCGAGCTCGAGTTCGCGTCGCCGAGGAACCCCGTCGGCACGAAGCGCAAACCGGGAATGCCGGTGTAGCCTGGGACACCGCCGCTCTGCCCTTGCGGCACGACGCCGCGCAAGCTCGCCGGTGCGATCCCGAGGCTGCTCAAGAGCGTGCCGTCGGGTAGTGCCGGAAACTCATCGCTCGGGTCCATCGTGCGCTGTTTCAGGCTCTCTTTGCGGTAGCTCGCGCCGAACGCGGCGGCGATCGGCCCGGCGCCGAAGCCGCGCCACACATCACCCGTGACCACCGCTTCCGCCACCTGCAGATCGACGTACTGACGCGCGATCTTCTCGTCGTCGCGAACCCAGGCCACCGCTTGCGGCGACACGTTCTGCAAGCCGCCGAACAGATTGATCGGCGCGCAGCCCTTGAAGATGCCGTTCGGATCGAACTGCGGCAGGCTCACGCGGCACACGATGTTGCCGTTCGCGTCCTGCACGGCATCGAGCGCCATCGGCAAACGGTCGACGCGGATGCCGCCCTTGATGATGAAATCCTGCTGGTTCTCGCCGTACTGATAGAACGCATCGAGCTTCCACGAGCCGCCGAGCTGGGATTTGAAGCCGAGCGTCGCCTGATCCGTGAAATTCTGCGTGAAGTGTCGCGACTCGCCGAGCGGCGTGTCCGGACGGTCCAGCGCGAACAGGCCGAAGCCGACATACGGATCGGGGCGGGCGAATGCCCCGGTCGCGCCCGCCGCAGCATCGATGATGGCCTGGCGGGCGGACGGCGCGAGATACGCGTTGTCGGCGTAGATGCGGCCCTGCCAGACGCTCAGCAGCGAGACGCTCTCGCGCCGGTCGTTCGTGCGCGTCATGCCGTGCAGACCCTGCAGATAGACCTGCGCATCGTCGTTGATGTCGTACGCGACATGGACGAACGAGTTCATCAGCCGGTAGCCCGACTGCACTTCGTCGTCGGCGTCGACGCCATACGTCTGATTCGGGGTCGCATAGCAGAAGCACCCGCCGAGACGCGACCCGACGCCCGTGTACGCAGAGGGTGCAATGGACCCGTCTGGCTGGAACTGCATGCCGTCGAGCGCGCGCAGCGACGCTGGAAAGCCCGCAGCGGTGGAGTTCTCCACCATCACGCCGCCGTTGCTGAAGTTCGAGGCGGTGACGTACGGCCGGATGATCTCACGCGGTCCGTTTGGATCCGGATTCGTGATGCGCGCGGTCTGATTGTAGTAGCTGCGCTCGCGCAGCGAGCGGAAGGAATCGATCGGCTCCTGCTGCTGCATGCCGAACGAGCCGACGACGTGGAGCTTCTCGCCGAAGACATGACCGAACGCGAAACTGCCTTCCCAGTTGCGCCCGTCCCAACGCGTGGTCTCGCCCGCCTGCGCGTGCGTCTTCAGACCCTGGAAGTCCGTATCGACGAGAAAGTTGACGACGCCCGCGACAGCATCGGTGCCGTAGCTCGCGGACGCGCCGCCCGTAACGATGTCGACGCTCTTCAAGAGCGCCTTCGGCACCATGTCGACGTCCACCGTGCCGAAGCGGTTGCTCGACACGACGCGCCGACCTTCGAGCAGCACGAGCGTACGATTCACGCCCGCACCGCGCAGGTTCACGTTCGTGCCACCGGAATTCTGACCCCCGATAACGCGGTCCGCAGTGAGATTGCCAAAGAAGGACGGAAGCTGCCCGAGGGCGTCGATGACGTTGCCCGAGGACATCTTCTGCAAGTCCTCGGAGGTCACCGCAGTGACCGGCGTCGGCGTTTGCATCCCCTTCTCGACCGCGATGCGCGAACCGGTGATCGTGACCTCTTCGACCCGTCCGCCGACCCCCTCCGCTTCCTGACCCTGAGCCAAAGATGCCAACGATGCCGCGCCGATTGCAAAAGCAACCGCGAGCGCAACGGGCGTCCGCGTGAGTGGACGCTGCGTGTGCAGTCTAGTCATGGTTCCCCCCTCAGGTGAAAAGTCCGTAGCCGCGCCGCGCGGTGAGACCCCGTGCGGCGCACTTCAACTCATGATGTCTGCCCCTCGAATCATGCGAATCACGTGAATCGTGTACGTCATACGAGCCGCTCGAGCGGTCCGGTGCTGTCGCCGAAGCTCGTCGCGCGCTCGTCGAAAATCTTGAGGATGCTCAGGAGCAGGTTGCCGGTGGGCACCGTGCGGCTCGGGTAGGCGAGATGCCGATCGCCCTTCACCTTGCCCCCTGCGCCGCCCACAAGAACATGCGGCACGTCGTAGTGCAGATGCTGATTCGAGTTGCCCATGTTCGAGCCATAGAGAATCAGCGAATGGTCGAGCAGCGTGCCCTCGCCCTCCGGGATGTCCGCGAGCTTCTTCACGAGATACGCGAGCATCTGCACGTGATAGCGATTGAGGCGCGCGTACTGCGCGACGCGGCCCGGGTCTTCCGCGTGATGCGAGCCGCCGTGAAAGCTGATCTGGGTGCCGCTTTCCGGATACACGCGACCGGTGAGATCGCGCGCGTAGAGGACGGTCGCAACGCGCGTGATGTCCGCCTGCAACGCGAGCGTGAGCAAGTCGAACTGAATCTGGATGTGCTCGTGAAACGACTCCGGCACGCCGTACGGCACCGCCATGTTCGGCACTTCGGTCGACGCCTTCGCGGCGATCGCCAGCCGGTGCTCTATCTCGCGCACGTCATCGAGGTACTGCTCGAGGCGCACGCGATCCACATGCGACACCTCGGGCATGAGCTCGCGCAAGCTGCCGCTGACCGAATCGAGAATGCTCGCCTGGCGCTCGCGACGCGCCCGGCGCAGCTCGGGCGAGCTGCCGTCGCCGAACATCCGCTCGAACACGACTTGCGGGTTGATCTCCATCGGCAGCGGCCGCGTGGGCGTCTGCCACGAGATCGTATTCGTGTAGACGCAGCTGTATCCCTCGCCGCAATTGGTGGAATTGGCGCCGGGGTCTTCCAGGCCGAGCTGCAAGGAGGGCAGCAACGTCTCCTTGCCGATCTTTGCCGCGAGCACCTGATCGAGACTCGTGCCGACCTGAATATCCGCGCCCGTCGTCTTCTTCGGCTTCACACCGCAGAGATACGCGGCCGCGACGAAGTGATCGGCGCCCGTGACACCCGGCGGATTCTCCGACGACTTCGACCAGAGCCCACTCGTGAGCACGGTGTGCTTGCGGAAGGGCTCGAGCGGCTCGTAGATGAACGGGAATTTGAATCCCGGCGCGCTGCTCTCCGGAATCCAGTAGCCCGGAGCCGCGCCATGCGGCACGAACGCGCCGACGAAGCGCGTCGGGGTGATCTTCGCCACAGCGGCGCGCGCGTCTCGCGCGGGTAACATCGATTCGAGAAACGGGAGGGCGAGTGTCGTGCCGAGACCGCGCAGGAACGTCCTGCGCGGCAGTGTGCGGTTCGTGAGAAACACCATGATTACTGGCCTCCCATCTCGGGATTGGCGGCTGGCGCACTCGCAGGGGTCGCGACGTTCATGCGGAAGACATCGCTCAGCGCGACGGCTTCGATCAGGCTCTTCAAGCGATAGTCGTCCTTCTGCGCCGTGCGCAGGATGCTACGGACCGTGGGCATGTCGTCGTACTCGACGCCGCGTCCCAACGCATACGTCAGCAAGTTCTGCGTCACGTTGCGCAGGTAGGAGTCTTGATACTTCAGCACGAACGCACGCACGCCCGCGGGACCGTCGACCGGTGTGCCGTCGTACATCTCGCTTTTCGCATCGATGAGCGCGTCGCCGTCCTTCGTGCGGAACTGACCGATGGCGTCGAAGGGCTCGAGCGCGAAGCCGATCGGGTCCATGAGCTTGTGACACGCGGCGCACGTCGGGTTCGCACGATGCTCGATCATCTGGTCGCGCATCGAGGGTGGCTTCGTATTGCCGGCCGCATCGGGAGGCTTCGCTTTCAGTTGCGGCACATCCGCCGGCGGATCCGGAGCCGGCACCCCGAGGATGTTCCGCAGCACCCACTGCCCGCGAATGACAGGCGATGTTCTCCCCGGCTGCGAGGACACCGTGAGGAACTCGCCCTTGCCGAGCAGCCCCCAGCGCATCGTCAGATCGCCCGTCAGCTGCACACGCCGGAACTCGCTCCCGCGAATACCCGGAATGCCGTAGTGCTTCGCGAGCCGCTCGTTCACGAAAGTGTAATCCGCCGTGATGAGATCGAGCACGCTGCGGTTCTCGTCCAGCAGGCTCGCGAAGAGCAGCTCGACTTCACGACGAAAGGCTTGCCGCAAGTTGTCGTCGAAATCCGGGAACTGATCGACAACGGGCGCGTGACCGGCGAGATTGCGCAGACCGAGCCACTGACCGGCGAAGTTCTTCGTGAGCGCCGCCGCGCGCGGATCGGCGAGCATGCGACGCACTTGCGCGCGCAGCGTGTCGGGCTTGCCGAGCTCACCCGAGCTCCCGAGCTGTAGGAGCGTGTCGTCAGGCACGCTGCTCCAGAGGAAGAACGACAGGCGCGACGCAAACTCCAGGCCGGAAATCTCGTACGGCGTGCCGGCCGTGAGATTCGGCGGCGTCACCTCGGTGCGATAGATGAACTTCGGATCGACGAGCACGCGCTGAACGATCGCCTCGACACCGTCGTCGAAAGTGCCGCCGTGCCGTCCCAGCGTGTAGAACTGCATGAGCGTGTCGACGTGGGCGGGGGTTTCCTCACCGCGATAGGCACGATGCGCCAGAGCGCTCGCGATGCGCCGTGCGCACGCCTCCTCCTCGCTCGGCTGGGCGGGCTGGCACACGAGAATGCGGTCGCGGCTCGGTGAGTGCTTCGCGGGCGCCGCGTCGGCGGGCCCATCGATGCGCACGCTGCCGATATGAGGGTAGAACGTAAAGCCGGGCAAGCCGCCCGTCTCGATCGTGCTGCGCTCGAAGGCGTGGTTCATGTCGAGGCCGGGCGCGAAGTTCGTCGCGAGGAACGTGACGCCGATGTGGTGCGGGCCGGCGGTCATCGGCACGGTCACGTCGATGGTCTTGAGCTCGCCCTGCCCCTCGTCGTCGAAGCGCCGGTTCACGCCGAGCGCCTGGTCCCAATCGACCTGCGCGACGCGCTTGTCGTCGACGTACACGAGCAGCTGCTCGTTCTTCACCTCGCCGAACGGACGGAAGTTGCCCATGTTGCCGAGGTTCACGGAGAACACCTTGAAGGTGTACTTGCCGTCCGCCGGAAAGATGTGATCGATGGCGAGACCGCCGCGCGTACCGAACGGCAAGCCTTCGACGTGATAGTTCTGCGTCGTGTCCTCGGCAACGCGATACGTGACTTGCGTGGGCGCCGTCGCGCTGCCCATGGCGAGGCGACTGATGCGCGCGGCCGCCGAGAGATACGCTTCGAGCAGCGCCGGGGAGAGCGTCAGAGTGCCGGCCTGATTGTCGAAGCCGCGGCTGGCATCGTCCGCCGGCAGGAACTGCGTCGAGTCGAGCTGCAGGCCGAGAAGATCGCGCACCGCGTTCGCGTACTCGGCACGATTCAGGCGATGCAGCTTGGGCACTTTCAGGCTCGGCTTCTCCTGGCTGTCGATCTCCTGCTCCATGGAAGCTGCGAACGCGCGCATCGTGGCGAAATCGGGCCGCGGCTTGCCGGCGGGCGGCATCATGCCGGCGCGCAGCTTGCGGATCATCTTCTCAGCGAGCTCCGCATTCTCGTGCGCAGTGGCGGGATCGAAGATTTCGAATTCCACACCGCCGGCGTAGTCGGTGTAGTTGTGGCAATCCATGCAGTACTTGTCGAGGAGAGCGCGCTGATACGCAGGCGCCAGCGTCGTGATGGGCGCCGCCGGCGCCGGCTGTGCGCGCGCGGGTTTCGATTTGGCCGCGAGTGCGACGTCGGGTAGGGCTGCGCCAAGACAGAGCGCACAGAACGCTAGCGTGATGCTCCGCCCGCCCGCGCCGACGCGCGCGCACCTTGATCCGGCGGCGCGGATCGTTCTCACGACTGCCGGTCCTTTCTTCGAGGCGCTCACTTGCACAACTCCGTGATGCAAATCGACGCAAGCGTGCGGCCCTCGGGCGGCACCGGCAGCCCGCGTTCTTTCATGAGCTTGCGCAAGAGCGCCGCCGTCTCCGGATGCGGAATCGCCGATTGCACGCCAACGCGCACGAGTCCGTCGGCATAGTCGATCGCCTGCCACCTCACGCCAGCGAGCGAGTGAATGCTGTCGCGACTGCCGATGTCCTGAAGCGCCAGATCCGCGCCGTGCTCGACCAAGAGCTGAATGATGTCGTTACGTCCCTTGTGAGCGGCGCCCATGAGCGCCGTGCGGCCATCGAGGGTGTCCTGCGCGTTCACGTCGGCGCCGAGATCGAGCAGCAGCTTCACGGCGTCGTATGTCGACTGACGCGACCACTCGTACGTGACGCCCTCCACCCAGCCGATGCCGCTCGCCACCATGAGCGGCGTCACCTTGTGAGCAGTGGGGATCGACGGATCGGCGCCGTGCTTCAGCAGCAGCTTCATCAGCACGACATCGCCGGACTGGGCCGCACGCAGGAACGGCGTCGCGCCCTCTTCGTACAGCCATTGATTGGTGAAGACCGTGCGCGTTTCGGTGCTCGAGCGCATGCGCAGGTTGGGATTCGCACCGGCGGCAAGCAACCGCTCGATGTAGTCGAGGTGGTCCATGTCCGGCTTGCGCGTCGGATAGTCCCCAGCTTCGATGTTGCGGTTGTCCGTCGCGAGGTACAGCGGATTCCAGCCGCCGTCGTTGGCGATGTTCGGATCCGCGCCGCGATCCAGCAGGTACGCGCCGAGCCGATAGAAGCGGTTGTGGGTGGCGACGAGCAGCGCCGTCCAGCCGTATTCGCTCTTCTGGTTCACATCGACGCCGGCGTCGAGCAGCACCTGCACCGTCGCGAGGTCGTTCTGGCGCGCGGCGAACAAGAGCGGCGTGAGCCCGCCCCATTGCTTCTCGCTCGGCTGCGCGTAGGGCGCGGGCTTCTCGAATCGCGCGATGGCGCCCTTGGCCGCCGCGATCTCCGCCTCGAAACGCTTGCGAGCCGCTTCACGTGTGGCCGCATCGTCGGGCTCGCCCGGCGGCTTCGTGTCGGCGGCGTCCTCGCCGACGGCCGCGCCCCGCAAGCCCGTGCCGTCGATGAACTCCTGAATGCGCTCGCGCCCCGGAGGCGCGAGATACGGCCGTCGGCCCGGCGGCGCCGTCGCCGAACGCGCGTTCACGTCCGCGCCCGCGGCGATGAGGAATTTCACGGCTTCGGTATTCGAGTTCGCTGCGGCCCACATGAGGGCGGTGGTGCCGCGCAGCTTCTCGCGCGCATCGATCCGCGCACCCTTCTTCAGCAGCAGCTGCATCACGGGCACGCGCCCGGTTCGCGCCGCCATCATCAGCGGCGTCTCGCCGTTCTTCAGCGTCTGATTCGGATCGGCGCGGTGCTTCAGGAGCAGCTCGACGATGGCTGCGTTCCCGGCTTCACAAGCCAACGCGAGCGGCGTCATGCCGGTGTCGGTCACTGCGGAGGTGTTCGCATGGCGCTTCAGGAGCAGCTCGGCCGCGTGAACGTCGCCGTGATACGCCGCCCAGTGCAGCGCCGTGCTGCCATCCGCCTGCGCGGCGTTGACATCGGCCTTGGCGGCTATGAGTTGCTCGAGGCGCGCGGAGTCCCGATTCATCATCGCGTCCGCGACATCGCTCGCGGCACGCGCTCCGCCTGCGAAGCAGCCGCAGGCCAAGCTCAGCAGCGTCAGCATCGTTCGGCGAAGAACTGTGCTGACCTGTCTCATCGCGTATTGGCCTCCTGCTCAGCAATGGGTCACTGCGGCCCGCCGGTCATCCCGATCATCCGCTGCGGATCGCGATTGTTCTCCTGACACAGATAGTCGAAGGGCTCGTTGCCGGCCGACCATCGCAGGTTCCAGCCGCCCGACCACGTCTTCGTGTACGCGCCCGGATCGTCGACCGTCGCCTCGTAGCGCAACTTGTCGAAGCTCGGACGAGAGATGCGCTCGGTCAGATGCAGCTTGCTCGTGTGCGGCACGCCTTCGCGCGTGAGCCAGAAACGCTCGTTGAAGCCCACTGTGTCGACGACGAGCGTGTCGCCTTCCCAGTGGCCGATCGCGTCTCCGTACCACGAGGGCTGCAGATTTCGCGGATGCTCCTTGCGGTCCATGTGAATCTGCTGCCAGCTGTGCGGCGAGCCCACGCTCAGCACGAGCACTTCCTGCGTCTCCGGCAGATCGAGGATCTCGATGCCGTACGGCGTGTGCCAGCGACGCGGCCCGCCCGAGGGCTTGCAGCGCGTGTGCGGGTCTTCCGCCTGGCTCTCGCGCTTCATGTACTGCTCGCGCGCCCACGGCTGGAACGGCACCTGATCGACCGTGAGATTCGTCGCGAGGCTCGCGGGCGGCGTGATCTTCTTGCCCGTCTTGCTATCGATGTTGAAGAAGATCGTGCCGTTCGCCGGCCCTTCCCAGTTGCCGACATCATCCGGTGTGCCGCTAAAGCTGATGCGCCCATCCGGCCAGCGCGGCGCCGGCTTCGCGGCGGCTCCCCCGCCCCCGTCGTCCTGCGCCAGCACGAGCGCGGAGCCCGCGAGGCTGAGCGTCAACACAATTGGCGCGATCGTTCGCATGCGTTACCAACCCTGCTTACCCTGCGTGCTCCGGATCGCGACCATGAGGCTGAGCATCGATACCGTGGCCGCGATCGTTCTCACGCGTCACTGAGTCTGCTTACCCTGTGTGCTGCCCACGGCGACCGGCGCCGCGCCACCCGACTTCGGCGTGCCGGTCAGCGTCTGCCCGCCGGATGTCGCCGCGCCCAGCACTTCGCCCGTGCTCTTGCGTGTGACCTTGCGCGCATTCGCGTGATGGCTGCCATCGCGTGCGAGCCAGCCGTCGATCACGACCGTCTCGCCGATCGTGAGACTGTTTCGCTTCCAGCCCGCCTTCTGCAGCATGTGCGGCGGCCCCATCTCGAAGCCCCAGTTCGTCACCGCGCCGTTCTTGTCCTTGACGTCGATGAAGAGATACACGTGCGGATTGGTCCACTCGAGGCGCGTCACGACGCCGGTCATCGTCACCGGCTTATTGGAGTCGAACTCGGCGCCGAACGAGTGGTGCGCGTAGCCCGGCATCACGGCCGCCGCGCACAGCGCGGCCGCCGCGGCAAGCGCCACGTTGCGCAGCGTGCCGAGCCGCATCGTCTTCGTGAACATCGTCGCTCTCCTATGTACGACCGGTTTCGCAGAACTGTTCGGGGATGTCGCCCGGCACCCAGCGCAACGTCCACGACGCTTTCCACGGCCGCGTGTAGGTGCGCGGATCGTCGATCGTCACCTCGTACTCGAGCAGATCGTGCGTGGGGCGCTTGAAGCGCTCCGTCAGATGCAGCGCTTCGGTGTGCGGCAGTCCGCCGTTCGAGAACCAGAACCGCGTGTTGAAGCCGATGGACTCGACGACCAGCGTGTCGCCCTCCATCTTGCCGACGGCATTGCCGTAGAAGGTGCCCACGACTTCGTCGGGATTGGGCGGCGTGCGGCCGTCGAGATAGATCACGCGCCAACTGCGATTGCCTCCGCCGAACAGGAGGTAGACGCGGTTGTAGTTGCGATCCTGGATGATCCGCACGCCGCCGGGGGTATGCATCTGACGCGGATTGCCGGGGCCGATGCATTCGCGCATCGGGTCATCCCGCAAGCCGTTCCGCTGCCGATACTCGTAGAGCGCGAGCGCCCACGGCTGGAAGGGCGCGACCTTCGGTGCATCCGCGATGTTCGCGAGCCTGCCCTGCGCGTCCATCTCGACTTGCACGCCGTCTTCGACCAGGCCGCCGACGGAGGGTGAGTCCCAGTACCCCTTCTCGCCCGGCGCGCGATCGAAGCGAATCAAGCCGTCCGCGAAGCGCGGTGCCGGCGTATTCGCCGCGGCGCCGGCGGGCGTCGATGCGGCGCTCTTCTGCTGGCATCCCGCGGCAAAAAGACTCACCGTAAGGAGACTTGCGACTGTGATGAGGGCGCGCACGGCTACTCCCTCACCATGCGTACGGGAACGCTCTTGCCGCCCTCGGTCCACGTTCCCGCGATCGCGCGATTGTACGCGCCGAGGTTCTCGAGCGTGCCCTCGAAGTGGATCGGCTTGCCCTGCGGCGGCCGCGCGTCGATCGAGACCTTCCAGCCCGCGGGGGTGAGCGTCGCATCGCTGATCTGGATTGCGCTCGGCCCCGGATTGATGACACCGGAAATCTTCGTGCCATCCCACTGCAGCACCATGACGATGGTCTCGGGCACCTTGCCCGCGCCCGCGCGCGCGCCGCGCCACGTCCCGTCGAGTGGAAATCCTTCCTGCGCCAGCGCCACCGAGGCGCCAAGCAACACCAGCATCAACCCGATCCGCATCGGTCCCCCCTGCTCCCTAACCGTGTCGATCTTTTTTCTGGTGCGGCTGAAATTAGCGCGAGCCCGTCGCCGATCGCCATAGGTTTTCGGTGCGCGACGCTTAAATGTTTCCCACAAAGCTAGTAGTCGTAGTAATAGTTAGCGGTCGGCTCAGGGGGCCGGGAGGGGGCGGACGTGAGCACGCGAATACCGATCGATCGGCAGCGCGCGGAATTCCTGCGCAGTTGCCGGGCGCGCATCAATCCGGCGGATCTCGGGCTGCCGGTGCCGCAACGCAAGCGCACCGAAGGGCTGCGGCGCGAAGACGTGGCCTCGCTCTCGGGCGTGAGCGTTTCTTGGTACACGTGGCTCGAACAGGGCCGCGACATGCGCGTCTCGGACGAGGTGCTCGACCGCATCGCGCAGACGTTCAAGCTCTCCGAAGACGAGCGCATCTATCTCTTCTCGCTCGTTCAGCACCGGCCGCCGCGCCTGCCGCGCGAGCCGCATCTCGAAGCGCCGCCCGAGATGGTGCGCATGATCAATCGCATCGAAGTGCCCGCGGTCGTCATGAACCTGCGCTGGGACGTGCTCGCGTGGAACCGGCTCAACTCGATCATCTTCCGCGACTACGCCACGACACCGCCGGCGGAGCGCAATCTCGTCGAGATCCTGTTCACGCGGCAGTCCTACTACACCGAGCCGGCAGAGTTCGAAAAGATGGCGCGCCGCGTGCTCGCGAAGCTGCGCGTCGACTACAGCAAGTCGGGCGGCGACCCGCGCTTCGAGGCGCTCATCCGCCGGCTCGAGATGCTCTCGCCGGTGTTCCGCCGGGTCTGGCGCTCGCCCGAGATCAACGTGCGCTCCTACGGCATTCACCGCTTCCGCCACCCGCAGTTCGGCGAGCTCGCCTTCGAGCACACCTCCTACGTGCCGGACGGTCATCCCACCGTGCGCGTGGTGCTCTGCACGCCCGATGACGAGCCGACGCGCCGGGCGGTCGCCCAGGTGCGCGACGAGATCGCCCGCTCCGATGCATCGGCCGCGGAAAATGAGGCCGCGCCTGCATGACTGCGCTCGCAGGCGCTATCGACTGCACTCCCGGACGCAATGGCCACCGCCGCTGTCCGGTCAGAGGCACTGTGCGGCATGCGTCGCGCACGCGACATGGGCAAAGCTTGTGGCGCGACCGGTACGCACCGTTTGACGGGTCCAATGAAAACGGTCGCGGCACACCGGGTGAGTGCCTGCGATTCTCGAAATCGATGCCGGCTCGGCGTGGCAGTATCCGACTGATTCGCCGGATGGCGCATGCGATTTTTTCGCTATGCGAAATAGTCGCTATCGTGGCTATGCTGCTAGATTACGTGCAGCGAGCAGGGGCTTTTACGAACCAACAATAGAGGGGCTCATGTCACATCGAATCCACCTGTGCGTCCGCGCAACGCTTGCGGCCGCGCTGCCGCTGGTGAGCTCGACGGTCCTCGCCCAGGAGTTGCAAGAGGTCGTCGTCACCGCGCAGAAGCGCGAGCAGAACATTCAGAACGTCCCGATTGCGATCAGCGCGTTCACCGCCGACACGCTGCAGGACAAAGGCGTCACGGATCTCCACTCGCTGAGCAATCTCACCCCGAACGTGAACCTCGATGCGGGTGCGCCCTTCTCGGGCGACTCGAACGTGCTCTCGGCATCGATTCGCGGCATCGGCCAGGACGATTTCGCATTCAACCTCGACCCCGGCGTCGGTGTGTATCTCGACGGCGTGTATCTCGCGCGCACGATCGGCGCGAACCAGAACCTGCTGGACGTCGAGCGCATCGAGATCGCGAAGGGCCCGCAGGGCACGCTGTTCGGACGTAACACGATCGGTGGCGCGATCAACATCGTCACGCACACGCCCGGCACGGAGCGGCGCTTCACCGCCCAGGCCACGACCGGCCGCTTCGATCGCCGCGACTTCGCGTTCACCGCGGACTTGCCGGTATCGGACAAATTGCTGACGAGCATCACGGGCTCGTGGCTGAAGCGCGATGGGTATCAGAAGGTCATTCCGTTCCCCTCGTCCGTTCCCTTCGTGACGGATCCGGTGCGCGCGTATCCCAAGGCGGGATACGACACGTCCGACACGAATGGCGGAATCGATCAGCAGGTGCTGCGCGGCAAGATGGTCTGGAATGCCTCGGACACCTTCTCGCTGACGTTCGCGGGCGACTGGCAGCATCAGGACCAGTCGGCGACGCCGTCGACGGTGCTGAGCGTGCAGAACGGGCCGGCGAACATCTTCGCCTTCCTCTACAACACGTGCATCAGCAACTCGCCTGCGGCGCTGAACGATCCGGTGAACGGTCCTGCGGCGTTCATCAGCCCCGTCGTGACGAATACGACTACGGGCGTGTGCGGACCGCGCGCCGTGGTGCCCGGCCTCTCGACGGGCGGGCCGCCGCTCGCGGGCGCGGGTTACGTGAACGGGCCGGGCGGCAATCTCCTCCTGTCCAACTCACCGCGCATCTTCTGGAACTTCGAGAACACGCAGACCGGCAGCATCGACACGACGTACTCGAACGGCGTGAGCTTCGCGAAGAACGATGCGTTCGGTCTCGCGGTCACGGGCGACTGGCAGCTCGGCGACGGGCTCTCGTTCAAATCCATCACCGGCTATCGCCAGATCAACTGGCGCGTCGGCGTCGACCTCGACGGTCTGCCCGAGCAGATCCAGGAAGTGACGGACCATCAGCATCAGTTCCAGGTCTCGCAGGAATTCCAGTTGAACGGCAAGGCGTTCGGCGACCGACTGAACTACGTGACCGGTCTGTACTTTTTCAAAGAAAAGGGCTACGTGCACGATTACGTGCCGTTCGAAGGCATTCTGTACGTGTACGACTATCAGAACGACGTCGACACGAAGTCCTACGCAGCGTACTTCCACACCGACTACAAGCTGACCGATCCGCTGACGCTGACCATCGGCGGTCGCTACTCGCGCGAGCAGAAGAAATTCATCGGCGGCCAGGCGGATCTGAACGGCTTCACGTACAAGATCAGCGGTTGCAACCCGCCGAGCGATCCGGCGAACTTGCATCTCGATCCGAACATTCCGGCCGGGGTGACGTGCCAGCAGGCTCTCGGATTCCCCGTGGAAGGCAATCCGCTGCGCTACTTCCCGACCGGTACCAACGAGCAGACCTTCGACGTGTTCACGCCGAAAGTGGGCCTGCAATACCAGTTCACCAATGACGTCATGGGTTACGTGAGCTGGTCGAAAGGCTTCAAGTCCGGCGGCTGGACCACGCGTCTCTCCCAGCCCATCCAGTCGGGCGAGGAAGCGGAGTTCGGGCCCGAGTTCGCGTACACCTCCGAGCTCGGTGTGAAATCGGAGCTGTTCCAGCGGCGCCTGCTCGTCAACACCGCGATCTTCTACACGGACTACAAGGGCATCCAGCTGAACTTCCAGGAAGGTGCCTCACCGGTTCTGCACAACGCGGGTAACGCCCGCATCAAGGGCATCGAGCTCGAGTCGCAGGGCATTCTCGGCGGCGGCTTCTCGTTCACGCTCGCGGCGGGTTACATCGACGCGAAGTACACGAAGATCGCACCCGAGGCGCAGATCCCGATCACCAACAAGCTGCCGAAGACGCCGCGCTACAAGTACACGATCGGGCCGAACTACGACATCTCGTTGCCGAACGGCGCGGGCATGCGCTTCTCCGTGGACTACACGCGCACCGCGGACCTGTTCAACGACTCGTTGAACACCCCCGAGCTGCATCGTCCGGCGACGAATGCGCTGGGCGCCTCGATCCACTATCGCGGCCAGGACGAGCGGTACGAGATCGTGCTCGGCGGCACCAACCTCACGAACGACCGCTGGCTCCAGAGCGGCTCGATCAACCTCGCCGCCGGCGAGAAGGTGGGAACCTACAACCGTCCGCTCGAGTGGTACCTCACCGGGCGCATCCGCTTCGGTCAGTGAGACGGCCGGCGCCGCGGCTCGGCATGGAGTCGAACCGCGGCGCTACTCAGTGCAGCACGCAGAGCTCAGCGACGACCGCGGAAAAAGCGGTCGTCGCCGACGCGCAGTGAAGAGATGCGGTCGTTCCATGTACCGCGGCCGGCGGCGATCCGCGTGAGGTCCGGGATGTCCTGCTCGACGATCAACCGCTGACCCTGAAAACCCGCGTCCTCGAACACCGCCACGCGCGTGCCGCCGAAGGTGCGAATCGAGGAGATCGCATCGTTCCAGCCGATCTGGCGCAGATCGTAGACCTCGTCCCCGGCATCGAAGCAGCGCGAATTGCCGCGGAAGCCGACGTGCTGATACACGCACACGCGGTCCTCGCGCCGCTCGCTCGCCCGCTGCCGGTTGCCGAAGCTCGCACGATCGACGCGCAGCGAATCGGTCTCGTCGTTCCAGCCGCGCGGCAGATTCGTCGTACTGCTGTCGATGACGAGCTGCCGTCCCTGAAACCCGGGATGCTCGAAGAGCGTGATCTCTGCTCGCCCGAAGATGCGCACGGACGAAATCTGATTGCGTAGATTGCCGAGGTCGGCGACGTCCTCACCGATCCCGAAGCATCGCTCCCAACCGCCGTAGTCAGCGTGCTCGTAGACGCACACCTGGTCGCGCCCCGGCCGGTCCTGCGACAGCGCGTCGCGCGGCAGAGACACTGCAAGCGCAATCAGGGCACACAGGCTCAGCACGAGAGAGGCCGATCTCATGAAAGCTCCTTTCGAATCAGGGGGCAGCGAATGTACCCAAGGGCGGCTGAGCAAAATCTGAACGGTGCCCGAATCTGCCCGAATTGCGCCACCGGGCGGACCGCGTCGGCTCGCATTCTGTGCGCCAGTTCCGCTCTGCCGAGGCGCTTGCCATGCACACCGATCTGCGAGTCTGGCTGGATCATTTCGAGTACCACGCGGACCGCCGCTGCGTTCTGCCCGAAGGTTCGCCGGACGATCTCACGCCCTACGAGCGGCAGCTCATCGGCCGCTCGCTCGCGACCTTTCAGCTCGCGGAGCAGATCGACGGGCCATGCTTGATGCGCGCGGCCCGGCGCTATGAGCAGGAGCAGGACGCCCTGCCGCTCGGCCAGGTCGTCGCGCTGCTCGTGGCCGAGCAGAATCATCACGCCGGGCTGCTCGCTGCATTCATGGAGCAGCACGCCATCCCCCGCCGGCGCGCCGACTGGATCGAGCGCGCGGCGCGCCGCGTTCACGGGCTCGCGGGATTCGAGCTGCAGATCGCCGGGCTCGTGAGCGCGAAGCTGATCGGCAAGGTCTATTACCGCGCGCTCGAGGCTGCGACCGGGTGCCGGCAGCTGCAGACGCTCTGCCGCATTCTGGTGGCGGACGAGCTCGCGCAGGTTGGCTTCGAATCGGACCTGCTGCGCGAGATGAATGCACGCAAGACCCCTCTCGCGCGCGCGGCTCACGCGACAGTACACCGAGCGTTTTTCATAAATGCCGCGCTGGCCGTGTGGCTAGGTCACAGTCGCGTGCTGCGCGCCGCCGGCCATGGCGCGCGCAGTTTCGTGAGCGCGTGCATGGCTCAGTACGCCTTCTATCTGGATGCGCCGAGGCTCGGCACGCATTCGCAGAATGCGCTGGATATCGGGGAAGACGCTCGCCTTCCCGGCTAGGCTTTGGTGCTGGATATCCGGAAAGACCTCGCCTTCCCGGCTAGCTTTGCGCAGTCTCGCCGCTCCCGCGGCGCCACGCTATGATCCTCCGCACACGCTTACACGCGGCGCGCGGAGGGCATGGATATGGGCCGACGGCACTCACCCCCGGAATCATCCACCAAACGCGACGAGGAGGCCTCTCACTGGCTCGACAGGTTGTCTCGTGGCCTGGACAAGGAGGACGGCGCTGAGCTCGCCGCGTGGCTTGCCGACCGCGCCAATCGCGCAGCGCTGCTCGACAAGGCGCCGCCATGGCAGCGGCCGGATATCGTCGCCTTGCTCACGCAACTCTTTCCGGACGGCGCGGGGCTCGCGGAGCCGCCGCGGCGCGGGCGCAGCGCCCTTTCGATGGGTGTCACGTTCTTGGGCGCACTGGCGATCGTGGTGTTCGGCACGCTGGCGCTCATCGGCCGCGATCCGTCCTCGTTGTTCAGCGAGGCGCAGGCGGCGCCCAGCGGCACTCTGCACAAGACCTATCTCACGGCGGTCGGCGGCCGGCAGGAGATCACGCTGGTCGACCACAGCAAGATCACGCTCAACACCGGCACGCGCATGACTGTCGCCTTCACCCCGCAGTCGCGGGACATCAGCCTGGATTATGGTGAAGCGAGCTTCGACGTCGCGCCCGACCCGGCGCGCCCCTTCAACGTGCACGCCGGCAAACGCGATTTCCAGGTGCTGGGCACGCGCTTCAACGTGCGCGTACTGGCGCCCGAGAACGTCGAAGTGACGGTCGCTGAGGGTCAGGTGAAGGTGCTCTACGCCCCGCCGCGCTGGCCCGAGACACCGGCCAAGCGCCGCGAGAATCTGAGTTATGGTGAGGCGGTGCTCACCGCCTTCGAAACGGCGCTGGTCGAGCCCGGCTATCAGTCCGTGCGGCCGCTCATCGGCAGCGAGCTCGAAACGCGGCTCGCGTGGCAACGCGGAATGCTCGTCTTCGACGGCGCCGCGCTCGAAGACGTTCTCGCCGAGATGGATCGCTACACGACCACGAAGTTCGTGCTCGCGGACAAGGTGCTCGCGAACGTGCGGATCGCGGGTTCGTTCCGCACCGGCGACGTGGACGGGTTTCTGCACGAGCTGCGTGAGAGATATCACGTGGACTCGCGACGAGACCCGCAAGGACGCGTCGTGTTGAGCGCGTTCCAGACGCTGTAACTTCGACCTCGCAAGCGACCGGTCAATCCGCGCTCGCGCTCGCCGCGCGGGCGCGGCTGCAGAAGCGCTATGGCGCGAGCGCGCGCTCGATCAGCGCTCCGAGATTCAGGCCGACCGGTAACGTGCCGAACGCCCCGGGCGCATCGCGCGCGATGCGCGACGCGAGGAATGCTTCGGCCGCGGGCGAGTCGTGCTCCAGCAGAATCGCCGCCTGCACGGCGAGTGCGATGCGCTCCGTCGAGCGCCGCGCGCGGACTTCCGCTTCGTTCGAATCGGTCAACTCCGACGCGAGCCCACTCACGTAGCGGTCGTAACGCGGATCCTTGCCCTGCCCCTTCCGCAACAGTCCAAGCAGTGCCTCCATCACCGGCGCATCGCGCGATAGCGCGCGCAGCACGTCGAGACACATGACGTTCCCGGAGCCTTCCCAGATGGAATTCAGCGGCGCCTCGCGGAAACGCCGCGCGATCGGTCCCTCTTCGACATAGCCGTTGCCGCCGAGCACTTCCATGGCCTCGGTCGCCACGAGCGGCGCGCGCTTGCAGATCCAGTACTTCGCCACCGGCGTCAGCACGCGACGGAGCGCCGCTTCGACTTCGTCCTGCTGGCGATCGAATGCGCGCGCGAGCCGCATCGTGAAGACGGTCGCGGCTTCGCATTCGAGCGCGAGATCGGCGAGCACGTTGCGCATCAGCGGCTGATCGATGAGCAGTCGCCCGAACGCGCGCCGATATCGGCAATGGTGAATGGCCTGCGCGACGCACTGATGCATGATTCCCGTCGACCCGATGGCATTGTCGAGGCGCGTGTAAACGCCCATCTCGAGGATTGTCGGCACACCACGTCCTTCCTCGCCGACGAGCACGCAAGCCGCCTCGTGAAACTCGATCTCGCTCGACGCATTCGAGCGGTTGCCGACCTTATCCTTGAGTCGCTGCAAGCGGAACGAGTTGAGCGTTCCATCCGGCAGCACGCGCGGCATGAAGAAGCACGACAATCCGCCGGCGGCCTGCGCGAGCACGAGGAAGCCGTCGCACATCGGCGCCGAGAAGAACCACTTGTGTCCGGTGAGCCGATACTCGCGACCCGGTCCGGCGACGCTCACAGGAGCGGCGCGTGACGTGTTCGCGCGCACATCCGAGCCGCCCTGCTTCTCGGTCATGCCCATGCCGATGAGCGCGCCGCGCTTCTCGTGAATCGGGCGCCGCCGCGCGTCGTACTCCCGAGAGAGAAGCCGCGGCAGCCACTCCGCGAAGTCGTTCGGCTGGCGCGCGAGCACTGGAACGGCGCCATAGGTCATGGTCGCCGGGCATTGCGTGCCGTTCTCGACCTCCGCCCACAGCATGTACGCAGCGGCGCGCGCGACATGAGCGCCCGGCTCGGGCTGCGCCCACGGCCCGGTGTGCAAGCCCTCGGCGACGAGCTGGCGCATCAGCTCGTGCCATGCGGGATGAAATTCCACCTCGTCGCGACGATTGCCGAAGCGGTCGACCGTCTTCAGCACAGGCGGATTGCGATTTGCGGCATCGCCGAGCGCGAACATCTCGGCCGTCCCGAAACGCGCACCGCAGTTCGCGAGCCGCTCGTGCGCCGCGGACCCGCCCTCACGCGCGAGGGCTTCCACCAGCGCCGGATGCGAGGTGAACAGGTTGTAATCGACGAGATCGGGCGACTGGTTGGTCATGCGGCACTCCTTCGACGCATGCCGCGCGCAACGGCCACGGCAACGTCCTGGTCCCGCTGCCCGCGCTTGCGCACGGCGCCGGCAAGCTTCAGCAAACGGCGGAATGTCGGGCATTCCATATGGCTCGGCGCCTTGCAGACCGCCGCGTGGCGCAAGCCGTCGCGCATCGCGGAGAGTCGCCGGATCGTCCGGTCGAGCTCGTCGGCCTTCGCATTCAAGCTGGCGCGATCGATGCGCAGCTTGCCATCCGGGGCGATCATCCGGGCGATTTCCTCGAGCGAGAACCCCGCCGCCTGCGCGAGCGCGATGAACGCAAGGCGCTCCAGGACCCGGGCATCGAACGAGCGCCGCAGGCCGCGCCGGCCGATGGACGCGATGAGCCCCTTCTCTTCGTAATATCGCAACGTCGACGCCGGCACTCCCGAGCGTCGCGCGACTTCCCCGATATCGAGCGGCTGCATCTCTTGACCTCAAGCGCACTTGAGCTCGTAGAGTGTGCCACGCAACACGAAGGAGAAGCGAACCGGTCCGAGCTTCGTCACGTACTTGAGCAAGTCGCTTTCGACGACGGAGCAGGGAACGTCGGCGTCGCGCTGCGAGACGTGACCAATCCGGAGCTGCGCGCCCGCACCGTCAGCGCGGTACGGGCGGCCTTCGCTCCATTCATTCTCGATGGCGAGGCGCGCTTCCAGGCGGCGTGCTGGCTTACGAGCGCGCGGGCATGAGCGGCTGGACGATCTGCTCGCGCGATCGCGCGCAACCCCCTCGTCTCCGGGTCGTCCGAACAGACCTGGCGGTCGAAGAGGCCGCGTGTCGGCGGCGCGGCGCGACGGCGCGGCTGATCGCGACGGCGCCGCGCGTCGAGACAAACCAGGGCAACTCAGGGCTGAGCCGGCGGCGTGTCGAAACGGTAAGCCGTTTGGCGCAGCGACGGTTTCGCCGCCGCGAAGTCGGTCGCGAAACGAGTGAGCGCTGTGTACGGCTCGACGGGCACCGTCACCCGGAACGCCAGATGCTCGATCAAGCAGAACAATGACACTTCGAACACGCTGAGATCGCGCGGCGCAGGCAGCGCGCGCAAGGCCGCTTCCAGATTCGCGTCGAGCCACCGCAGGGCGCCTTCGAAGCCCGCACGCATCTTCGCGAAGTAGATGTTCTCGGCCGGCAGCTTGCCGATGCCGGTGCCCATGATGATGTGGACCTGCGCCGTCATCGCGTGCCACACCATCTCTTGCGCGTTCCGCGAGAGCTCGTCACGCAGATCCTCGGGCCACACGATGCGCGCCGGACGTGTCGCGCGCTCGGCGATCACACGGCAGATGTTCAGCGCCCCGAATACGACGCCCTGCTCCGTGCGCAGAATCGGCAGCTTCAACGCCGGATTGCCCGCGTACACTTCCGGCCCGAGCGCGCGCATGTCGTAGATGGGGACCAGCTCGAGCGGCACCCCCAGCTCCTGCGCGAAAATACGCGGCAGACGGGTGAAGTGCGAGCTGTTGCGGCCGACGATCTGCATGCGAGCTAAGTTGACTGAATTCGTGAGCGTAGTCCATATGGCGTCATGACGAGCACAGTTCTGGTCACGGGCGGGTCGGGGTTCATCGGCACGCATTGCATCCTGCAGCTCCTCTGCGCCGGCTATCTCGTGCGCGCAAGCGTGCGCAGTCTTGAACGTGGGGCGGAGATGCGCGCCACCTTGAGGGAGCACGGCGTGGACGCAGGGGACCGGCTCTCGCTCATCGCCGCCGACCTCACGCGCGATGCGGGCTGGCGCGAAGCGGCATTGGGTTGTGAGTACGCGCTGCACGTTGCCTCACCTCTTCCGGCACGTGCCGTGAAGCACGAAGACGACCTCGTCATCCCTGCGCGAGACGGCACGCTCCGCGTACTGCGCGCCGCTCGCGACGCGGGCGTAAGGCGCGTCGTCGTGACGTCCTCGTTCGCTGCGATCGGGTACGGACACCGCGCGCAGCGAACGGCGCCATTCGACGAAACGCTATGGACCGATCTCTCGGGCGGTGAGGTTCCCGCCTATCCGAAATCGAAAACGCTCGCCGAGCGCGCCGCGTGGGATTTCGTCGCGAAGGAAGGAGGCGGGCTCGAGCTCGCGACGGTGAATCCCGTCGTCGTGCTCGGCCCCGTGCTGGGGCGCGACTTCTCCGCGTCCATCCTCGTCGTGAAGCGTCTGCTCGAAGGCGCGGTGCCGCTCCTGCCTCGAATTCACTTCGGCATCGTGGACGTGCGGGACGTGGCGGACCTGCACCTCCGCGCGATGACGCATCCCGCTGCGAAAGGCGAGCGCTTCCTCGCCTGCACCGGCGACTTCGTCTCGCTGCAGGGGATCGCCCAGGTGCTGAAGCAACGCATGGGAGATCGAGCGCGCAAAGTCCCGACCACCCGGGCGCCAGACTGGCTCGTGCGTCTCATCGCCTTGCGCTCGCGGCTCGCGAAAGAGATAGTGCCCGAGCTCGGTAAGGTGAAGAACGGTACGAACGCCAAAGCGCGGCGGCTGCTCGGCTGGATACCGCGTCCGAGCGAAGAGGCAGTCGTCGCCACCGCCGAGAGTCTCGTGCGGCTCGGGCTGCTGAACACGCATCGACTCCGGAAGGCGGGCTGACGCCGAATGAGCTCCCCACAGCTGTGCACACGACTTCGCGAATACGACGAGATCACCGCGATCGTCGGCGAGCAGTTCTACGACCGCACGTTCCGCGGCCTCGATTGGCCCGCGCGCGTCGCGCACTACCGGTCCCAAGTGTCATGCGGCGATTCCGATACGGCGCTCGCCGTGCAGATCAACGCGCTGCTCGCCGAGCTGCGCGCCAGTCACACCGGGCTCTACACCAAGCGCGACCTCGATTACTGGGCGCTCCAATCCATCTTCTCGGGGAGCCTCGATGCATTCCCGATTGCGTCATCGGGCATCTGGCCGAAACGTATCGGCGAGGCTCAGTACGCCGCCTACGTGCTCGAGGACTCGCCGGCCGCACGCGCCGGCGTGCTCGCGGGCGACCTGCTCGTGAGTCTCGACGGCGAGCGGTTCGATCCGCTCGGGTTCGATGCGCAACGAGAGTCGACACTCGTCGTCTCGTCGGACGGTGCCACGCAACGAACGGTGCGACTGCGCGCGACATTCGAGAGCACGCAGAGCGCCTTCCTGCGGGCCTCGATCGCGTCGGCGCGTGAGATCCGGGCCGGCGCGAAGCGCGTCGGCTACTTTCACCTCTGGGCCGGTACGAACGCCCGCTTCCTCGACGCGCTCGACTCGGCGCTCACGAGCTTCGCGCGCGCCCGCGTCGATGTGCTCATTCTCGACCTGCGCGGCGGCTTCGGCGGCGCCGGGCTCGAGTACATCGAGAACCTGAAGCCCGGCAAACCGCTCGGCCGCGTACCGAAATACGTGCTGATCGACGACGGCGTCCGCAGCGGCAAGGAATGGGTGGCCGCCGCCGTCCGCCAGCAGAAGATCGGCACGCTCGTCGGCTCGAAGACGGCCGGCGCGTTCCTCGCCGGCCGCGCCAATCAACCCTGCGAGGGGAAGTACTTTCTGTACGTCGCGACGGCCGCGTTCGTGCCGGACGGAATCCCGCCCATCGAAGGCATCGGCGTGCCGCCGGACGTCGCCGTTCCGGCCTGCCGCGTCTACTGCGGCGGCCGCGATGCGCAGCTCGAGAAGGCGCTCGCGCTCATCGGCCGATCGTGATCTCGAACGCGGCCCGCCTGGGTCCTTCGTTTGCTCCGCATCCGTGCCCCAGGGCGAACGGAGGACATCACGATGCCGCTGACCGTCACCAGCCCGGCTTTCGCCGCGAACCAGCGCATTCCCCAGCAGTTCAGCCGTGATGGCGGCAACATGTCGCCGCCACTCGAATGGCGCGACGAGCCGCCCGGCACGCGCAGCTATGCGCTCATCGTCGAGGACCCGGACGCGCCCAGCGGCATGTTCCGGCACTGGGCCGCGTACGACATCCCCGCAGACGTGCATCGTCTCACCGAGGGAGCGGGCTCACGCGACCAAGGCGTCGCGCTCCAGGTCGCGGTGAACGACTTCGGCAACGCGCGCTACGACGGACCGCAGCCGCCGCCCGGTCACGGCGCGCATCACTATCACTTCCGCTTGTTCGCGCTCGACGTGCCGAGTCTCGACGTGCCGCCGGGCAGCGATATCGAAGAGGTGCTCGAAGCGGCGGAGGATCACGCGCTCGCCGAAGCCGACTACGTCGGCACCTTCGAACGGCCGTCCTGACGCGAGCCGCGGGCGGCGCTCACTCGCCGGGGCGATAGGTGCGCTCGATGTGCCCTTGCAGCTCGGCGGGCGAGAAATACACAGGCCGTAGGTTGCCGTCCGCATAGCGCTGCACTTCATCCACGAAGTGCTTCGACTCGGGGTGACCGCTCGCGCCGCCGGCGGTCACGGCCCAAGCGCGCACGGTCGGACCGAACTCGACGACCGCGACGAAGCTGTTGCCCGATGTCCCGTAATAGCGCTTCGTGCCCGGATAGCGCTTCGCGCCGAACGACGCGAGGGAGCCCCACTGCGAGGACGTGAACGGCACGGGCGTGCTCGGTTTCGCGTCGTCGAACGTCTGCACGATCGCGCCGTCATTACGCTGGAAGCGGTTGATCTCGCCCCAGGGCACGGCCGCGCTGCCAAAGTCGAGCGTGAGCCGGTCGACCGCGTCGGTGAGCGCGGCGAGCTTCTGCTCGTCCGTCGTTTTGTCGGCCATGTAGTCCCACACCGAGAGGCCGGCCGCTTTGGCCGGAGGGGCGGCGACCGACCACAGCGCCTCACCGAAGAACACCGCGAGCGACGTGGCCTTCGAGTCGAGGCTCCAGCGATAGTCCCACGCGCGCAGCAAATCAGCGGACGCCGCGAGCTTCGCTTTCCTGCTATCGCCTGCGGGCAGGCGATCGTAGGCGTTGATCAGCAGCGGCACGAGCCGCGCGAAGGCCGTGAGATACGGATCGAACGCGGCTTCCCGCAGCGTCTCCGGCGTGAAATCGCGTCGTGCGTTGAGCACGCGTTCGGCGTGCGGGCCGCGCGGGTTCTCGCCCGCCTGATCCATGTAGCGCGGGAACTTCGCAGCCTTGGGACTATCGGCGCCGGCGGCGGTCCACGGCCAGTTGTTGGTGTTCATCACCCAGCCGTTCTTCGGGTTCATGACGTGGGGCAAGCTGTCGAGATCGTGCAAGCCCTTCCAGTCCGTCGCGGGATTGCTGCCGTCCACGGGGTTGCGATAGTCGAAGCGATCGTCGCGCACCGGCACGAACTGCGGATGCAGATAGGCGATCTCGCCTTTCGAATCGGCGAACAACGTGTTGTTCGAGGAGTTCGCTTTCGCCTGCGCCACCTGCAGAAAGCTCTTGTAGTCCTGCGCCTTGGTCCGTAGGAACGACTGCTGGAGCGCCTCGACCGGCTTGTTCATGAGCGCGAACGCGATCCACTTCCCGTTCTCCTGGCGCACGATGGGGCCGTGGTGGGTCGCAAACGTCGTGAACGTGCGCGCAGCCATCGAGCCATCCTTCGTACGGTAGGCGATCGTGATGTTCTCCTGCGTCACCGGCCGCAGATTCTTGCCGTAGACATACCAGAGGCGATCGTTGGCGGCGCGCACCGTCTCGGCGAATTCGTCGACGTTGTCGACACCGCTCGAGGTGTGCATCCAGCCCGCGTGCTCGTTGAAGCCCTGGTAGATGAAGAACTGGCCCCACGTCGCCGCGCCGTACGCGTTGAGCCCTTCGTCGCTCGTCACTTGCAGCTCCGCGCGGAAGAAGAAGCTCGTGTGCGGATTGATGAGCAGCAGCGCGTGCCCGTTCTTCGTGTGGCTCGGCGCAATGGCGAAGCCGTTCGAGCCCGAGGGCTCCTGGAACGCAATGCCCTGCTCGATCGGCGTCATCGCGAGCGGCTTGGCATCGCGCTGGGGGTCGTCGTAGAACGCCTGCAACTGGCTGAGCGGCACGCGCTCGATGTCGCCGCCGATGCTGCCTTCGCTGAAACTCAGGGCCATCCACGGCTCGAAGTGCGTGAGCACGCGCGGATGCACATCCGGATGCGTCTCGAGGTAGTAGTTCAAGCCTGCGGCCCATGCGTCCATCAGCTTCTGCAGCCACGCCGGACTCTTCGCGTAGTCCTGCCGGAGCGTGGCGTGATTGACGAACAGGCGCTGGCGCAAGTCCTGCCAGATGGCGCCCTCGCCTTCTGCCTCCGCCAGTCGGCCAAGACTGACAAGGTAGTTGGTTTCGATGCGGTTGAAGTCATCCTCGGCTTGCGCGTACATCATGCCGAAGACCGCGTCCGCGTCCGTGTGCGCCCGCACGTGCGCGATGCCCCAATCATCGCGCGTGATCGTGACGCGCTCGGCCTGAGCCGTGAGCGGCGAGCTATCGGAATACGCCGGGAGAGCGACGCCGCACGTCGTGACGAACAGTGCGGCCGCGAGCATTTCGAGTTTCATCGCTCCTATACTGACATTCGGAGGGCACTTATGAAACGCAGCACGGGCAGAATTCTGACCACGCACGTCGGCGCCCTGCCGGGTCCGCCCGAGGTGTGGGAAAACCCGGACGAGAACCCCGCACGCCTGGGGGACGAGGTGGCCGCGGTGGTGCGGGCCCAGCGCGACGCCGGCATCGACCTCGTGAACGAGGGCGAGCTCACGAAGGGCGGCAACTGGGTCACGTTCATCAACAAGCGTCTCGCCGGTTTCGAGGAGCGGCCGCTGCGCACCTCGCGCGCGCTGCTCATGGGGAGCAAGGACTGGCGGGAGTTCGACGACTTCTACGCGGCGGCCATCGCAGGCGGCACGCTCTTCGAGCAGACGCGCGCGGCCCCGAATCAAGCGCGCCGCTGCGACCACGTCTGCACGGCGCCCATCGTCTACACCGGCCGCGAGGCCTTGCAGCGGGAGATCGAAACCCTGCGCGCAGCGCTGGGGGACCTCGACGTCGGCGACGCGTTCCTCACATCGACAGCCCCTGCGAGCATCGAGGCTGGGCGGCTGAACGAGTACTACCGGTCCGAGGAGGAGTACGTCTACGCCATCGCCGAAGCCCTGCGCACGGAATACGAAGCGATCGCGGCGGCGGGATTCGTCGTTCAGATCGACGACGCGTGGCTCGCCGCGCTGTGGGACCGCATCGGCGTGCAGATGGGCCTCGAGGCGTACGAGTCATTCTGCATGATGCGCGTCGAGGCTCTGAACCATGCCTTGCGCAACGTGCCCGTCGAGCAAGTGCGTTATCACCTCTGCTGGGGCAGCTGGCATGGGCCGCACGCGTACGACATTCCGCTGTCCGACATCGTGGATGTGATGCTCTCGGTCAAAGCGCAGGCGTATCTGTTCGAGGCCGCCAACGTGCGGCACGAGCACGAGTACCGGGTGTGGGAGACGGTGAAGCTGCCTGCCGGCAAGATCCTGGCGCCCGGCGTGGTGAGTCACGCCACCGCGTTGATCGAGCATCCGGATCTCGTTTCCGAACGCATTCAGCGGTTCGCGCGGCTCGTGGGTGCCGAGAACGTCATCGCGTCCACCGACTGCGGGCTCGGCTTGCGCTGCCACCCGCAGATCGCGTGGGCGAAACTGAAGGCGCTCTCCGAGGGCGCGCGGCGGGCCTCCGCAGCGCTGTGGCCATAGCGCGCGCTCAGCGGGTCTGCGATTTCCGCTCCATGACGTGCGGGAAGAATCGCGCTTCGAGATCGAGCGGCGATAGCGGCGTCGAGAGCAGAAATCCCTGCACTTCGTGACACCCGCGCGCCCTCAACCATTCGAGCTGCTCGACGCGCTCCACGCCTTCGGCGGTGACGGTGAGCCGCAGACTTTCGCCAAGCGACAGGATGGCATTGGCAATCGCCGCATCGCTCGCCGAGCGATCGACGTCGCGCACGAACGCCTTGTCGATCTTGATGCGATCGGGCGGAAAACGTGTGATGTACGCGAGCGAGGAGTACCCCGTGCCGAAGTCGTCCAGCGCGATCCGGCAACCGAGGCGACGCACGCGCTGCAAGGCGTTCTGCACCGTCGCCGAATCCTTGATCAGCATCGACTCGGTGATCTCGACCTCGATCAACGACGCCGGCACGTTCGCCGCTTGCGACTCCGCCTCGATGACGCGCGCCGGGTCGCCGTGCAGCAGCTCCTTGCCCGAGCAGTTGATCGCGATCGGAATCTCGAGGCCGCGATCGAGCCAGGCACGCAATTGGCGGCACGCGGCGCGTACCACCCAGCCGCTCATGTCGAGAATGAGCCCGCTGTCCTCCGCGATCTCGACGAAGCGATGAGGCGAGATGTCGCCGTACTCCGCATCGCGCCAGCGCAGCAGCGCCTCGACGCCGACGATGCGGTTGTCGCTCAGCCGGAACTTGGGCTGGTACACGAGATTCAGCAGATCGTGGTGCACGGCGCGACGCAGCCGGCCCTCGAGCTCGAGCCAGTCGCGCATGCGATCGCTCATCGACGGCGTGTACGCCGCCATCGCGCCCGTCGCGCCGCCCGCTTTCGCTTGATACATCGCCGTGTCCGCGTGCTTGAAGACCGTCGCCACGTCCGGGCCGTCGTCGGGATACACCGCGAGCCCGACGCTCGGCGCCGAGTAGAACTCGAGCGACCGGTGCATGATCGGCTGCTTGAACGCCTCGCAGCACGCTCGCGCCATCTGCGTGGCCAGCGAGCGAGCGGACTCGTGCCGCAGCACGATGACGAACTCGTCGCCGCCGAAGCGGCTGATGACGAGCCGATCAGCGGCGATGGCAAACTTGCCGATCGTCTGCGCGAGGCGTGCCGCAAACGCGCGCAGCACGGCATCGCCGGTAGCGTGACCGAACGTATCGTTGACGCGCTTCAGGCTGTTCAGGTCGAGCGACAAGACCGCGACGCACTCTTTGAGCTGCGTCGCTTCGCCGAAGAGCTTCTCCGCGGTCTCGATGCATCGCTGGCGGTTGGGCAAGTCGGTGAGCGGATCGAAATACGCGAGCTTTTCGATGTGCTCGGCCGCTGCCGTGCGCTCGGTCGTATCCTGGCGGACGACGACGACGTCACCTCCCTCGCGCCGGCTGACTCGCAGCTCGTACGATGCACGCACGCCCGGCGCGCGCTCGACGCGGTACTCGAGTGTCCGCTGCACGCCATCGGCGGCCGTATCGCGAATCGCGACGAGCGCCGTCGGCAGCAATTCGGGCGGTGCAACTTCGCCGCCGCGTGCCGCCGCGTTGGGGCTCCATTTGACCTGACCTTCCGGCGTCACGACCCATAGCGTGTCCGGCAGCGCCTCCACGAGCGTCTTCACCTGCACCATGCGCTCGTTGAGTGCACGCGCCGCGGCAGCGTTGCGCAGAATGTATTCGAGCCGGCGCGGCAGCAGCGCCCAGTTCACCGGCTTCGACACGAAGTCCGTCGCGCCCGCTTCGAACGCGCGCGTGATCGCAGCTGAATCCTCGTGCCCCGTCACCATCACGATCGGAACGGTCGCGAAGCGCGGTTCTGCGCGCAGGCGGCGGCAGACTTCGTAGCCGTCCATCCCGGCCATGTCGACGTCGAGCAGCGCTATCGTGATGTCGCGTTCCAGTGCGGCACTTAGCGCGTCCGTGCCGTTGTCGAAGGCGAGCGAGCGCAAACCGACCTCGGCGACGGCCTCGGCGAGCAGCAGGCGTCCGAGGTCCTCGTCGTCGGCGATGATGGCGAGCGGCAGAGCGGGCAGCGTCTCGGTCATGCGGTAGCTCGGATGCTCATGCTGTCCAAGGCGTCGATGAGCGGTGCGTACGCGGCCTGCAACGTGCCGTGCAATTCGAGCGCTTGCGCGCGCTCGCCTGCAACGCAAAGGCGCTCGAGCTGGCGGACGTGCTGCGCGTACGCGAGCGCGCCGACGTTCGCGGCGCTCGATGAAAGCTTGTGGCAGATGGCGGCGGCCGTTGCGAGATCGCCGGCCGCAAAGGCGGCACGCAACTGGCCGAGCGCGTCCGCGGAACCGGAACGGAACAGCGCGACGAGCTTCGAGTACAGATCGGCGTGCTTGTCGGCGCGCAGCTTACGGAGCGCGGCGACCGCCCCGACGTCGATCGTCGACAGCGAAGCCGGCGTGTTTGTGCTTGCCGGGACCTGAGCGGCGGCACGTTTTGCCGGCGCTTCTTCGCCGCGCGCGAGCCAGCGGCGCAGCAGGCGCGCGCATTCATCGAGCGCGCACGGCTTGCTGAGAATGTCGTCCATGCCGGCTTTAAGGCACTTGTCCCGATAGTTGAGCGCATCGTGCGCGGTCAGCGCGATGATGGGCACGCGGGCCCCTGCGGCCTCACGCTTGCGGATGAGCGCCGTCGCGGCGAAGCCGTCCATGTCCGGCATGTTCAGGTCCATGAGAATGAGATCGAAGCGCTCGGCCGCGCTTCGCGCCACCGCGTCCGCGCCGTTGCGCACCGTTACCGACGTGCAGCCGAGCGCTGCGAGATAGCCCTCTGCGACAGCCGCGTTCACGGGCTCGTCCTCGACAAGCAGCACGTGCCCTTGCAGCGGCGCGGCTTCGACTGTGTGCGCCGTCAAGCTCTCGACCTGCAGGCCCATCGCGGCGGCGAGCGCTTCGCGGAAAGCGATTCGGTGCACCGGTTCGAGCACGATGCGCTGCTCGTGCATGAGCACGCGCAGTCCGAGCGCCTCGGCGTCGGCGGCGGTCGCGATGACGACCAGCGCTGCCCGCGATGCGTCGGCACCCGCGAGGAAATGCTTCAACTCATCGCGGTGGGTTCTCGCATCGAGCACGACGATCGGCTCGCCATACAACTCTCCCTCCCCTCGAGAGTCGCGCACGACGACCAGGCCGAGCGCCGCAGCGTGCCGCGAGAGCGCCTCCTCCAGCGAAGGCCGCCGTGTGAGAATGCGCACAGCGCGCGTCGGCAATCGCAGCGCTTCCGGAGCGGATGGCTCGGCACTCACCTGCAGCGGCAGCGACAGGCAGAACGTCGATCCGATCTGCGACTTGCTCTCCACCTCGATGGTGCCGCCCATGAGGTCCGCCAGCTCGCGGCAGATCGCCAGACCGAGCCCGGTGCCGCCGAACCGGCGCGTCGTCGTTTCGTCCGCCTGCGAGAAGGGCTCGAAGATGCGCTCCATCGCGGCGGCGTCCATACCGATACCCGTGTCGGACACGGCGATCCGCACCGTCGCGCGCTCGCCTTCGACCGCGCCGATATCCGCGCGCACGACCACTTCGCCGTGCGAGGTGAACTTCACGGCGTTGCCGACGAGGTTCATCAGAATCTGCCGGACGCGCAGCGGATCCCCGAGCAGGACGCGATCGAAGCGCGCCGGCGGACACACGATCAGCTCGATGCCCTTGTCCTCGGCCGCGCCGGCGAACAGGCTCGTGCATTCTTCCAGCACCTGCGCGAGATCGATCGGCAGCGCTTCGAGCGCGACCTTGCCCGCGCGAATCTTGGACAGGTCGAGCAGGTCGTTCACGATCTGCAGCAGGATCTGCGCCGACGAGCGGATCGTCTTGGTGAGATGCGCTTGCGTCGCGGACAGCGGCGTGCGCGCGAGCAGCTCCGTCATGCCCACGACGCCATTCATGGGCGTGCGCAGCTCGTGGCTCATGCGGTCGAGGAAGTCGCTCTTCGCGCGCGCGGCCTCGGCGAGTTGGCGGTTGCTCTCGACGAGCTCGCGCGTGCGCAGCTGCACTTCGGATTCGAGGCGCGCCCGCGCCCGCGCCATCTCGCGGAACTTCGCGCGCTGCTTGTGTACTCGGTAGAGGATCAGCGCGAGCACGACGAGCGTATACACCGCGTACGCCCACGGCGAGCGCCACGGCGCCGGATCGCGATGGATCGTCACGCGCAGCGGCGTCGTGCTCCAAACCGAGTCGGAATTGGCGGCCCTCACCTCGAGCACATGATCGCCGGCATCGAGGTTCGTCAGCGTAATGCGCCGTTGCGCGCCGAGGTTGATCCAGCGGTCGATGAGGCCCGGCATGCGATACGCGAGGCGGTTGTGCTGCGGCGAGGTGAAGTCGAGCACGCCGAGGTCGAGCGAGACGATGCTGCCGCGATAGTCGAGATCGATCTGATTGCGCAGCCAAGGCGCCGTGCCGTCCCGCATGCGCACGCCGAGCACCTCGATCCCGGTGAGCGCGAGCCGCGGCGGCTGGCGATTCTCCGTGAGGCGCGCGGGATCGAAGATGTTGAACCCGCCCGGTCCGCCGAAGGCCATGCGCCCATCGCGCAAGCGCGCGTACGCGCCGAAGGAGAACTCCTCGCCCTGCAAGCCGTGCTCGCGGTGATAGGTCTTGACGGTGCCTTTTTCAGGATCGAAGTGCACGAGCCCGGCGTTGCCGCTGAGCCAGATGCCGCCGGCCGCGTCGGGCACCACACCGTAGAGCGTGTCGCTCGAGAGGCCCTGCGCGCGCGTGATCATCTCGAATGCGATGGACTCGGGCGCTTCCGGGGAGCCGAGCACGCGCACGAGGCCGCTACCGTCCGTCGCGATCCACACTCGGTTCTGCGCATCCACCGCGATCGCGTAGATCGTGCCCGCGGGGAAACTCTTCGCATCGTGCGGATCGTGACGGAAAGTGCGCACCAGCGTGCCGTCGCCGCGGATCAGCGACAGGCCGGTGCTCTCCGTTCCGACCCACATATACCCGCGCGCGTCTTCGGCGAGACTCGTGACGATCGGCCCGCTGATCGCACCCGGCGCCGCTCCGAAGGGCAGTTGCCGGACGGTGCCGGTCGCGGGATCGAGGATGTTTGCGCCGCCGCCATAGGTGCCGATCCAGATCTGACCGCCGCGCGTCTCGACGACGGCCATGATCCCCGCCTCGCTGGTGGCGTGCGGGTCGCCTGCTTTGACGGGAATGGATTCGACGCGGCCGTCCGGCGTCAGCCGCTTCAGCCCACTCGTCATCGTGCCGATCCAGAGCGCACCGCGGCGATCGTTTCGCAACCACATGACGCGCGCATCGGCGAGCGCATTGCGCCGCCCGACCAGCGCGTCGAGCGGCGTCAGCTCACCGGTTGCCGCATCGAACTGCAGGAGCCCGGCGCCGAGCGTCGCGATCCACACGCGATTGCCGGGCGCATCCGCAAACGCGGTGACCGGCGCGCTGCCCAGCGCTGCGGGTCGGTGCCCGCCGAGCTCCCAGCTGCGCGGATTCCAGCGACTCACTCCGCCGGCGCGCGTGCCGATCCACACGAGGCCCGCGCGATCCTCGTACAGCGACATGACGTTGGAATCGCGCAGGGAATCCGCATCGTTCGCGTCGTGCCGGTAGTGAGCGAAGCGTCCGCTTTCGCGATCGAGCAGATCGAGGCTTGCAACCGTGCCGACCCACAGGTGGCCCGCCTGGTCCTCCAGCAGCGCCCGCACGTCATCGGCCTGCAAGGAGTCGGCGCGGCGCTCGTCGTGGCGGAACGCCTCGAGCACGCGGCCGTCGCGATCGAGGCGGAGCAGCCCATGATCGTACGTCGCAACCCATACGGCGCCGCCGCGATCCTCCAGCACGCGGGAGATCTGCATGCCCGGCGGTCCGAAGCGCGTCAGCGTGCCGGTCGCGGCGTGCCACTTGTCGAGGCCGGTCTCGGTGCCGATCCAGATATCGCCGGAACGCGCGCGCGCCAGCGTGAAGATGCGATCGTTGACGAGCGAGCCCGGATCGCGCGCGTCGTGCCGCAGATGACGAATGCGACCGGTCGCCGGATCGAGCACGTCGACGCCGTTCTCGGTGGTGCCGATCCAGACGTGCCCAAGCGCGTCGAGGACGAGCGCGCGCACGGCGTCGCTCGCGAGTGAATTGGGGTCGCGCGGATCGTGCCGATAGACCGTGAACGTGTCACTGGCGCGATTCCAGCGCGCGACGCCACCCTCCTTCACGGCGATCCACAGATCGCGGTGCGCGTCCTCGACGATCTCCCAGATGAAATTGCCGGGCAGCGAGCTCGGATCGCCGCGCGTGTACGCGTATCGATACAGCTCGTGGCCGTCGTAGCGCACGAGGCCGTCCTCGGTGCCGAGCCAGACGAAGCCCTGCGAGTCCTGCAGGGTCGACATGACGGTCGCCTGCGGCAATCCGTCGGCGGTCGTGAGGTGCTGGAGGACGAGCGGAGGCGCGTCGGCCGTCGCCGCGGCCGACGGTTCGCACATCGAACAGATGATGAGCGCCGCGAGGCCCGCGCACGCCTGGTTGAATGCCCTCACTGGCATAGCATGCGCTACGCGGCGGTCGGTCCGCGTTGACCGACTTCAGAGAGAGGTGACGCAATGCCGATACGGCCGGGATTGCGTCACACTTCGCGTCATTCGTTCGGCACCCACGAGACGATCGAGGCGGGCTTCGTCGGCGCCGTGCCGCTCGGCGGCGCGTTCCACCACGGCAGCGTCTTGCTCCACGTGTAGCCTTTGCTCCACGTATACCCCTTCGACCAGGTGTAACCCTTGCTCCAGGTGTAGCCTTTCGACCAGGTGTAGCCCTTGCTCCACGTGTAGCCTGCGCTCCACGCAAAGCCCTGATCCCACGGGTAGCCCTTGGACCACGTGTAGCCGTCGGCGAGGAGCGGATCGCCCCACACCCACGCCGTGTCCATGTTCATGATGTAGTAGTTGCCGTAGATGTCCTGATTCGCCGGGCCGCCGAAGTGCGCGCGACCGGCGAGATCGTCGTCGATGTCGAGCCCCTGATTGGCGCAATTCGTGGCGGAGCTGTTGACGGCGGCGACCGCGTTGATGAGGCCTGCGCCTTGCTGGAACACGCTGTATGCGAGCGTGCCGTTGCTCTTGACCGCGGGACGCGCCGACACGAGCAGCCGGCACTTCACCGTATCCGGCGTGAGCGACGGATCCGCCTGCAACATCAAGGCAACCACGCCGCTCGCGACAGCGGCAGCTTGCGAGGTGCCCGACATCGTGAACATCTGCTGGCCGAGCGCCATCGAGCCCGGATCGATGTTGGCGAGATAGCTGCTGCTCGACATCGACGCCGCGATGTGGCCGCCCGGCGAGACGAGCTCCGGCTTCACGAAACCTTCGAACGTCGGACCGGTGGAGGAGAACGAGGCGAGCTTGTCGTCGCTCGCGTTGTACGGCGTGCCGCTGTCCGTGAGCGCGCCGACGGTGATGACGTAGGGCACGTTGCCCGGCACGTTGATCGTCATCGGGTCGGGACCCTCGTTGCCCGAGGAGGCCACGACGACGATGCCCGCGCGCCATGCCGCCATCACGGCCTGGTTCAACGGATCGTCCCAGTAGAACGACTGAGGCGTCGCGCCGAACGACAGGTTCAGCACGCGAATCTTGTACTTCGCGCGATTCGCGACGATCCAATCGAGGCCCGCGATCACATCGGCGTAGCTGCCGCCGCCGTAGCCGTCGAACGCGCGCACGATGACGAGGTTCGCCTTCGGCGCGATGCCGAGATAGTCGCCCGCGAGGTTCTGCGCGCCGCTCGCGGCGATGGACGTGATGTGCGTGCCGTGGCCGTACGGATCGCCCTTCACGGCGCCGTGGCCGCCGTTCGTCACGTCGATCGACGCGAGAATGCGCGAGCCGTAGAACTGGGTCGCATCGTTCCAGAGACCGGTGTCGAGCACTGCGATCGTGACGCCCTTGCCGGTGATACCCGCACGCTGGAGCGAATCCGCGCCGATGAGCGCCGGGTAGTTGGTCTCATAGGTGAGCGTGAGGCCCGCAACGCCGGTACCGTCTTTGAGACCGGTCGCCTGGCTGAGCGTCTGCACGAGCGGCGCGGTGACGAGCCCGACGAGCGGGTTCGTCGTCACGGTCGAGACGACGGGAGAGCCGACGCCGGCCGTCAGATTGCCGACGATGCTCGATGCAAGCGTCGAGTTCGTGTTGTTCACCGTCTGCTTCAGCAGATCGATCAAGCCGCGCGTCGAGACGCTGCGGTCTACATATACCTTCATGCCGGCGGCGCGCAGACGTTCACTCTGTGCCGGCGTCAGGTACGCGGACACTGCATGGATGATGTCGAGCTGCTGCCGGACGTCCGCGCCGACACTGCGCACGCTGCGCGCGGCCGCCTCCCCCGTCGTGCCCTGCACGATGTAGAGCGATGAAGCCGGTACGGCTACGGGCTGTGCGGATCCCGGGGCCGGGTTGCGATCAGCAGGCGGGGCGGCGACCACGAGGCCGCTGCCGACGAGGGCTGCCAACATGCAGGAAACGATCTGGGCGCGATTCATCTCTTCGTTCTTTCGAGCGCGGGATTTCAGGGGTTCCCGCTTGGACGGCATTGCACCGCGTATAGGCGGCAAACCGTGATGAAGTGCTCGGTCTCGCGGGGGTGCGCAGTGCGACACGCGTCGCATAACGCGGGTGTCAAATCCGCGTCTTTGACTCAATCAGGCCGTTGCGAAAGCAACGCGCGGAGCGGTTATGTCCGATTGGATCGGCGGATATAGATCGCCGCTGCCGAAGCGGCAGCCGAGGTCGAGCAGCGCATCGCGCTGCTCGCGATCGTCGATCCCGGCAGCGATGGGCGTGATGCCCAGCGAGAGCGCGAGATTGATCCCGGCGCGGCACACCTTGCGTGCGATCTCGTCCGTGCGAATCGCCGTCACCCAGGCCCGATCGAGCTGCAGACCCGAGACGGGCACGCGTGCAAGCGAAGAGATCGAGCCCAGGTCGCGCCCCACTTCGTCCACCACGAGCTGCACGCCGCGCTTCTGCAGCTGCGTGAAATCACTCGGATCGCGCGCGACGAACGCCTTTTCCGCGATGCGCAGCTCGAGGCGCACGGCGGGCACGCGCTCGGCGAGCGCGCGGTCCATGTCGGCAAGGAAGTCCTGATGGAACAGGTGATCGCGCAGCGCGCCGAACGAAATGCGCACATCCGGATGCCACTTCTTGCTGAATGTCGCGAAGTCATCGCACAGCGTCTGCAGTGCCGCGCGTGAGAGTGTCGTTGCGAGCCCCGTGCTCTCCGCGACGCGCAGGAACTCCGCTGGGCGAATCTCGCCTCGCAGCGGATGCTCCCACCGCAGATATCCGACGCACGCAATGAGCCGGCCCGTGCGCAGCTCGTGCCGGCCGACGTAGCGAAAGCGAATGTCGCCGTTCGCGATGGCCTCGCGCAGCTCGCGCGCGAGGTCGAGCCGCTCCAGCGCGCGCAGCTCGAGTGTGTCGCTGTGAAAGATCACCTCGTTGCAGCCGGTTCTGCGTGCCTCGGCAGCGGCTGCGCGTGCATGATCGAGCAGCGTTTTGGGCGTCGACGCATCGAGGCCGAGGATTGCCGCGCCTGCGTAGGGTTTGAGGCGGAACTCGGTGCCCCCGGCTTCCAGCGGCTCGCGCAGACTCTCGCACACGCGCGAGACGCAAGCGTCCACCTCGTCGCGATCGGAAGTATCGATCACCATCGCGAGCACGTTGTCGCCGAGCTGCCCCAGATACCACTTGGGATTCAGCTCCGCGCTTTCCGTGGCCTGCGCGGAAAGCCGCATGATGGCGGCGCTCATGATCTGCTCGGACACGCGAGTCGCGATGATCTGCGCAATGTCGGGGATACCGTCGATGTACAGCACCGCGACGGCGAAGGGCTTCTCGCGCAGCATCGCGACCGACATCGACTCCTTCAAGCGCGCGAGGAACCCGCGACGATCGAGCTGCGGGCGCGGGTGCTCGCCGCTCGTCTCCGCGGCCTCGGGCGACCCCGGCAACACCGCGCGAATCACTGCGACAGCGCGGTCGGGACCCTGCGCAGTGACGTGTACGGCGTACTCGCGACCTGCCTCGGCGAAGCGCGCTTCGACGGAGGTTCGCTGCGCGATGCTGCGGCGGACGAGCAACGTCAGCAGCTCGGTCGTCGCCTGCGACCACTCGCCGGGCCGCATTGGACCGACCGCACGGCCGCCACCCTGCGCGATGATGCGGCCATCACGCCGCAGGAGCAGGACGAGATCCGGCAGCAATTCGAGCAGCGGGTCGTGCGACATGGTGCGCGATCGTACGCATTTCGATCCGCGCGGGACTTTCGCACGATCACACTTTCGCGCCCGGCAGCGCCCACCGCGGCGGCTCAGGTCGGCTTGCAAACCGCTGGGTGGGCCTTTATTAAAGAGCTTTCCGCATTTCGGGAACGGGATCATGGCGACGGGTTGGGCACAAGACGGCGCAGTTCAGGAGCAGATCGACGCCACGGTGAAAGACGGAATTGCGCGCGCGCAAAGCCGTCTGCCCAAGGGTGACGCACTCACGCATTGCGAGAGCTGCGGGGCCGCCATTCCCGAGGCGCGACGCGCCGCGATTCCCGGCGTTCGTCTCTGCGTGCCGTGCCAGGAAGCGGAAGACCGCGAGGTCACGCAGTTCAGCGGCTACAACCGCCGCGGCAGCAAGGACAGCCAGCTGCGCTGATGGCGAACGGCGTCGCTGCGCAGCGACGCTTTCCGGGACGAAGCGCTCGTCGCGGCGAAGCCGCGGTAATGCTTCGCAATTGTCCGCGCCCGCGAACAACTTTCCCGACCACCCCCCGCGCGACGATACAATTCCCACGTTCGAGACGAAGGAGCAAAGGACGATGGGAGTTTACAAGTGGATGGCGGCGTGTGCAGTGGCCGCCGTGTCGATGGGATCGGTCGCGCATGCCGATGAAACCGGCATCTACGCCGGGCTCGCGGTCGGCGAGTCGCGGACCGACTTCGCGAACAACGTGGACGATCTCTTCGACGGCAAGGACACCGCGTTCAAGATTTTCGGCGGCTATCGCATTCTCGACTGGGTCGGCGTCGAAGCGAGCTATGTCGATCTCGGCGAGATCACCCAGCGCGGCAACCAGCCGGGCTTCACGCGCTTCCGGCTCGAGGAAGCCGGCTTCGGCGCCTTCGGTGTTCTCTACTGGAACATCGCTCCGGTCGATCTGTTCGTGAAGGGCGGCCTCATCCTCTCGCAGGTGCACGTGCGCGGCACGAGCTCGAGCGGCCCGTTTGCGTTCACGTTCGACGATACCGACAGCAGCACCGATCTCGCGTTCGGCGCCGGCGGGCAGGTGCGCTTCGGCAAGCTCGCCGTCCGCCTCGAGTACGAGCACTTCGACCTCGATGCGGGCCCGGGCTTCGATGCGCCGGACCTGATCTCGCTCGGCGCCACCTGGACCTTCTTCTAGCGCGCGACCGCCGCCCCCTCGCTCAGCGCGGCGGGCGCGGCGCGTTCTTCGCGTCGTTCGCCCGCTTGATGAGGTACGCGCGCACGGACTGCGCCTCAGCGGCGGTCAAGCGGTCCTTGAACGAGGCCATGCCGTTCGCCTGCAGCGCGCCTTCCAGCACGACGGCGTTGAACGCCTCCGCGCTGTTCAACATCGGCGAATAGCGCAAGTCCGGGAACACGCTGCGGTTCGCCGCCGGCGGGTCGTGGCACATCGCGCAGTGGCTCGCGAAGTGCTGGCGCCCCGCTTCGATCGTTTCGGCTGAAGCAGTCGAGGGCGGCGGATTCAGCACGGGCGGGGGCGGCGGCGGAGGCGCCGGTGGCAACACGGCCGTCCCTCCGAGCTTGAACACCAGGAGACGCGAATGATTGCTCGTGCCGTACGGCGCGAGACCGTAGCCCGCGAGCACCGCGATGTATTGCTCGCCATCCAGCTCGTAGGATGAAGCGCCCGCAACCACACCGGTCTGCGCTTCCATCGACCACAGCTCTTGCCCGTCCGTGGCGCGATACGCGACGAAGCGTCCCTTGTTGGTGCCCTGGAACACGAGCCCGCCTGCGGTCGACAGCGTGCCGCTGCCGATCGTGCCCAGCACGCCGGTGCGCCACACTTCCCGCTGCTTCACCGGGTCCCAGGCAACGAGCTGTGCGCGCGCTTCACGCGGCGGCCCGCCTTTGACCTCCTCCGGCGGAACCGGGAACTGCAGACCCGTGTTCGCGCCCATCGGCTGCGGCTTGAAGGTCGCGGCACCCTTGACGACAAACGCCGTCTCGATGGCCGAGAAGTAAACGAGCCCGGTCTGCGGATTGAACGACATCGGGTGCCACGAGTGCGCGCCCTGCGCCCCGGGCTGCACGAGCACCGCCTTGCCGGTCACGTCGTAGCGCATTTCGGGGTTCACGTTCGGACGCCCCGTCTTCGGATCGATCGAGGTGGCCCAGTTCGTCGTGACGTAATTGTTCGCCGAGATGAGCTTGCCGCTCTTCGCGTCGAGCACGTAGAAGAACCCGCCCTTGTTCGCCTGCATCAGCACGCGACGCGAGCGACCGTCGATCTTCAGGTCCGCGAGCATGAGCGGCGAGGTCGCGTCGTAGTCCCACGCTTCACCCGGGACCACTTGGTAGTGCCAGGCGTACGCGCCCGTGTCGGCGTTCACCGCGATGATCGACGCGAGAAACAGGTTGTCGCCGCCGCCCGATCCGCGATACGCACGATTCCAGGGCGTGCCGTTTCCCGTGCCGAAGTACACGAGATTCAGGCGCGGGTCGTACACGATGCCGTCCCACACGGTGCCGCCGCCGCCGAGCTCCCACCACTTGCCGTTCCACGTGCGCGCGGCCGTCTTCAGGATGGGCGCCTCGAACGGCTGCGCGGGATTACCGGGGACCGTGTAGAAGCGCCACACGAGCTTGCCGGTCTCCGCGTCGAAGGCTGAAATGTATCCGCGCACGCCGAACTCCCCGCCGGCGTTGCCGATGAGAATCTTGCCCTTGATCGCGCGCGGCGCGCCGGTGCTCGTGACGGGCTTGTCGTGATCCAGCGTGAGCACCTGCCACACGACGCTCCCCGTCTTCGCGTCCAAGGCGATGAGGCGGCCGTCGTAACTCGCAACGTAGATCTTGCCGTTCCATGCGGCGAGGCCGCGATTGACGACATCGCAGCAGCCGCGTCCGGCGAACTCGCCCGGCACCTTGGGATCGTAGGCCCACAGCAGCTTGCCGGTGCGCGCGTCGTACGCTTTCACCTTGCTCCAGGCGGTGGAGACGTAGAGAACGCCGTCGATGGCGAGCGGCGTCGCTTCCTGACCGCGGTTCGTGTCGAAATCCGCAAACCAAGCGAGGCCGAGCTTGCCGACATTCGAGGTGTCGATCTGCTCGAGCGGGCTGAACCGCTGCTCGTCGTACGTGCGCCCGACGGTGAGCCATTCGGCCGGATCGGCCTTCAAGAGACGAGCGGCGCCGACGCCGGGACCGGACGGGCCGCCGCCGGAATCTGCCGCCGCGGCGCCCTGACCTCCGAACAGCAGTGCCGCCATTGCGAGCGACGCGATCGAACCCGCGCACCGATGCGCGATAGCTGAAAGCTTCATGCGTGAGACCCCCTCGGGGGCGCTAGTCCATCACAGCTGCCGCCCCGACTCAGCCGCGATCGCTCGGTCGTGCCGACAGGTAGCCGCTGCCGGGGCCGGAGCTTGGCAGGCTCGTTTCTTGCGTGAGGGCGCCCCTCGATGTGCGGAATCGCAGGAATCATCGCGCCGGGACCGGACAAGCTGGCGAGCATGCAGCGCATGCTCGCCGCCCTGAGTCATCGCGGCCCCGACGACCAGGGTATCGAGGGTGATGCGGACACCATTCTCGGCCATCGCAGACTTTCCATAATTGATCTCGCCGGCGGGCGGCAACCGCTCACCAACGCGGATCGCAGCATCTGGCTGGTCTGCAATGGTGAAATCTACAACCACGAGGAATTGCGTGCGCCCCTCGAACGCGACGGCTACCGGTTCCTGACGCACAGCGACTGCGAAGTGATCATCGCGCTCTACGAGCGCTACGGCGACCGGCTGCTCGATCACGTGCGCGGCATGTTCGCGTTCGGCTTGTGGGACACGCGGCGCAAGCGCTTTCTCGGTGCGCGCGATCACCTGGGTCAGAAGCCGTTCTACTACACGCGCACGCGCCGCGGTTTCGCGTTCGCCTCCGAAATCAAGGCGCTGCTCGCGTTCGACCCCTCGTTGCGGCGCATGAATCTCGCGGCGCTCGACCAGTACTTTGCGCTGCGGCTCATCGCCCCGCCCCACTCGATGTTCAAGGGCGTTCACAAGCTCCCGCCGGGCCATCTGCTCATCGTCGAAGAGGACGGCGAGCCGGTCGTCCGTCCGTACTGGGACCTCTCCTTCGAGCCGAAGCTCGCGCAATCCGAACCCGCACTGCTCGATGAGCTCGACGCGCGGCTCGAGGAAACGCTCCGGCTCCACTTGGTGAGTGACGTTCCGGTCGGCGCGTTCCTGAGCGGCGGACTGGATTCCAGTCTGCTCGTCGCGATGCTGGCGAAACGGGTCGGCGTGAAGAATCTGCCGACATTCACGATTGGGCTGCCGCATCCGAAATACGACGAGGCGCCGCACGCCCGCACGATTGCCAGTCTCTACCGCACACAGCATCACGAGCAGATGCTGTCCCCGTCGCTGGTCGAGCTTTTGCCCGAGGTGGTGTATCACCTCGACGAGCCGTCCGATCCATTGTCGCTCTGCGCGTACCACGTGGCGGCGCTCGCGCACTCGCACGTCAAGGTCGTCATCGGCGGCGACGGCGGCGACGAGTTGTTCGGCGGTTACGATCGCTACTACGGCAATCTGTACGCGAGCCAGTACGGCCGCATTCCGGCGGTGATCCGCCGCTACGTGCTCGGCCCCGCGCTACCGCTGATCCCCGAAGTCCGGTGGTACAAGAGCACCGGTCATCAGCTGCGCTGGCTGCATCGTCTGTCGTTTTTGTCGGGCGGTGAGCGGTACGCGGCCAGTCTTTCCTATTTCTTCTTCGACTCGACCGCGCGGCGTGAAATCTTCACACCCGAGGCGCTCGCCGGCTTGCACGACTCCGACCCGGAAGCCGCCATCCGCGAACCCTTCGAGCGTGCCCGCGGCGACCTGATCGATCGCATGCTGTACGCCGATTCGAAGATTCGCCTGCCCGATCACCCGGCGATGATCACGGACCGCATGTCGATGGCGCATGGGCTCGAGGTGCGCAGCCCGTTCATGGATCATCGCCTGGCCGAATTCGTCGCGCGCATGCACTCGACGCTGAAGATTCGCGGGCGCTCGCTGCGCGTCGCGCAACGGCAACTCGCGACGCGGTACCTGCCGCCCGAGATCATCGCGCGGCCCAAACAGGGATTCGCGTCGGCGCTGCCTTACATCCTGCAGCGGGAATACAAGCTGCTCTACGAGCGCTTCTTGCTCGATTCCTCGCTCGTCTCCGCAGGCATTCTGCGGCGCGAACCGATTCAGACAATGCTCGATGCGCATCTCGCGGGCCGTGCCGATCACGGCAATCGGCTGTGGCTGCTGATCAGCGCGGAGCTGTGGCATCGCGTGGCCATCGAAGGCGTCGGCCGCGAGAGCTTGCGCGGCGAGCTCGGTGCCGCCGGCTTGCCCGCAAATCCACCGGCGCCCCTGCCCACTGCGATCGACGGTCTCGGCATCGCCGCGCGACAGGTGCTCTGAGCACGGGCACGACCCTTGCTGTTCCTTCCGCAGCTCGAACCACGCGGTGCGGGCAGCGACCTGAACACACATACCAAAACGCTTCTCCAGGAGTCTCGGGATGAGCAGGATATCGATCGAGCGTGCCGTCAGCGGCGGACGCAGTCTGAGCGCGTGGTCATCGGCCACTCTGTTGAGCATGATGCTCGCAGCCTGCGGCGGCGGAGGTGGCGGATCGGATCCGGGCCAATCGCAAGCGCCGACTCCGACGCCGACCCCAACGCCGACTCCGACGCCGACGCCGACGCCTACACCGACGCCGACTCCCACTCCGACGCCAACCAACACCGCGCCGGTGCCGAAGGTGGATCCGGTGACCGTCACGTATCCGACGGACAACGCGACGTGGACCGGCAGTGCCACCGACGATGGTCTGCCCGCCGGCGCATCACTCAGCTACACGTGGGAATTCGTGAGCGGACCGCCGGGCCCGGGCAACACACCCGGTGCGATTCTCGCTTCGACGAATACCGCGCAGACCTCCGCGCGCTTCGTCGGCGGTCCGGGCGACTACGTGTTCAATCTCAAGGTGAGCGACACGGAGCTCACCGGCACGACCACCCTGCACGTGACGGTGAATCCAAATCCGAACATCTTTCCGACGGCGGCGGGAGCTGCGGGCTGGACGACCTCGACCCCCGCAGCCGAAGGCATGGATGTGACGAAGCTCGACGCCGCGCAGGCGTATTCGATGACGGCCGGCGGCGCAACCGATGAGCAATCCGGCTACATCATCCGCCACGGCAAGCTCGTGTACTCGTGGGGCAGCCCGAACACGCGCTATGAAATGAAGTCGACGACGAAGTCGATGGGCGGACTCGCGCTGCTGCTCGCTCTGGACGAAGGCAAGGTCGCACTCACCGACAAGGCGAGCGACAGGCTGCCGGTCTTCGGCACGGACCCGGTGGTGAGCCTGCCCTCCGGCGGGTCGCTGACCGACATCACCCTCCTGCAGCTCGCGACACACACCTCGGGGCTCAGCAAGTCCGATCAGGCGGGCACGTTGACGCTGCAGTACCCGCCGCCCGGCTCGGCGTGGTCCTATTCGGATCAGGGCCTGAACTGGCTCGCCGACGTGCTCACGCAGACGTACGCGCAAGACCTCAGCACGTTCATGACCTCGCGCGTCTACACGACGCTCGGCATCAATGTCGGCAATTCGGGCGACCTGGTGTGGCGCGACAACCAGTTCCGCTCGGTCGATCTCAACGTGAACGGCACGCCGATCAAGCGGCGCGAGCTCGCCTCGGGCATCAATGCGAACGTCAACGCGATGGCGCGCGTCGGGCTCTTGATGCTGAACAAGGGGGTCTGGGTCAACACGCCGATCCTGAGCAACGCCGTCGTCGAGAAGGCGCACACACCGCCCGCCGAAGTGGCGAACGCAGAGATCAAGGACCCGACCAATTATCCGGGCGCGACCACCAACTACGGCATGCTGTGGTGGACGAACACCACGGGCCAGATCCCCGATGTGCCGCGCGATGCGTACTGGGCGTGGGGCCTGCACGAGACGTTCATCATCGTCATCCCGAGTCTCGATCTCGTGGTCGCGCGCGCCGGCAAGAATGGGTGGCACACCATCAGCGGCGTGCAGCAGCCCGAATTCTGGAACGCCGACTACAACGTGCTCGCGCCGTTCCTGACGCCCATCGTGCAGTCGATCACGCCATAACGAAGCCATAACGAATACAGGGGGGAGGCGCGGGGAGCGTGCGGTCGGGAACGGCCGCGCGCTCCCCGCTTTTGCGTGGGGTCGCGTGCAGGCCGCAGAGTGGTGCGCGATATGGAGTGTCGCCGAAGTGATGCAGCTCCTCCCCTAGAATCCGCCGCCGGAGGCATGAGCCGCATCGAAGGGGCCCCATGAAGAGAGCACCCCGTGTTCTGGCATTGACGGCTGCAACCGTCGCGCTCGCAGCGCTCGGCGGTTGCAACGGCGCCGGCTCGCCCGCAGGAGGCGCGCAGCAAGACGCTGCGCGCGCGCCGGCCGGCGACGCGAACCCGAACGCCAACGCATACGCGGAATTGGCGAAGCTGCCCGACTGGAGCGGCGTGTGGGAACCGATGCGCATGGCGCGTCCCGCCGGCGAGAAGCCGCCTGCGCCGCCGAAACTCACACCGGCCTACGCGCCGCAGTACGCCGCCTATCAAGAGAAGAACCGCACGACGCCCGGCCTCAACTTCGTGTCGAACGTCGCGAACTGTGTGCCCCCCGGCCTGCCGGGCAGCATGCTGCAGCCGTATCCGATCGAGTTCCTGTTCACGCCCGGGCGCGTGACCATCGCCATCGAGACGTACTCGATGGTGCGCCGGATCTACACGGACGGCAGCCCGCTGCCCGCCGAGCCCGATCCGACTTACCAGGGCACCTCGGTGGGGCACTGGGAAGGGGACACGCTGGTCGTCGAGACGATCGGCATTCTGCCGGAGACGGCACCCATCAACGGCATCCTCGGCCACAGCGACAAGATGCACGTGACCGAGCGCATGCACCTGTCGGCGCCGGACGTGCTGGAAATCACCACGACCATCGAGGATCCGGCGGTGTTCGTCGAGCCGTACACGTTCACCACACACTATCAGCGCCATCGCGACTGGAAGATCATGGAGTACGTCTGCGCGCAGAATAATCACGACTACGTGGACGAGAAGGGCAACCCAGGATTCAGCCTCGAGCGCAAGCCGGGAGAGTGACGCGTGACTGTTCAGAAAATCTTGCGGCGGATGGTGTCGGGCCTCGCGCTGTGCGCGCTCGGCGCGGTCGCGAGCGCCCACCACTCGACCGCGATGTTCGAGTGGGGCAAGGAGAAGACGGTCGAGGGCACGGTCGACAAGTGGGAATGGACGCAGCCCCACACCTTCTTGTGGGTGATGGTCCCGGGCAAGGACGGCAAGGTCGAGCAGTACGGCTTCGAGGGCATGAGCCCGAGCTGGCTCGGACGGCGCGGCTGGGGGCTCAAGTCGATCGCCCGCGGTGACAAAGTGAAGCTCGTGTACTACCCGCTGCGCGACGGGCGTCACGGCGGGTTCTACGTGCGCGTGACGCTGCCGGACGGGCGCACGCTCGAGGCGCTGCCGCAGCGACAGCAGTAGGCGCGCTCGCGCCGTCGCGGCCCGTCTGCGCCGCTGACCACGGCGAGCTCGCGAATGTGCTGCTCTCGGCGCCTGAGGATCGGCGCCGCATCGCATGTGTGCCGCCGCCTGCGTCGCGCGGTAGCGCTCAGGTATCGGGCGCGGCTCACACCAAAGCTTGGCGAGCCGCACGACGCTCGCCTCTCCCTTCCAGCGCATTGCCCGGCCCGTAAGCGTTCCGTAGCGTGTGCGGACCTCGCTCTTGCGGAGAACGATCATGGATCTCGGGCTCACCGGTAAGCGCGCGCTCGTCACCGGCTCCACCGCCGGCATCGGATTCGCTACGGCGGAGGCGCTGGCGCGGGAGGGCGCGCACGTCATCGTCAACGGCCGCACGCAGGCGCGCGTCGATGCGGCGCTCGCGCAGCTCCGTCGCAGCATTCCGAACGCCCAAGTTGCAGGCATTGCCGCCGATGTGAGCGGAGCCGCCGGCTGCGCGCGCCTGATCGAGGCCCACCCCGAGCTCGACGTGCTCGTGAACAACATGGGCATTTTCGAGCCCAAGCCGTTCGAGGAGATCACGGACGCGGACTGGCTGCGTTTCTTCGAGGCGAACGTCATGAGCGGCGTCCGGCTCGCGCGCCACTACGTGCGCGGCATGCGCGCTCGCAACTGGGGGCGCATCGTGTTCGTCTCCAGCGAGTCCGGCGTGCAGATTCCGACCGAGATGATTCACTACGGCGTCACGAAGACCGCGCAGATCGCCGTCGCGCGTGGGCTCGCGGAGACTCTCGCCGGCACCGCGGTCACGGTGAACACGGTTCTTCCCGGTCCGACGGCATCCGAGGGCGTCGCGGGATTCGTCGCGCAGCTCGCGGTGTCGAGCGGCAAGACGCCGGAGCAGGTCGAACGGGAATTCTTCCAAAGCGCGCGGCCGTCGTCGGTCATTCAGCGATTTGCCCAGCCGGCGGAAGTGGGCGCGATGATTGCCTACGTGTGCAGCACGCAAGCTTCGGCGACCACGGGGGCCGCGCTGCGTGTAGATGGCGGCGTGGTGCGCGCCATCATCTGAGAGGCGGGCCGGCGCGCACCGCAAGACCTCCTTGCGTTCGCGTTGCCGACCGTCGTGGGTCTTCGCGGGGTGGCAACAATTCCGGGCTCTCGCGCGTTGTTTGCAGATGCCGCACCGGAAGCTGATCGTCACCCTTGCGCTCGCCACCCTGCTGCTCGTCGGGCTCGCGCTCGCCTGGCGCTTCACGCCGCTCGCGGACTATCTCGAGCCGCAACACATGGCCAAGCGGCTGGAAACCCTGCAGAAGCTGCCGGGCGCACCGTTCTATTTCGTCGCGGCGTTCGTGATCGGCGGGCTCGTCATGTTCCCCGTCACGGTGCTGAGCGCGTCGACCGCCATCGTCTTCGCGCCGTACATCGCCGCGCCCGTGTCCTTCAGCGGCATCCTGCTGAGCGCGGCCTTGTTGCACTGGCTGGGCGCGCGCCTCATCGGCCCCCAGGCACACAAGGCCCTCGGCCCGACCATCCAGCGCGTCGACGAGGCGCTCGCCGATCGCGGCATCGTGACGATCGCGGCCATCCGCATGATGCCGATCGCGCCGTTCACGCTGGTCAATCTCGCGGCCGGCGCGATCGCCGTGCCCTTTCGCGACTACATGCTCGGCACGATCCTCGGCATCGCGCCGGGCACAATCCTCGTGTGCTTGTTCGGACGCCAAGTGCGCGAGTTCTGGCGCCATCCGAGCGGGCAAGGCATCGCGCTCGTCATCGGCGTGGCCATCGTGTGGATCGCCGTCTCGCTCAGCCTGCAGCGCTGGGCATCCCACCGCCGGCGCGCGCGCTCCACGGCGCCGGCGTGAGATGAGACCGCCGGCTACCCGTCGGTGCGATACACCGGATACAGGTTGAAGCGCGCGTCCCAGGACGCGTGGCGGCGATGGAAGAATTCGAGGCGCGCCGCCGGACTCGCCGCAAACGCTGCGTCCGTCGCGAGCCGTCGCTGAAATTCCGCGGCGAGCTGCGCATCGTTGCGCAGCATCTCGCGCGCGATGGGCTCGGCGATATACGCCTCGAGATGCTCTTTCTGCTCGAACCACGCGTTGAAGAAGCCCCACGCCGCGAGCGAATCCGGTGCGCGCGGCTCGAGCAAGGCCGTGACCAGCCGCACCAGACGCTGCGCCGTGGGCACGAACAGCGAGCCGGCCGGAATCGCGACCTGCTCCTTGCGCCATTCCCCCGTCACTGTGAGGCGCATGCGCCCTTCGAACGGCGCCGGCGAAAAGGCGGCGCTCTCCGCCCGAAACACCTCGACCTCGCGCGCAGCCTGGGCCGCATCGAGACGCTGGTATTGGACGCCGTGCAGGTCCAGCTTCGCCGCAACGAGATCAGCATGGCCCGCCACGACGATGTACCCGCCCCGCGGCACTCGCGCGGTCACCGACGGCCGCACTTTGTTCCGGTACGGCACGCGCCAGATCTGCGGCTTCGAAGAATCGTAGCGCGTGACGAGACCGCCGGAGATTTCGGAGTGCGTGCGCGTGTAGGCGTAGCCGCGAAACTCGATCATCTCCGCATTCGAGGCGTCGTCCAGCGCCGGCGCGCCAAACTGAGTGGCGAGCGGCTCGCGCCACGCCGACGCGAATTCCAGCTCCACTTCGGACCCGGGAAGCGCCGTCGCCTCCGCATCCGCGCGCTGTGCCTCCGAGAGCCAGCGCGATCCGTGCTCCACCATGAGATCGGCCAGACCGAGAATCGTGTTGCGAGTGACGCGCACGCGCTGCTCGTACGGCTTCCACGAATGCGTTTCGACCAGCACGGTGAAGCGATTGCGCTGCGGGAAGTAGCCCGTGGAGAACCGCGGCGAATACACCGTCAGCACGAACCCCGACTCCGGATTGTCCGGCTCGACGAGGTCCGGATAGAACGGCAGCGGCAGCGAGCCGTCCGCCGCAACACGCGCGATGAGCTGCTCGCGCAATTGCACGCCGCTCGCGCGCAGGCTCGGTGCGCCTTGGTTGATCGGCTCCACTTGGAGCGAGACATCGGGCTCGAAATCCGCGCCGTCCGTCACGTGCAGGTCCGCGCAGACGAGCGGGTCCCATTCGTCGATCAGGCGCAGCATCGCGTGCATCTCGGGCGCTTCGGCCTTCATGTAGTCGCGATTGAGGTTCAAGTTCTGCGCGGTCGTGCGCCAGCCGGTCTCGGCAGGTCCGTTTTGATTCGGACGATTCCAGCGGCCGACCCGCTCGTGCCCGTCGGTATTGAACGCGGGGATGAAGAGCAGCGCGATGCGATCGAGCACAGTGCCCGCGCCAGCCTCGAGCAGCTCGCGCAGCGCGATGAACCCGGCATCCTTGCCGTCGCTCTCGCCCGGGTGAATGCCCGCTTGGATCATCAGCAGCGGGATGTTCCGACCCTTCAGCTCCGCCGCGGTCAGCGCGCCGGTGCGGGATACGATCAGCGCGCGCATCACGCGTCCTTCGGCCGTGCGGCCGTACTCGAACGAGCGCACGGCGTCCGGCCACGCGCGCGCCATCGCGGCGGCGAGCGCCTCGACCTCGTCCGTCCGGCCTGTTTCCCGAAAGCCCGAACGTTCCGCAAGTGTTTGCAAGCTCGATGTCATGGTGTGCCCTCAACGTCGCGTATGCGCAAGGCGCGCCATCAGGAGCGCCACGCGCTTGATCTGCCGGTCGAAGCTCGTCAGGTCCACGGTCTCGCCCGGCGCGTGGCTGCCCTGCCCGGCGGCGCCGAAGCCGATGAGCCCGGCGCTCACCTGATCCGCGACGAAGGCGATGTCGCCTGCGCCACGCTTCAACGGATCCAGCTCCCGCATTTCTTCGAGGCCGAGCGCGGCATTGATCTCATTCAGCTCGGCGAGCAGCGCGCGGCTAGCGGCCGTCGGAGGCATCGCCGGATAACCTTCCTCGAACGTAAACTCCGCCTGTGTGCCCGGTAGGTGCTGCGCGACGATCTCCCGCATGCGCTGCTGAATGCGCTGCGTCTGCTCGTTGCTGAGCGTGCGCAGGTCGCCGCGCGCGATGGCGGCGGCGGGGATGACATTGCCCTTCCCTGTCGCGTGGCCGCCTGTGCCCGCCTCATTCAGCTCGGCGGTCGCACCGCCCAGCATCAGTCCGATGTTGTACGTCGCGTTCGGCTCGCGCAGGTTGAGCCGGAATGCATCGAGGATGCGCGTGAGCTCGTACGCCGCGCCGAAGCCGGCGTCCTCCGAGAAAACCCCCGACGAATGGCCGGACTTGGCGCTCGTGCGCACCGTCCAAGTGTTGCTGCTGCGCCGGGCGATGCTGCCCATGTCGTGACCGTCCTCGCGCGCGAGCGCCTCGAACTCGAGAGCCACATCGCTGCGGCTGGCGGCATTGCGCATGTCCGCGCGCGAGATCGAGAACGGTCGCCCCGGGCTTTCCTCGTCGCCCGAGAGCACCACGGCGATCGTCGCGGGCTGCAGCGCCCCGGTGTTCTTCATGGCCCGGAGCGCGGAGACCATGATGGCGAGGCCGTCCTTCATGTCGTTCACGCCGGGGCCCTCCGCGATGTCCCCGCGGCGCTCGAACTTCTGGAACGGACTGTCCTTCTCGAACACCGTGTCCAGGTGGCCGATGAGCAGCATGCGCTTGCCGCGACCGCTGCCCTTGTGCTCCGCGATCAAGTGACCGGCGCGGCCGACCGACTCCATCGAGACCCAGCGCACGTCGAATCCCAACGATTCGAATTCCTTGCGCATGATTTCTCCGACGCGGGTGACGCCCGCGACGTTCATCGTGCCGCTATTGACGTTGACGAGCGTCTCGAGCAGCTCGATGGCGCGCGCGTTCTCGGCGGCCGCGGCGGCGACCAGGCGCTGCTCGGCCGAGCTGAGCTTGGCCGCGGCCGCGCTGGGCTCGGCGCACAACAGACAGAGCACTGGGGCGATCGCGGCCAGAGCCGCGGCGGGTGATCTCGAGTGCATGCGTGCGAAGGTTTCCTTTCTGGGCGCGTATGGTGGCAGAACCGAGGACCTGGCCGACTGCGGTTCGCCGCGTCACCGGGGGCGTCCGCGGCATGTTCGCTGAAATCGTGTAGCGTATGCGCCCGTCATGGGCCTCGAAGTCATTCTCGTGCGGCATGCCATCGCATTCGACCGCGATCGCGCACGCTGGCCGGACGATCGGGATCGGCCGCTCTCGCCCAAGGGCAAACGAAAATTCCGCAAGGCGATGCCCGGGCTCGCGCGCTGGCTGCCGAAGATCGACACGCTCCTCACGAGCCCGCTCGTGCGCACCCGGCAGACCGCGGACATCCTCACGGACGAGGCCGGCTGGCCCGAAGGAATCGATACCCCCGAGCTGGCGCCGAGCGGCAGCCCGGAAGCCGTCTTGACCCTATTGCGTGGGAGAACTGAGAAACGCGTGGCGCTCGTGGGTCACGAGCCGCGGCTCGGCGAGCTGCTGGCGCTGTGCGTCGCGGGGCCGGGCGCGCGGGCGTTCGCGCCTCTCAAGAAGGGAAGCGTCGCGTGCGTGGAGTTCGAGGGCGAAGTGGCTGCCGGTCAAGGAACGCTGACTGCGTTCGTTCCGCCCCGCGTCTTGCGGAAGATGGACTGAGCTCGGTGGGTGAGGCCGCGCAGCTCTCGACATTGCGCCGGATTTGTGCGCGCACGCCGTCCGCGCACGCACAGGTCACCGCGGCGGAGGCGGCAGGTTATCCACAGAAGCTGTGGATAAGTCTGTGTGTGAATGGTATTGCAGTGGCGTGAATCCGCAGACAGAGCGGCATTTTCGTTGCAGCGGTCAATTTTTGACCAATCGCGGTGATGGCACGCGCGGGCGTCCGGAATCGCCCCCGCAATGCCGTCTCTCGTACGAACAGATCGACTGAAAGGCCCCGTACGCACATGCGATCGAATCGCCTGACGACGTTCATCGTGATCGGCCTCGTGCTCGGTGTGGCGGTCGGCTACCTCGTGTTCCGGTTCTTCCCGGGCTCGGCCGCCGGGTTCGCGGCGGGCGTCTCGCTGATCCCCAACGCCTTCCTGCGCCTCATCAAGATGATCATCGCGCCGCTCGTCTTCTCGACGCTCGTCGTCGGCATCGCGAAGATGGGCGACATCGCCACGGTCGGGCGCATCGGCGGCAAGGCGCTCGGCTGGTTCATCTTCGCCTCGCTCATCTCCCTGACGCTCGGGTTGGTGCTCGTCGGGGTGTTCGAGCCCGGCAAGGCGATGCAGCTCACCCCGCCCGCCGCGAGCACCGCGACCGGCATCCAGGCGACCGGGCTCTCCGTCGAGGGCTTCATCTCGCACACGATCCCGACGAGCATTCTCGATTCGATGGCGCGCAACGAGATCCTGCAGATCGTCGTGTTTTCGGTGTTCTTCGGCACCGCGATGGCCGCGCTCGGCGAGCGCTCGAAGCCCGTCATCGTCCTCCTGGACGCGGTCTCGCACATCATGCTGAAGGTCACCGCCTACGTGATGCTGTTCGCGCCCCTCGCGGTGTTCGGTGCGCTGGCGGGCATGGTCGCCAAGGAGGGCCTGCAGATCGTCGGCGTCTACGGCCTCCTGATCGGTGAGTTCTACCTCGGGATCGTGCTGCTGTGGGGGCTGCTGATCGCGCTGGGGGTGTTCGTCGTCGGACCCTCCCTCCTGCGACTCGTGCGGCGGTTGCGGGAGCCGGTGATCCTCGCCTTCTCCACCGCCAGCTCCGAGGCGGCGTATCCCAAGACGCTCGAGGAGCTCGAACGCTACGGCGTGAGCAACCGGATCGCGAGCTTCGTGCTGCCGATCGGCTACTCCTTCAATCTCGACGGCTCGATGATGTACTGCACGTTCGCCGTGATGTTCATCGCGCAGGTGTACGGCATCGAAGTCACGATCGCGCAGCAGGTGGCCATGGTGGCGGTTCTCATGCTGACCTCGAAAGGCATCGCGGGCGTGCCGCGCGCGTCGCTGGTCGTCATCGCGGCGACGCTCGCGCAGTTCAACATTCCGGAGGCCGGGCTGCTGCTGCTGCTCGGTATCGATCACTTCCTCGACATGGGTCGATCGGCGACGAACGTGATCGGCAACAGCGTCGCCACGGCCGCCGTGGCGAAGTGGGAAGGCGAGCTGCAGGCGCACTCCGCCGTCGAGCGGTTCGGTTCGGAAGGATCCGCTGCGCGGCAGCCGGCCACGGAATCCTGAGACTCGCGGGTCGATCGCGGGGCACGCGTCGACGCGTCGGCGCGCGGCCGGCGGCTGACTCACGGTGCTGTACCATGCCCGCCATGATCGTGCACCTCATCGATGGGACTTACGAGCTGTTCCGGCACTTCTACGGCCAGCGCCGCTTCAACAAGGGGAAGGACAAGCCTTTCGGCGCAGTCGCGGGCGTGCTGCACACCGTGCTCGAAACGATCGAGGGCGGCGCGACGCACCTCGGCGTCGCGACCGATCACGTCATCGAATCGTTTCGCAACGACCTGTGGCCCGGCTACAAGACCGGCGAGGGCGTCGCTCCGGCGCTGCTCGCGCAGTTCCACCCGCTCGAGCGCGCGCTCGCCGCGATGGGTGTGGCGGTGTGGCCGATGGTCGAGCTGGAAGCGGACGATGCGCTCGCCTCGGCGGCGCATCTCGCCTCGCTCGACGAGCGTGTGCAGAAGGTGTGCATCTGGACGCCCGACAAGGACCTCGCGCAATGCGTTCGGGACGAGCGCGTCGTGCAGATCGATCGCAAGTCGAAGAAGATTCGCGACGCCGCGGGCGTGCGCGAGAAGTTCGGCGTCGACCCGGAGCACATTCCGGATTTTCTGGCGCTCGTCGGCGATAGCGCCGACGGCTATCCGGGATTGTCGGGCATCGGTGAGGTGGGCGCCGCACGGCTCATCGCGCGCTTCGGCAAGCTCGAGGACTTTCCGGCCGAGGTGCTGAGCGGCGAGCGACGCGAGCAGGCGCTGCTCTTCAAGACGCTTGCGACGCTGAAGACGGATGCGCCGCTCTTCCGGAACGTCGACGAGATTCAGTGGCGCGGCGCCACGCCCGAGCTGGCTGCGCACGCCGCGGAGATCGGCGATGCGCGGCTACTGGAGCGCGCCCGGAAAGCGCCCGTCGCCTAAGCCGTCGCGCGGCGGCCGCTCCGCGACGCGTCCCGGCGCAAACGACATTGTGCGGATCGACGACCGAGCTCAGCGCGTGCGCCGCGGGCTCAGCCCGTGCGCCGAGGCCTCAGGTCGTGCGCAGCGCCCTCAATGGCGTCGTCGCGCCTCGCTCAGACATCGAGCCCGATGGAGCGCATCAGCTCGAGCCCATTGCTCTTCGTCACGACGCCCGGCCGCAGCTTGAAATCGAAGGTCATGCGCCCGTCGCGCAGCTCGTCCTGGAAATGCATGTTGCACACGGTGCCCGGCTCCCACTCGCCAATCTCGGTGAGCGCCAGATCGTGCGTGCTCAGGAGCCCGATGGCGCCGCGGCTCACGAATCCGCGCACGATGCCCTCGGCACCGATGCGACGGTCGTGCGAATTCGTTCCCTGCAGCACCTCATCGAGCAAGAACAGCAGCGCCGGGCGGCGGCCGGCGAGCTCGAACAGCTGGCGCAGCCGGCGGATCTCCGCGTAGAAGTGCGAGCTGCCTTCGCGCAGCGAATCGCTGATCCGGATGCTCGCGCCGGTCTGCAACGGCGTCAGCTCGAGACTGCGCGCGCGCACCGGACCGCCGGCCATCGCGAGCACGGTGTTGATCCCGACCGTTCGCAGGAGCGTGCTCTTGCCCGACATGTTCGAGCCGCTCACGATCAGGACGCGAGCGCCATCGCCGACGTGCACGTCGTTGCGGACGCAGCGTGCCTCCGGAATGAGCGGATGGCCGATCTGCGTGGCCCGAAAGCAAGCCGGCCCGTCGATGATGCGCGCGAAAGGATCGTCCGGGTGCTCGTAACCGTAGGCCGCCAGCGAAAGCAGCGCTTCGAGCTCCGCGACGCAGTCGACCCAGTTGCGAACGACGCTCCCGTGATCCCTCCGCCAACGCTCGGCGGCGAGCGCGACCAATAGCGGATACATCAAGGGCACGCCCGCGACGAGAATGATCTGGTTGCGGCGGGATCCCGCCAGGTTGGCAATCGTGCTGAGGCGGGCGATCGCGCGGGATGCCGGCAGCGTGTGCGAGCGCAGCCGCCGGATCAGAGCCTGCAGCGGCGGAGCATCGTACGGCTCGCGCTCCATTCGCGTGAGCAGCTCCGCGAAGAGGCGCATTCCCTCGAAGGCGTTTTCGCCGTCCTTCAGCACACGGCCGATCTGCTTGCCGAGCGCCGCGAGAACGACGCCCTCGATGAGCAGCACCAGAAAGAAGGGCCAGCTCCAGCCCCACACGACCAGCGTCACGATCGCGAGCGGCGGCAGACTCCACGCCGCCACGCGCACGCCGACGCCCGTGAGCTCGTTCGGTGCTTCGGCCCAATCGAGCAGTGCTTGCGGGCGCATTTCCGTTCCGGCACTTGCGCCGGCGACGGCGAGGTCTTCCCTTAGATCCAGGCGCGGGCGCAGATCGACGATGCTGGCCTGACGCTCGCGAAGCGTGTCCGGCGACGCCGGTGCCAGGAGCCATGACGCGAGCTTCTCTTCGCCCATGCGCGTGCGGGCGGTGCAAAGCAGCTCGAAGAGGCTGCCGGTGCCGAAAAGATCGAGATCGCCGGAGTAGACGTGATGCGGGTCTTGGAAGCGCGCGCCGCCCTCGCCCTTGCCTTCCCAGCGATCTTCGAGGCGGGCGATGCCATCACGATAGAACTGCACTGCGCGCTGCGCGCGAGCTCGACCGGTGCGAACGGTGCCGTGATACAGGACGAGACCGACGAACCCTGCCGCTGGAATGATCAGCCAGTAAGCGGAGAAGGCGTGGCGGAACATTGACCACCACACCATCGCGACGATGACCGCAGCGAGCACGAGGCGCATGCCCGCGATGAGTGTCTCCAGTCTGCCGAGCTTTTCGGCGCGTGCGGCGCGCGCGCTCTCGCGTTGCGCGTAATCGTCGGCGGGGCGGGACATCGGGTCGGGGGTGAGTGCTGCAGGAGTGATATCCGCCGCACTCTAAAGCAGCGGTACGTCCAAGCGCTACGGTCGCGGTGCAGTGGCGACGCGACGCCGCTTGGGGCCATCATAGGTCGAGACTTCGCGGAGGAGTGCACTGCCATGCAGCTCAATGCAGATTTCGCGCGGCGCGCGGCCGTGCACGCCGCGCAGCTCGAGTGGGTGCCGTCACCGATGGCCGGCGTCGACCGGCGCATGCTCGATCGTATCGGCGACGAGGTGGCGCGCGCGACGAGCATCGTGCGCTACGCGCCGAACAGTCACTTCTCGCCGCATACTCACGGCGGCGGCGAAGAATTCCTGGTCCTGGAGGGCACGTTCCAGGATGAGCACGGCGACTATCCCGCCGGCTACTACATTCGCAACCCGCCCACATCGAAACATCGCCCCGGCTCCGAGCAAGGCTGCACGATCTTCGTGAAGCTCTGGCAATTCGATCCTGCGGATCGCACGCCGGTGCAGATTCCTACGGGCAAGATGCGATTCATCCCCGAGCGGGATAGAGCGGGCGTCAGCACGATGCCGCTGTTCTGCGATGGGCGGGAGGACGTTCGCCTGGAAGCGTGGGAGCCGAACACGGCGCTCCACCTGCCCTTGCCCGGCGGCATCGAGCTGCTGGTGCTGGAGGGCTCGTTTCGCGAAAGCGACGAAGAATTCGTCACGCACTCCTGGCTGCGGCTGCCATCAGGCGCCGTGCTCGACGCGATTGCGGGGGCGCGCGGCTGCAAGGTGTGGGTGAAATCGGGACACCTCGCGCAGCCTCCGCGCTTCCCCTGAGCCGACCGCATCGCAATTGCTTGCGCGGGAGCGACGCATTCGGGCACACCTGCTGAATGAATCGACGCGGCCGGCCACATGGCCCGGCCGCGCGCGCATCTCAGCGTCCCTTTTCTTCGTGCGGCTGCTGCACGCGCTGTTGCCCGGGCGCTTGCCCGTACCCAGGCGGCGGATTCTTCTTGATCTCGATCGCGCGCGACACGATGTACCAGCGGATCGCTTCCGTGTCGGCGGGCTTCAGCACCGACGCGAACGATGCCATGCCCTTCTCTGCCCGCACGCCCTGGAGCACGACTTGATCGAAGCCCTCCTGCGAATGCAGGAAGGGCGTGCGCAGCAGGTCCGGGAAATTCGCGCCGCGGGTCACGCCGTTCTCGCCGTGGCACGCCGCGCAGTACTTCGAGTAGCTCGTCCGCCCTGCTTCCACCGTCGCCGCGGACGCCGTCAACGCCGGCGGATCGATCGGAGGCTGCGTGTATTCCTGCGTCGGCGGCAACACCGCCTTGCCGCCGAGCGCGAACACGAGCAGCCGCGAATAGTTGGGCGCGTAGTAACCGCCTGGCGCGGCGCCACCGACGCTCACCGCAACGTACTGCTTGCCGTCGAGCTCATAGGTGATCGGCGCGGCGACGACGGAGGTCTGCGTCTGCGTGCTCCAGAGCTTCGTGCCGTTCGCCGCATCGTACGCGCGGAATTCCTGCGAAGCGCCGCCGCCTTGGAACACGAGTCCGCCCGCAGTCGCGAGCGCGCCCCCCGTGCCGTTGGCGTTCAGCTCACCCTTCCACACCTGCTTGCCCGTGACCGGATCGATGGCCTGCAGATACGCCTGAAATCCCTGCTTCTCGTTCGGATGATCGCGGTAGTACGTGAACGGCGCCCCGAAATCGATGCCGAGGTTGTAGCCCACCGCGCTCGGCGCGAACTTCGGGTCGGCGATCATCGGGAAGTACGCCACTTGCGTCGGCACGTAGATCAGCCCCGTCTGCGGGCTGTACGCGTTCGACTGCCAGCCGTGCGCGCCCTGCACGCCCGGCGCGAGATTCCACGGCCGTCCGACCGGATACCGCGCTTCGGGCCGCACGCGCGGCCGGCCCGTCTTCATATCGACGCCGTCCGCCCAGTTCACCTCGGTGAAGGGCTCCGCACGCAGCAGCTTGCCGGTCGCGGCCTCGAGCACGTAGAAGAAGCCGTTCTTGCACGGCTGCAGGATGACGCGCTTCTTCTCGCCGTCCAGCGTGAGATTCACGACCATCATCGGGCTGACGGCGTCGTAGTCCCACGTATCCTGCGGCGTCGACTGGTAGTGCCACACGTACTCGCCCGTGTCCGCCTTCACGGCGATGATCGATGCGAGATACAGGTTGTCGCCGCTCTTCGGGTCGCGATTCGCCTGATTCCACGGCGTGCCGTTGCCCGTACCGAAATAGAGAAGGTCGGTGACGGGGTCGTAGACGATGGCATCCCACACCGTGCCGCCGCCGCCGAGCTTCCACCACTCGCCGTTCCACGTCGCGGCGGCCTTCTTCATCGCCTCGTTCTCGAACCCATCCGCGGGGTTGCCGGGGACGGTGTAGAAGCGCCACGCGAGCTTGCCGGTCTCGGCGTCGTACGCGCTGATGTAGCCGCGCACGCCGAACTCGCCGCCGGAATTGCCGATGAACACCTTGCCCTTCGCGACGCGCGGCGCGCTCGTGATCGAGTAGTGCTTGCTCCGGTCGATGGTGAGCGTCGACCAGGCTTCCTTGCCCGTCTTGGCATCGATCGCCACGAGCCGGCCATCGAGCGTGCCGAGATAGATCTTGCCGTGCCACGCGGCGATCCCGCGATTGACGATGCCGCAGCACACGTTCTGGATCCACTCGCCGGGTGTCTTCGGGTCGTACTTCCAGAGCGTCTTGCCGTCGCGCGCGTCGAACGCGTAGACCTTGCTCCACGCCGTCGACACGTAGATGACGCCATCGATGTAGAGCGGAGTGCCGGACTGCGTGAGGTTCGTGTCGTAGTCCGCGAACCACGCGAGCCCGAGCTGCGAGACGTTGGACTTGTCGATCTGGCTCAGTGCGCTGAAGCGCTGCTCGTCGTACGTGCCGTTGTACAGCATCCACTGCGACGGCTCGTTCGCCGCGTTCAGCGCGCGCTGCTCGTCCACATTCGCCGCGAGTTCGCTGCTGGCGCCGGTGCCGGCGGCATTCGACGCAGACGCCTCATCCTTGGGGACACACGCCGACAACACGACGCTCAGGAGGGCACCCAGCCCTGCGGCCCAGATACGATTCACTCGAACCCCCTACAACGCGAACAGATGGATCAAGGTGCGACGGAACAGCTCGATGTGGCTGTGTAATGCGTTTGCGGTCCGGGCGGATTGTATTCGCAACCGTCCGTCCGCCCAGCGGTGCCGCCCGCACAGTCCAACGTGCGCACGGAGCGACTCGGCGCGCGTGTTCGGATATCGGACGTCGCGAGAAGGCTACTCGAGCGGCAAGGTCGTCGGATCGCCCCAGGTGCCGTGGACCTGCGGAGGCGTGCGGAACGGCAGCGTCACTCGCGCGAGCTCCTCCATGCGCAAGGCGTCGAGCAGATACAGCTCGGTGGTCGACTGCGCGATGTTGTGACCGACGGCGACGACATATCCCTCGCCTTCCGCCGCGTGCGGGCTGCGCGGGATGAACACTGGCTCCTGCAAAGCCCGTCCCGGGCCGGGAAAATACGGTTGCAGCATGCCGGTCTGTAGATCGAAACGACCGACGCAATTGCCGTCCGTGCGGCCGAGCAGGTTGCCGCTGGCGAAGCGCGAGTCCGCGTACTGCACGTAGATGTAGCGGTACGGCAAGGTCGTGAAGCGCTCGTCGATGCGGGTGAAGCTCGTGATGTTCGTCTCGAAGAGCGGCTCTTCGAGCACCTCGCTGCGCTCCGATCGCAGATCGAGCGTGATGCGCCGGAGCGTATTCGGTACGGGCGTGTACGGCCTGCCGTCGAGGTTCGTGAACCACGGCCAGGTGTTGCCGTTGGCGACCGGCCCCTCGAGCACGATGCGGCTGCCTTCGGTGCGCGCGTTGGCGGTGTGCACGATGCTGCGCTCCGGACCGAAGAAGAAGCGGATGTCCTCGCTGCCCCCATCGCGCGGGATGACGGCGTGCCAGGACGGCTTCGTCGAATCCCACATCCAGTGCAGCCCGCCGGCGCGCAACCGGTCGAGGTCCGTCGTGAGCCCGCCGCCCGGAATCACGATGTGCTCGCGCGTGAGCCACATGTCGTGGAGCTCGCTCGTATGCGGCGCCTGGAACGACCACTCGCGCGTGATGTTGCCTTCTCTGTCGAAGCACGCGACGAATACATCGCGCGTGCACAGCCCGCTCGCCTCGTAGCCGTACGCGATCGTCTCGCCGGTTTCGGGATCCAGCTTGGGATGAGCAGTGAAGGTCTGGCTGCGCCAGCGATCGCCGAAGTTCGTCTGCCCGCGCGTGGCAAGCGTGTTCGGATCGATCTCGTACGGCAGGCCGTCTTCCTTCGTCGCATACAGCTTGCCGCCGAGGATCACCGGCGTCGTGTTCGCGGTCGTACGCGCGCCCGGGTTGGCGATGTTCCGCACGCTCGGGTCGTCGGTGTACGGATTTCGGTAGTAGCCGTAGAGCTGGCGCCCCGCTTCGATCTGCTTCAGATAGCGCAGCGTCTGCACGTAGCGCCCCTTGTAGTCCGCGCGGCCGCGCTTGAAGCGGAACATGCTGATGTAGCCGTCGGCCGCGAGAATGGTCTCGTCTGCGTACGCCGGCGGATAGAGCCAGTCCATGTGCAGCCGATAGAGCGCGCCATCGAGATCTTTGGGAATCTCGCCTGCAACTTCGCAGTCGCGCAGGTCCACTTCGAAGCGCGCCGGTGCGGCGCTGCCCGACGAGCGGCGATCAGAGAAATCGACCATCGCGCCTCCTTGAGCGGCGCGACGTCCGCGCCCCCGCACGATCGTACTCCGCCACTCCCTCCGAAGGGAGACGGGGCGCTACCCTGATGTCGGCTTTTGCCGCGCCGATGCGCGTCCATATATAAAAGCGCCAGCGATCCCAAGCACGAGCTGTACGCGACGAAGCCCCATGAGCAAGTTGTTCTCTCCTTTCACGCTACGCGACCTCACCGCGGCGAATCGCATCGTCGTCTCGCCGATGTGCCAGTACTCCGCCGAGAACGGCGCCGCGACGGATTGGCACACGGTGCACCTCGGCCATCTCGCCCTTTCCGGCGCGGGATTGCTGTTCACCGAAGCGACCGCCGTCGAGCCCGAGGGGCGCATCAGCCCGGCGGATCTCGGCCTGTACGACGATGCGACGGAGGAAGCGCTCGGGCGAGTGGTGGCCACGATCCGCAACTACTCGAACGTTCTCATCGGTATTCAGCTCGCGCACGCGGGACGCAAGGCGTCGACGCGAGTGCCCTGGGAAGGCGGCGGGCAAATCACGACTGCAAGCGATGGCTGGACTCCTTGGGCGCCGTCGGCTCTGCCTTACAAAGAGGGCGACGTCGCGCCCATCGCGCTCGATACGGCGGGGCTGCAACGGGTACGCGATGCGTTCGCGCAAGCCGCGGCGCGTGCCGCCCGGCTCGATCTCGATACGATCGAGATCCATGCGGCGCACGGCTATCTGCTGCACCAATTCCTCTCGCCGCTCAGCAATCGGCGTACGGACGAGTACGGCGGGTCGCTGGAAAATCGCATGCGCTTCCCGCTCGAAATCTTCGACATCGTGCGCGCCGCGTTCCCGGCGTCGAAGCCAGTCGGTGTGCGCGTGTCCGCGACGGATTGGGTCGAGGGCGGCTGGGACCTCGAGCAGACCCTCGCGTTCGCGAAGGCGCTGCAGCGCCGCGGCGTGGACTTCGTGGACGTGTCCTCCGGCGGGCTCTCGCCGGCACAGAAGGTTCCGCTGGCACCCGGCTATCAGGTGCCGTTTGCGCGCGCCGTCAAGCACGCGGCGGGCGTGACCACGATCGCGGTCGGGCTCATCACCGAGCCGCGCCAGGCGGAGGAGATCGTCGCGAACGACGACGCCGATATGGTCGCGCTCGCGCGCGCGATGCTCTACGACCCGCGCTGGCCGTGGCACGCTGCGGCGGCGCTCGGCGCGAGTGTGACTGCTCCGCCGCAGTACTGGCGAGCCGCGCCGCGCGGCCACGAAAGATTGTTCGCCAACGCTACGTGAATGAACGGTGCGGCGCGCGCGGCGCCAGCACTTGCGCCGTGATGCCGGCTTCGCTCAGGTGCGTGGGCAGCGCGCGACCCAGCGCGAGATGTGCGCAGGCCTCGCCCATCGCGGCGCACGTCTGAATCCCGTAGCCGCCGAGCGCGGCGACCCAGAAGAATCCCGGCGCATCCTGCGCGAAACCGCCGACGAGCTCCCCATCCGCGACGAACGAGCGCAATCCGGCCCACGCGCGGATCGGCCGCTCGATGCGCAAGGACGTGGCGTGCTCGATGCGATCGATCGCGATCGCGATATCGAGGTCTTCGGGTTGCACATCGTGCGGCGGGACGGGGTCGGCGTTTGCCGGGGATCCGAGCAGGAGCCCGGCGTCGGGCTTGAAGTAGAAGCTCTCCTCCGCGTCGACGACGAACGGCCAGTGCGCCGTTTGCATTCCTGCCGGCGGCGCGAACAGAAATGCTGAACGACGGCGCGGCTCGATGCCGAGCGGCGCGACCCCCGCTTGCACAGCCACCTGATCCACCCATGCGCCCGCAGCGTTGATGAGCAGCGGCGCGCGAAAAACTCGCTCCGCGGTTTCGACGCACCAATAGCCTTGCGCCTGCCGGATCGAGCGGATGTCCACACCGCACAGCAGCTCGCCGCCGCGGGCTTTGAGGCCGCGCAGGAAGCCCTGGTGGAGCGCGTTCACATCCATGTCGGCGGCATCGGGATCGAACAAAGCGATCTCGGCGGCGGAAGGCTCGAGCACCGGTACCAGCGCACGAATATCCGCACCGTGCAGAATCCTCGCGCGCGGCAGGTGCGGATGGATCGCCGCGTAGAGCGCTTCGATTTCAGACGCCTGTGCAGCGGAGCCGAATGTAAGCACCCCGCGCGGCGTGAGGATCGGGTTCTCGGCGAAGCCCTGCGGCGGATGCTCGAAGAACGCGCGGCTGGCGCGCGTCAACGTGCGCACCTGCGGCGGCCCGTAGGTCGCGCTGAACAGCGCGGCCGAGCGGCCCGTGGAGTGCATGCCCGGATAAGGTTCGCGTTCGAGAACGCGAACCGTTGCGTACGGCGCGAGGAAGTAGGCCGTCGATGTGCCCGCGATACCGGCGCCGATGACGAGGACATCTGAATCCAGTGTGTCGTTCATGGGTCGACGGAAGACTCGGTGACCGAAGCCGGGGGAACGGCTATGCCATCCCCGCATCCGCGACCATCGCTCGCGCGCGGCGCCGAAGAGTCGGTGGCTTCAGTGCGCGTGGCGATGCCAGCGCCATCCGCTGTCGCGAGCGGCTGAGCCGCCGCGCCCACACTGCGTGACACGACGGTCGTCGCGGCCAGGTCGCCCGTCACGTTGCCGAGCGTTGCGAACGCGTCGGGGATCGTCTCGACCGCCAGCATCAGGCCGAGCGGCGCGATCGGCAAACCCAGCGACTGCACGACCGGCATGTTCATGGCCATGAGGCTCACCTGCCCCGGCAACCCCACCGAGCCCAGGCTGATCACGACGGCCAACGCGGCGGCAACGGCGAGCTGCGGCGCGGGCAGATCGACGCCATAAATCCAAGCGATGTACGAGGAAACGCCGATGTACTGCACGGGGCTCGTCATCCGAAACAACGACACCGCCATGGGCAAGACGAGCGATGTCACTTCTCGCGCACAGCCGAGACGCGTCTGCGCAGTCTCCACCATCGCCGGCAACGTGGCGAGCGAGGACTGCGTGCTCACGGCAATCACCTGAGCCGGCACGATTGCTGCCGCGAACCGTCGCAACGACTGGCCGCCGCCGAGTACCGCCACGGCATACAGCGCAAGCGTGACCAGTAGATACAAGCCGCATTGCGCGAGGATGTACCACCCGAGCGCGCTGAGTACGCTCACTCCCGCGTTGACACACACGGTCAGCGCAAGCGCGAACACGCCGAGCGGCGCTGCCCACAGCACCCAGCGCACGATCACGACCATCGTCTCGGCGAGCGTCTGGAACAGCTCGACGGCTTGCGCGCGACGGGGCGCGGCGATCCGCGTCAGCGCAAAGCCGAAGAACAGCGCGAACACGACGAGCGACAGCATGGCGTTCTGCGCCGCTGCGGCGATCGCGTTGCTGGGGATGATGGCCGTGAACCAGTCGCCGAAGCTCGGCGGCGCGCCCGACACGGCGGTGGGCGTGCCGACCGCCGCGCGGAAGGACTCGATGAGCGCCGGGTCGCGCGGCAGGAAGGTGAGCTGGAACGGCGCCCAGAACGCCGCGAATGCCGCACCGGCGCTCAGCAGCACGAGAAAGACGACCATCGCGCGCCGCGCGGTACGTCCGGATGCCGCCGCGTCGCTCGTCGCCGCCACGCCAACGACCACCAGTGCAACGACGAGCGGCACGACGGTCATCTGCAGCGCATTCAACCACAGCCGTCCGATCGGTTGAACGAGACTTGCGGCGGACGCGGCGAGCGACGGATTCCACAGCGCAAGCCCGATGCCGAGCGCCGCGCCACTCGCGAGACCCAACAGTACGCGCGCCGTCGGAGACATTGCGGCGGGTCAGGGCTCGAGCAGACGTTGGATACGATCGAGACTGGCGCCGAAGCGCTCGAGCCGCCCGTCGCCCTCTTCGCAGAGTTGCACGAACACGAGGTCCAGCAAGTGCTGCAAGGCTGCCTGATAGAGCAGCGGCTCGATGTGCGCGCGCTCGTCGTGCGCGGAGACGAGCAACGACATGTCCGCGTGCGCGCGAAGCGGATTCGCGCTGTGCCGCGTGACCGACACGACTTTCCCCTTGCGCTCGCGGAACTGCCGCGCGATCTGGCTGAGCGCGTGCTGCTTGCCGTGCTCCGAGAACACGATGAGCACGTCGTCCTCCGCCGCGATGGAGAGGCTCGAGCTCATGAGCACCGGATCGGAATGATGCAGGGCCGGGACGCCGAGCAGCGCGAGCTTCATGGCGAAGGCGCCGGCCGGCACCGCGTCCTCGCCGACGCCGAGGCAGAAGACCTTTCCTGCGGCATCGAGCGCGCGCGCAATCTTTGAGATCGTCGCAGGGGTGTTGATGAGGCGCGTCTCCTCCTCCGCGTGCGACTTGCTGCGCCAGAGCGCCTCGGCCAGCGCCGCCTGCGGCGCATCGCGCGTCGGCACCGCCGCCCGCGCCTCGCCGCTGCCGTTCTCGCGCGCCACCGCCTCGCTGACCGACACCTTCAGGTCCGGATAGCCCTTGAACCCGAGCTTCTGGCTGAACTTGACGACGCTCGACTGGCTGATACGCAGCGAGTTCGCGAGCTGCTGCGAGGAGTAGTCGCGCAGCAGGTGCGCGTTCTCCAGGATGAAATCCGCGATGCGCCGCTCGATCGCGGACATCTGATCGCGCTCGGCGCGGATTTTCAGAAGCGAGGACATTACGCAGGAATCGGTTCGAGGCCGCGAATCTCGCGGATGCCGAGCCCCGGCGCGTCCGTCACGGAAATCTCCGAGTCGTTGAAGAGGACGCCGCCGTCCACCGGGTTGAACTTGCACAGCGAGGGGCCATCGAGGTCCACCTTCGTGATGACGTCCGCTTTCGCGACGGCAACGTGCGCCGCGGCGGCGACGCTGATGCTGGTCTCCACCATGCAGCCGATCATGCACTCGATCTGATACATGGCCGCGATATCGGCGATGTGCAGCGCGTTCGAGATGCCGCCCGTCTTCATGAGCTTGATGTTGATGATGTCGGCGGCGCGCATGCGGATGAGATCGATCACTTCCGTCGGCCCGAACACACTCTCGTCGGCCATGATCGGCGTGTGCACGCGCTCGGTGACGTATTTCATGCCTTCGAGGTCCTGCGCCTTCACCGGCTGCTCGACCAGCTCCATGCGCACGCCGGCATCCTCCAGCGTCTGAATGGCGAACACCGCCTGCTTCGCCGTCCAGGCCTGATTCGCGTCGACGCGCAGCAGCGCGCGATCTTCCACCGCGGTGTAGATCGCCTTCACGCGCTCGACATCGAGCTCGATGTCCTTGCCGACTTTGATCTTCAGCGACTCGAACCCGCGCTCGACCGCGGCGAGCGAGTCCGCAACCATCTTGTCGATGTAGTCGACGCTGATCGTGATGTCCGTCGTGATGACCGGGTCGCCGCCGCCGAGCATCTTGTAGAGCGGCGCGCCGTAGAGCTGGCCGAAGAGATCGTACACGGCGATCTCCACTGCCGCCTTCGCGCTCGAATTCTTCTCGAGCGCCGTCTGGATGAGACGGGTGATGCGGTTCAGGTTCGCGACCTCCTGCCCGATGAGGCGCGGCGCGATGATCTTGCGAATCGCCTCGACGATCGAGCCGTGGGTGTCGCCGGTGATGACCGCCGTCGCCGGCGCTTCGCCGTAGCCCACGTGGCCCGTATCGGTGTGCACGGTCACGACGATGTCCTCGATCGTGTCGACCGTGCGCAGCGCCGTCTTGAAGGGCGTCTTCAGGGGCACGCGCAGCATGCCGAAGCGAATGTCCGTTATTTTCATGTCGTTCTCTCGCGGCCTCTAGCGGCGGACACGCAGAATGCTGGTGATGCGGTCGACGAGCGGCTGATCCTTCCCGAGCAGCAGCGGGCTGAGCGGCGTCACCGAAACGCCGTTCAGCGCCACGCGCCGCACGCTGCCCGTGCCGTCGCGGTAGCTGATGCCGGTCGTGTCGTGGATCACGTAGGGCATGCCGTCGTCGTGACCGATCACCATCATGACGTGACCGGGAATATAGATGAGGTCGCCGACATCCAGCTCGCGCAACACGGCGACCCGCCGCGCATGATCGTCGGCGCTCGTGAAGACGATGCGGTTCAGCGCGGGGCTCGTGGCCTGATCGCGCGTATTCCGCGGGAGCTGCACACCGAAGCTGCGATACACCTCGGACACGAAGCCGCTGCAGTCGCGCGCGTTGTAAGAGTGGCCCCAGCCGTAGCGTTCGCCGAGGAATTTGAAGCCCTGCCGCACGACGTTCGCCTGGCTGAGCGGCAAGTAGTCGCTCGCGGTATCCGCCGTTTTCGGGAGCAGTGCCGGCGCGAATCGCAGCGAGCCATCCGCCGCGCGCGTGGGCAACTCGATGACGTGCGCGGTGTACGGGTGCTGGCCGTTGACGAGCTTGCTCGGCGGCCAGTCGGCGAGCACCGGCACGCGCACACCCATGTCGAGCTGCAGCTCGGAAACTTCCGGCCGCTCGGGTGTGAACACCGTCTTCACGGTCGGGCCGGTGACGACGAGGTACGGCTTGCGGCGCGTGTATTCGAGCACCTGCTCCGCGCTGCCCTCGGCGACGAAGCTCTTCTCGATCCACGCCGAGTACAGCGGGCTCACGACGAACCACCAGTGCCGATCACGGCTCTCGTGCACGATGGCGACGGGAGTGCCGGGGAAAAGCGCGCTCTCCTGAAAACGATCGATGTCGGTGCTGTCGCGCGAATCGAAGACGCGCATGAGCGTGGGAAAGGTGCGCAGATCGGCGCGCCTCACCACGAGCCCATAGCGCGTGGGCTGCGTGGGCGGCACCGCGTCGAGCGCAATGCTATTCATGAGCGCATCGAGCATCGAGGCGGAGAGCGCGCGGCCCTGGTCGTCGTACAACGTCTTGTCGGGACGGGACGAAAGCGTCTCGATCCACTGCTTCACATCCGCGCCCGCAAGCATCTGCGGCAAATTCTCCAGGTCGTGTACCGATGGGTCGAGCTCGCGCAGCCGTGCGTTTTGCGCGGCGATGGCTTCCGCGTCGAGCACGATGCGCCGCGAATTCGCGTCCCGCGCGATCCAGTAGTCGGGAGTCAGTTGGGCGTCGCGCACCCCGATCACTGCGCTCGGCGGAATCGGCGGGGGCTGCGGGGGCGAAACGCAGGCGGCCAGGACGACGAGCGCCAGCACGCCGGTAATAGAGATGTGTTGCGGTCGCCTCATCTGACTCAGAATAGTCTCTTCCTTGACGAGACAATGCAAGAATAAATTATTGACGGCCTATCCCCGCCATGTTACACAGCAGCGACCAAGGCGGCGTGTGCACCGTGAAAGACGCGCAAGTTTCCAGACCGTCATCGCTTCGCGGGGAGCTTCGAGCAGCACTGATCGCAGTGTTCCTCGGCGGCCCTGCCGCCGTATGTGGCGCCGGCTCGACGGCTGCCTCCGATCCGCTCACCGAGGTGCGCGCGCTGATCGATTCCGGCCACTTCGCAAATGCCGAAGCCCGCATCGCCGCCGCTCTCGCGACACCCTCTCTTTCCGCAGGACAGCGCGAGCAGCTCGCATTCGAGCGCGAGCGCATGCGACGCATCCGGCTCGATTTCACCCTGACGGCGGCCGACGCACAGGCACGTCTCAGGCGGCAGATTCCGGATCTCACCCCCGCCGAATTTGCCGCCTGGGACGCTGCGGGCCTTCTCGAGCACGAGGTCATCGACGGACGCACGCTCTACTTCAAGCGCGCACCCTCGAATCTCTTTCATCTCAGTCCCGCGGCGCTGGCACGCCGTAACAGCTCGACGCCCGCATGGACCGACGGGCCGATGGAGCGGGCGAACGCGCATCACCGCGAGGTGCGCGAGCAAGCCTTGGCGACGGGCAAGCACAGCGTCGCGCCCCGCCATGTCCGGGTGACGTACTCGATCACGGTGAACCCCGACGCAGCGCCGGCCGGCGAAACGCTGCGCGCATGGCTGCCGTTTCCGCGCGCGCTGCCGGGACAGCAAGAGAACGTGCGTCTGATCGAGAGCACGCCGCGCCAGCACACGCTTGCGCCCGAGAGCGCGCTTCAGCGCACCGTCTATCTCGAGCAGCCGGCCGTAGCAGGCAAGCCCACGAAGTTCTCGATCACCTACGAGCTCACGGTCTTCGCACAGTACAACCCCATCGACCCTGACAAGGTGGTTCCGGCGCCGGCGACACCTGCGCTCGCCAAGTATGTCGCCGAGCGCCCGCCGCACATCGTCTTCACGGACGACATCCGTCGGTTCTCGCGCGAGATCGTCGGCGATGAAAAGAATCCGTACCGGATCGCGCAGAAGTTGTTCGCGGCAGTCGACCGCATCCCGTGGGCCGGCGCGCGCGAGTATTCGACGATCACCAACATCAGCGACTACGCCCTGCACGCGGGCCACGCGGATTGCGGGCAGCAAACGCTGCTGCTGATGACCTTGCTGCGGTTGAACGGCATTCCGGCGCGCTGGCAGTCGGGCTGGGTCTACTCCGACGGCGACTACAACAACATGCACGACTGGGGCTGGCTGTACCTCGCTCCGTACGGCTGGGTGCCGATGGACGTGACCTTCGGCCGCCTGGACTCGGGCGATGCGCAGCTCGACGGCTTCTATCTCGGCGGTCTCGACGCCTATCGGATCGCGTTCAACGACGACTACAGCCAGCCGCTCGTGCCGGCCAAACGGCACTTCCGCTCCGAGACCGTCGACTCGCAGCGCGGCGAGGTCGAGTGGCGCGGCGGCAATCTCTATTTCGATCAGTGGGATTACGACTTCGAGGCGCACGTGCTCGCCACCCAACGGTGACGGCGAATTTTCGGGGAGGATGCTATGAAGAAGAACACACTCATGCGCGCGGCCATCCTGCTCGCGCTGGCCGGCGCCACGACCGCCTACGCCGCGAGCGGGGACGGCTCGCTCATCGGCCATGTGACGTCGGAGAACCGCCAAGCGGTGAGCGGCGCCGAGGTCGTCGTGCGCAATCCGGCGACGGGATTCACGCGCACGGTGAAAGCGGATGCGGACGGGTTCTATCGCTTTCCCTATCTGCCGGTCGGCACGTATGAAGTCGAGGCGACGAAGGACGGCAAGAGCCTCGGCAGCCTGAACGCGGTGACGGTCAGTCTGGGCGCCGCGACCACGGCCGATCTCGCGCTCGCCGAAACCCTGGACGTGGTCAACGTCGTCGGCTCGCGCATCATCACCGCGGTCGATGTGAAGTCGACCGAGATCGCGACGAACGTCTCGCGCGATGAGCTCGAACGGCTCCCCGTCGAGCGCAACTTGCTCTCCGTCGCGCTGCTCGCGCCGGGGATCAGCAAGGGGCACACGTTCGGCGGCACTTCGGGACTCTCCTTCGGCGGCTCGTCGGTCGCGGAGAACACGATCTACATCAACGGCCTGAACGTCACCGACTTCTACAACCGCATCGGCGCATCCACCGTCCCGTATGCGTTCTACAAGGAATTTCAGGTCAAGACCGGCGGCTACTCGGTGGAGTTCGGCCGCACGACCGGCGGCGTCATCAACGCCGTCACCCGCTCCGGCACCAACGAATTCGAGTTCGGCAGCGAGATCACGTGGGAGCCGGACTTCCTGCAGACTCGCAAGTCGGATTTCCCCGGCGTGTACGGCAGCCACGACAAGTACAACCGCGGCAATTACGACGTCTATGCGTCCGGGCCGATCATCCGCGACAAGCTGTTCTTCTTCGCGCTGTACGAGTTCCGCGACTATCGTCCGGTGAACACGGACGATGCGGGCAACAATTTCTTCGACGCGGCCTCGGACGACGGCTTCTACGGCGCCAAGGTCGACTGGCAGATCAACGACCGCAATCTGCTCGAGCTGCTCGCCTTCTCGGACAAGAACACGCAGACGACCGACGTGTATGGATTCGATTCGACGACCGGCGAGCGCCAGCAGCAACTGAACACCACCTTCTCCAAGAGCGGCGGCCGCAACTGGGCCGCCACCTACACGGCGTATCTGACGAGCTCGCTGTCCGGCAAGGTGCTGTACGGCGAGAACCAGCGCCAGGCCTCGAACTACGGGCAGAACGATCTCCAGTGCAATCGCATCCGCGACCTGCGCGGCGCCAGCGCGGTCGACATCGGGTGCACCACCACGTCCTCGATCACGGCACGCGAGGACACCCGCAAGGAGGCCCGTCTCGATTTCGAGTGGAGCCTCGGGCAGCATCAGGTGCGCTTCGGGCTCGATCACGAGAACAACACGTCGGACCACAGCCAGTACTATCCCGGGCCGGATCGTCTGCTCTACGAGGTGCGCCGCGTGGTCGCGCCGACCCTCGAGAACGGCGCGCCGCGCCCCGCGGGCGTCACCGAGTTCGTCCGCACCCGTCAGAACGAGGTGAACGGCACGTTCGAGACGATCAACTCCGCGTACTACTTGGAGGACAACTGGTCGATCACGCCGCGCCTCGTGCTGAATGCGGGCCTGCGCCTCGAAGCGTTCGACAACAGAAACTCCGACGGCGACTCCTACATCAAGATGGACAACATGCTGGCGCCGCGCTTCGGCTTCTCGTTCGACATGAAGGGCGATGGCCGCACGAAGCTCTTCGGCAACGCCGGGCGCTACTTTCTGCCCGTGGCGAACGTCATCAACATCAAGCAGGCCGGCGGCTTCCTCGACGCGCGTACGTGGTACGTGTTCAACGGCTTCGAGAGCTTCACGTACAACGGCGTGACGAAGCAGCGGCCCATCCTCGGCCCGCAAGTCGGCGGCGTGGACACCTCGCAGGGCGACGGCACGGTCGGCGACCTGCGCGGCGAAGTCGACAAGGACATGGATCCGGTCTTCCAGGACGAGCTGATCCTCGGTTTCCAGACCATGATCGACGAGAAGTGGTCGTGGGGTCTGCGCGGCACCTATCGCAAGCTGCACAACGCCATCGACGACATGGAGATCAGCTCGACGGGCGTCATGTGCGGCGGCGAGCCTGTCTATCAGGGCTTCGTCATGGCCAATCCGGGCAAGAACGTCACGGTCTTCTCCGACACCGACTGCGACGGCGTGAACGACGCGTTCGTCACCGTCGACACCGCTCGCGCGGGCTGGGCGCTCTACGATGCCGACGGCAACTACGTCGGCGACATGGGCTTTCCCAAGCCGCGCCGCGACTACAAGGCGCTCGAGCTCCAGATCGATCGCGCGTGGGATGGGAAGTGGTCGCTGAATGCGGCTTACACGCTCGCCTTCAGCCGCGGCAACACCGAAGGTCCCGTCAACACCGACACGGGGTTCGGCGATACCGGCCGCACGGAGAACTTCGACGATCCGTTCGTGAACTACGGGGCCATCGGCTACTTGCCGAACGACCATCGCCACCAGTTCAAGCTGCGCGGCTCGTACGGCTTTCTCAGCGACTGGCGCGTCGGCCTCACCATGGACCTGCAGTCCGGCCGGCCAATCAGCGCCTTCGGCGAAGCGAACCCGTTCGACGACACGACGTATCACAGCTTCTTCATCTGCACGGCCAACTGCGATTCGTCGACGGATGCGGTCTACCAGCTCTTCAAGCGCGGCTCGGGCGGCCGCACGCCGTGGACCTACAACATCGATGCCAACGTCACCTGGCAGCACGTCTTCAGATCGGCCGCGGTACAAGTGAAGCTCGCGGTTTACAATCTGCTGAATCAGGAGCGCGCGCTCGAGGTCGATGAGCAGCTCGATTCGACGGTCCCGGGCTTCCGGAGCGACACGTACGGCGTGCCGATCACGTACTCGACGCCGCGCTACGGTCAGCTCACGTTGCAGGTGAAATTCTGAGGAACCCGCTCGCTCCGGCCGCCGTCGTGCTCGCTCTGAGCACGACGGCGTGCGTCGCCCCACGCCCGCTCACGCTCGATACGCACGTCGACATTCCGCGCACGTACATGCGCGAGGCGCGCTTCGACCCGGGCACGGACACGGAGCTCAAGGTCGATCTGCCGAAGATGCGACGCGGCGGGCTCGACGCCGCGTTCTTCGTCATCTTCGTCGAGCAGGGTCCGCGCACGCCCGAGGGCTACGAAAAGGCGTTCGCGGCGGCCGAACGGAAGGTGTCGGCCATCGAGCGGATGGTCGCGAAGTATCCCGATCGCATCCGGCTTGCGAGCACGCCCGACGAGGTGCGCGCGAATCACGCGGCAGGCCGGCTCTCCGCGATGATGGGCATCGAGAACGGCTTCGTCATCGGCAAGGACCTCGCGCGCCTCGATGCGCTCTACGCACGCGGCGCGCGCTATATCGGCCTCACGCACACGGGACACAACGACATCTGCACGAGCTCCGGCACGATCGAGGAGCTCGGCGACAAGCCGGCACCGCCGGACGTGGGACTCAGCGCGTTCGGCGAATCGGTGGTCCGACGCGCGAATGCGCTCGGCATGATGGTGGACGTCTCGCACTCGTCGGATGCGTGCGTGCGCGACGTGTTGCGGGTGTCCAGCGCGCCGATCATCGCGTCCCACTCCTCCGCACGCGCGCTTACGAATCATGCGCGCAACCTGCCCGACGATCTGATGCGCGCGATTGCGGCCAAGGGCGGCGTGATCCAGATGGTCGCGTACACCGGCTTCCTGAAGCTCGACCCGGCCCGCGACGCCGCCGAGAAAGCGCTGGAAAACGCGATCGCGCGCCAAGCCGGTGATAGCGAGTTCGACAGCGCCAAGCACGAGTACCTGCCGGCCTATCAGGAAGGCATGAAGCGCCTCGACCGGGAGTATCCGCTCGCGACGCTCGACGACTATCTCGACCACATCCAGCACGCCGTCGCGGTGGCCGGCATCGATCACGTCGGCATCGCGTCCGACTTCGACGGCGGCGGCGGTATTCAAGGATGGAACGACGCCAGCGAGACGCGGAACGTCACCGCGGGGCTGCGGAAACGAGGCTTCACGGATGCGCAGATCGCGCAACTCTGGAGCGGCAATCTGCTGCGCGTGTGGCACGAAGTGGAGCTCGCCGCGCAAGCGCCCGCGGTCGCCCGAAAGCCGGCGTTCGACGCGATCTTCGATGCAGTGATGACGCACTATCACCTGCCCGGCCTGGCGCTCGGCGTCATCGAAGATGGCAAGGTGACCTATACGCGCACGGCGGGCGAGCTCGTCGCCGGCGGCGGTCAACCGATCACACGGGATACGCTGTTCAAGATCGCTTCGAACACGAAGGCGATGACGACGGGCGTGCTGGCGCGACTCGTCGATGCGGGCAAGCTCGCGTGGACCGATCCGGTCACGAAATACCTGCCCGACTTTCGCATGAGCGACCCGTGGGTCACGCGCGAGATGCAGGTCCGCGACCTGCTCGTTCACAACAGCGGGCTGCCCGAAGGCGCCGGCGATCTGATGTTGTGGCCGGAGCCGAACCTGTTCACGCGAGCGGATGTCATCGCCGGCCTGCAATATCTGAAACCCAAGAGCAGCTTTCGCTCGCACTACGACTACGACAATCTGCTGTACATCGTCGCCGGCGAAGTGGCTGCGGCGGCAGCTGGGATGCCGTACGAGCAACTTGTGCGTCGCGAGCTGTTCGAGCCGGTCGGACTCACGCGCTGCCAGGTCGGCGAATGGCGTCGCGACGAGGTGGGCAACGTCGCCCAGCCGCACATGTGGGAGGGCGATCGCAATGTCGTGTTGAGACGCGACGACGCGGTGATCCCGGCCATCACGTCGGCCGCTGCCGGCGGCGTTCGCTGCAGCCTGAACGACATGCTGACGTGGGCACGCATGTGGCTCGATCCGAACGTCACGCCGCCGGGAAAGGATCGCCCATGGCTGAGCGCCGCTCAGCGCGATGCGCTCTGGACTCCCTACACGCCGATGCCGCTTTCCGATCGCCAGCGGCGCTGGGATCACGGCCATTTCTCCGCATACGGCTACGGGTGGCGGCTCTCCGATGTCGACGGCGTGCTGCGCGTCGCGCACACGGGCACACTCTCCGGCATGTACTCGGCCCTCACGCTGCTGCCCGAAAAGAAGGCGGGCTTCGTGTTCCTGATGAACGGCGAGGGATCGGACGCCCGCCTGGTGCTGAATCAAGCGCTGGTCGAGCAGTTCACCGCGCCGGGTAAGGCGCCGCCAGTCGGCTGGTACATCGAGCAGCTCGAACAGGAGCATGCAGCGAAGACGCAGACCGCAAGCACCGTGTCCACCTCACCGCGCGAGCTCGCCTCGCCTGCCGCGCTGGCGCAGTGGCTCGGCGAGTATCGCGATCCGTGGTTTGGCGCCGTCTCGATCTGCGAGCGCGGCGGTCACGTGCGGTTCAGTTCCGCCAAATCGCCGCTGATGACGGGCGACGTCATGCGCGTCGGCGATCGCTATCTGGTCGATTGGGAAGACGAAAGTGTCGACGTCGAACCCTGGCTCACCTTCCATGCGGGCAAGCCCATCACGCTGACGCTCGCGAAGACCGACCCCGACGCCGATTTCAGCTCCGACTACGAAGACCTGCACTTCACGCGCATCGGCAGCTGCAAGCCCCAGCCCGAGATCGCGCGGCTCAGTGAGCGCGAGGTGCTCTCGCGCATCGACGCGCTCATGCGCGACTACACGGGCAACGTCCCGGGCGCTTCGGTGCTCGTCCTGCGAGACGGCAAGCCGATCGTGCGCCGCTCGTACGGTCTGGCAAATCTCGAGGATCACATCCCCGCGACACCGGCGACGAACTATCGACTCGCCTCGATGACGAAGCAGTTCACTGCCGCGTCCATCCTGCTGCTCGCCGAAGCGGGCAAGTTGCGCCTCGATGAATCGATCCGCACGTGGCTGCCGACGCTGCCACCCGCGGCCCAAGCCGTCACGATCCGACACCTGCTGACGCACACCGGGGGACTGATCGACTACGAAGATTTCGTTGCCGACGCAGCACCGCAGGTCCACGACGCCGACGTCCTGCGCATCCTCGAAAAGCAGGACCGGACGTACTTCGCGCCCGGCACGAGCTATCGCTACAGCAATACGGGCTACGCGCTGCTCGCGCTCATCGTGGAGAAAGCGTCCGCCCAACGCTTCGCCACCTTCCTGCGCGAGCACATGTTCGAGCCCCTCGGCATGAAGGACACGGTGGCCTTCGAGGAAGGGGTTTCGACCGTGGCGACTCGCGCGTTCGGCTATAGCCAGAACGGCAGCGAGTGGCGTCGCACGGATCAGAGCTCCACCAGCGCGGTGCTGGGCGACGGCGGGATCTACTCCTCCATCGACGACCTCGCGAAGTGGGACGCGGCGCTGTACGACGAGCGCCTGCTGCACAAAGCGTCTCTCGCCCAGGCCTTCGCGCCGGCGACGCGCACCGACAACCCGAGCGTCGCCTACGGGTTCGGCTGGCGCATTACCGGCGAGACGCTCTGGCATTCGGGCGAGACGCTGGGCTTCCGCAACGTCATCGTGCGCTATCCCCAGCGGCACATGACCGTGATCGTGCTGACCAATCGCAACGAGCCGGAGCCGTACCGAACCGCGCTGGCCATCGCGCGCCTCTTCCTGCCGGGAGCCGACAGCTAGTGATCAAGAACGACGCGGTTCTGCTGGGGCTGCTGCTCGCAACCCTCGGCGTCATCTTCTGGACCACGCAGTCGGCGCATCCTTTCTGGCAGCGGTTCTATCGCTACGTGCCGGCCCTCCTCCTCTGCTATTTCGTGCCGGCGCTCTACAACACGTTCGGCCTCATCGACGGCGAGCATTCGCAGCTCTACTTCGTTTCCTCGCGCTACCTCTTGCCCGCGATTCTCGTGCTGCTGACGCTCGCAACGGATTTGCCCGCGACACTGCGACTCGGTCCCAAGGCACTCGCGCTGTTTCTCACGGCGAGCCTCGGTGTGGTGCTCGGCGGTCCCGTCGCGCTTCTCATCTGGAAGCTGATCGCGCCGCAGACCGTCGACGCGGAGCTCTGGCGCGGCATGACGGCGATCGCCGGCAGCTGGATCGGCGGCGCCGCGAACCAGGCCGCGATGAAGGAAGTCTTCCACATCGACGCCAACGTGTTCGGCGTGATGGTCGCCGTGGACGTGCTGATCTCGTACCTGTGGATGGCCGTGCTCCTGTGGATGGCGGCCAAGCACCGCGCCATTGACGCGCGGCTCGGCGCCGACAGCAGCGCGATCGCGACGCTCGCGGAGCGCATGGAACGCTTTCGCAAGGAGCACGCGCGCATTCCGAGCCTCGCGGAGCTGATGTTCATTCTGGGGCTCGCCTTCGGCGCCACCGGCCTGGCGCATGCGCTCGGCGTGCCGCTCGCGGCGGTCTTCAAGGGTGCGCAGTGGGCGGAGCGCCTGTCGCTCGCGAGCGATTTCTTCTGGATCGTCGTGCTCGCGACGACGTTCGGTCTCGTCCTCTCGTTCACCCCTGCGCGCAATCTGGAAGGCGCCGGCGCATCCAAGATCGGCACGGCGTTGCTCTACGTGATGATCGCGACGATCGGCATGCAGATGAACGTGCGCGCGCTGCTGACGAATCCGACGCTGTTCGGCATCGGGTTCACGTGGATCGCATTTCACGCCGTGCTGCTGATTGTCGTCGCGCGGGTGCTGAGAGCACCGTCCTTCTTTCTCGCAGTGGGTAGTCAGGCCAACATCGGCGGGCCGGCAAGCGCTCCCATCGTGGCCGCGGCCTTTCATCCAGCGCTCGCGCCGGTGGGCGTGCTGCTCGCAGTGCTCGGGTACGCGCTCGGCACCTACGGCGGATGGCTCACCGGTCAGCTCATGCGACTGGTCAGTCAGTAGCGCCGCCGCATCGCGCGGTCAGCGGCGGATCGGCACGTCGATGTAGCTGCTGCCGTACCAGCGGATCTTCACCGGCACACGCGCATCCTCGATGGATTCCTCGCTCACATCGTCGCCCGTGCCGTAGTTGATCTGCCGATCCGGCCGCTTGACGATGCCGAGCACGATCACGATGCGGCTGCCGGCCTGCAATCGGCGCGCCGTCAGCCGCTCGCTCTTGAACGAGAGCTGCTGTCGCACCCCGGCACGCAGCAGGTGCCTCCGCGTCCGATCCTTGACGTAGCTGGCGCGAAATTCGTAGTCGTCGCACAGCTTGACGTACTCGCCGCTCGGGAGCTGCTCGTACAGCTGCACGTACAGGTCCATGTCCATCTTGTTCACGGTGAAATCGAGACGGCCGGTCAGGAGCCCGCTCAGCTCCGTCGGCTGCGACATCGGCTCGCTCACGAACATCTCGCCGTTGTGCGGCTTTATCGCGCGCGTCACGATCTCCGTTGGCGGCGTCCAGTCCGCGTCGGTGCGATCGGCGAGGTCGAACGTCTGCGGCAGGAAGTCCTTATCGGACACCTTCTTCGTCACGAGCCGGTTGCGATCGCTCGCCGGATCCTCTTCGAGGTAGTACCGCAGGGTGCCGTTCGACATCGCGTCGATCGACGGCACGTGCCGCCACTCGTTCGCACCCATCAGCTGATAGTTCACGCGGTCCTTCAGCAGCGCCGGCGCCTTCGCCTGTTTCAGCACGAAGTCGAGCCACTGATAGCGCAGCTCGTGCAGGTCGACGTTCGCCACCGGGTCCAGCGTGTACCCCCGCAGCGTCGGCGACACGCCGCGTCGCATGACTCCCTCGTCGTACGGTCCGATGAGCAGGGTGTGATTCGCGTGCGGGTCGTAGCGCAAGTGCTGCGAGAAGTAGTAGAGCGCGCCCACCTCGCCGTCTGCGTAGTAGCCGGTGGTCGTCAGCACAGGGATGTCGATGTGCGCGAATTGCTCGCGAAACGGGATCATCCGCTGCCAGAACGAGTCGTAGCTCGGGTGACCGAGCCAACGGCGGAAGAGCTGGCTGTGGCTGCCGAACATGCCGGCGAACTCGCGGTAGCGCCGGCCGCTCTTGTACCAGTCGCGCTGGAACGCGCGCCAGGCTTCATCGCTGTTGAGCCGCTCGTCGCCGCTCCCCGGGTTCGTGACCTGGAAGGCCCAGCGATAGGCGGAGTTGCGGAAGATGTTGCCTGTCATCGGCACGTCGATGCCGGGCGCGAGGGGATCGGTGGTCGCAATGGCCTTCAGGGCCGAGGGCAGCTTTTTCGCCGCGGCCCACGCCACGAAGCCGCTGTAATTGCTGCCATAGATCGCGACGCGCCCGTCGCTCCACGACTGCTCCGACACCCACTTGATGACGGCGCGCGCATCCTCGCCGTCGTGCTCGAACAGCATCGGCTTGTCCTTGCTGCCGTACACCCCGCGAGCGTAGGCAACGACGCCGACATAGCCGCGTGCCGCGCTCTCCCGCGCGTCGTTCTGCGACACGTACAGCGAAAACTCGATCAATGCGGGCAGCGGCTTCGCGCTCTTCGCACGCACGATCGTCGCCGACAGCGTCGCGCCGTCCGGCGTCTCGATCGGCACGTTCTCTTCGGTCGTGTAGCGGCGCCGATCCTCCTGCGCATCGAGCTCCGGCACGAGCGGCCCGAAATTGCGGAACGCTTCGAACGCGAGATACGTCCAGACGAGATCGATCGCCTGCTGCACGGTAACGCTGCCCTTCGCGCGGTGCTGATCCAGCGCTCGTTGCAGGTTCTCTTGCAGCGTCTCGAGCGGCACGCCGAACCACTTCGTGAGCTGAAACTCGTCGAAGTCGTTCAGCCGCGGCACGATCTCGCGATACGCCTGCGTGTACGCCTGGGCGAAGGGGATCTTCTGCGCGCGCTCGATCGCGCGGGCCCGCGCGTAGATGTCGTAGAGCGCCGTGCGGCCGCCGCCGAACCGCCCGCCGCGCCGGTCGCGCAGCGCCTGCCGCGTGGCGGCGGCGGACGGATAGTCACCGGCGACGAGCTGCAGCGCCGAGAGATTGGTCAGGAACCGATCCTGATCGCTGTCCTGATAGACGGGCAGCACGCGCCCGGCGAGATCGCGCATCACTTTGGGGAGGTTCGGGTCCGTCGCGCTCTGCGGCGGATGAAACTCCAGGTCCTGCGCAAGCACGGTGAACGGTGCCAGCGCAAGCAGCACGAACAGGACGAACGATTTCGCCGAAGGCATCACTGCGAGCCGATCTTTGTTTCTTTCCCGAGCGGCGTCGCGGCCGTCTTGTCGCGGCTGGCGGCGCCCCTCGAGGGGACTTTTATCAGGTGAAGAACGCGGGTGAAGATGGGGTGGTGCGCTTGCGCGGCCTTGCCGATGTGGATGAGGCTCGTGCGCACGAGCTCATTCGCGAACACGTCCGTCACGCGCTCGAGGCCCTCGTCGTCGAGCGAGCCGAACATGTCGTCGATCAGCACCCAGGGCGGCTGCTGCAGCACCATGCGGGCGAATGCGAGCGCGAGCTGCTCGTCTTGACTCAGGTCGCGGTCCCAGCGGCGCGTTTCCTCGAGCATCGGCACGAGACGTTCGAGCCCGAGTCGTGTCAGGGCGTGCGCAAAAGCGCTCGCATCGAAGCTCTCCACTTTGAGCGGATAGGCGAGCACTTCACGCAGCGTGCCGCGTGGCAGATACGGCGTACCGCGCGGCAAGTATGCGATCTGCTCGTCTTTCGGGCGCGTGATGCGGCCCTTGCCCCAGGGCCAGAGGCCCGCGAGCGCGCGAAACAGCGTCGTCTTGCTGGTGCCGGGTGCACCGACGATGAGCACGCGTTCGCCGGCGCGCACGGCGACCTTGCGCTCGCGCAAGGTCTCCCAGCCGGTCGAGGAGATGATCTCGAGATCCTCGATCGTCATGACGCCGGGCTCGCCCTCGGCGTACTGGATGCGGCTTTCGAAGTCCCGCTGCACGTCCGCATTGACGAGCGCGTGGCGGAAGCTCGCAACGCGCAGCAGCGTCGCGCGCCAGTCGGCAATCACGGGGAAGTTGTCGACGAACCAGCGCAGCGAGCCTTGCGCCTGAGTGAACGCGGCGGCGGCCATCATCAGACCGCCGAACGAGATCTTGCCGGTGAAATACAGCGGCGCGGCCACGAGCGTCGGCGCCACGTTCGTGATCCAGCCGAACCCCGCCGTGACCCAGGTGAGATTGGTCAGGCCCGAAGTGAGCCGGCGCGTCGCGCCGAGCACGTTCGCGAGGTGCATCTCGACGCGGCGCTTCTCGTCCGCCTCGCCACCGGCGAGCGAGATGCCGTCGAGGTGCTCGTTGATGCGAACGAGCGAGAAGCGCAGGTCCGCCTCGCGCGCGTAACGCTCCTCGTTGCGGTGGATGAGGCTGCGCCCCACCCAGTAGCTCAGGAGCGAGCCGAGCACGGCGTAGAGAATCGCCGCCCACAGCATGAAGCCGGGCACCGCGTAATCGGTGTCGCCGATGCGGAAGGAGAAATCGTTCGACAGCACCCACAGTACGCCGGCGAACGTGAAGAACAGAATCGTCGCTTGCAGCAGGCCGACGCCGAGGTCCGTGGAGAGATCGCAGAGCTTGCGTGCGTCCTCGTGCATGCGCTGATCGGGGTTCACGCCGATGGGCCCGGCGTTGGCGAGCCAGAATGCGCGCCGCGGCTGCATCCATTGGCCGATCAGATCACCAACGAGCCCTTCGCGCAGCTTGTACTTCGTGGTCTCGACGAGCCAGCGCTGCAACACGTTGAGCACCAGCAGCGAGCCCGCGATGATGAAGAACACGCCGAGCTGGACGAGGAAGTCGTGCAGGTCGCGGCGGGACAGAGCGTCGTAGAAGGGCTTGTTCCAGCTGTTGAGGCGGATCTGGCCGTACGCGGTCACGACGATGACCAGGAAGATCGCGATGGCCAGCGCGATGACGAGCTTGCCGGTGCGCGACCGATACGCGGCGCCGAGCATCATGCCGAGCTGCTTGCGCAGCCCGGTATGGTCCTGGTCCGCCGCCTCGTCGGTCTGCACCTGCGGCTCGCTGTCGTTGTCGCGATCGGTCATCAGACTCCCGCTGCCGCCCGCCGCGCCGTGAGGCACGAGATGAAGGCGGCATAGCTCCACGCCAGCTGCTTCGCTGACGTTTGTGCACCCGTGCGCTGATCGAATTGTTCCGACAATTCGCCGCTGGCGGGAGTGAAGGCGCGCACGGTTGCGAGGTAGGCCTCTCCTTTTGTGAACCATTCGCGTGCGGTGTCGCGATTCATGGCGGGTGGACCGCCCGCTGCGGCGGAAAATCCCGCGGCCGCGCGATAGCACAGCTCCGCCGCGCCGAGCGTCGCGAAGTAGTACGCGCCCCCGGAGAAATACCGGTCGCCCGCGTAGCGCCCCATGGCAGGACCCCGCTCGGGTGGGCGGTTGTGATTGATGGCGTACTCCGCGTCGAACAGCTCGGCGAGGCGCTCCAGTGTGGCATGCATACGCGGATCGCGCGGGCTGTGTCTGTCGCCGCCGCTATCCGCGTGGATCGCAGCGAGAACGACGGCAATATCCAGATCCTTCGGCGAACGCTCGCCCGAGGGCAAGAGTCGCGAGCGGTAGTAGCCTTCGTCTGGCAGCCAGAATTCATCGAGCGCGCTTCGGATCTCCGCGCTCGCCGCGCGACACGTCTGCGCTTGCGCGGGATCGCCTCGACTCTCGAGCCACTCGGCTCCTTCGCTCAGCGCGGCAGCCGACACGGCGAGCGTGTAGTAGTGCCGCGCACGCTCCTCTTCCCAGATGTCGAACGACGGCTCGCGCCAATGCTTCAGCGTGAACGCGAGATCGGCGCCGATCAGGTCCAGCGCCGCTGCATCGAGCTCCGCATCGAAGGGCACACTGCGCGCCCATCGCAGCACTGCGAGCGCACGCAAGGGCGGCCCATCGAACTGCGGGCGCGTCCACTTGGTGATGTCCAGCGTGCCGTCGGGATTCACGCGCGTGTCCGCCAGCACCGAATCGCCGTGGATCAGCGCAAGCTCGGCGTCGTCACGGCAATACTGCGTGAAGCTCTCGCCGACACTTGCGCGCCAGGCGGGCGAGGCGACGAGCTCACCGCCGTGGAGCGTACGCAAGGAACGGCTGAAGCTCACGAAGTCGCGCAAGTGGGTCAGCGCTTCCGATCCGACCGTGCCGTCCGCGTGCAGCAGCCGCAAGGCGTCCATCACGACCGCGGAATCGCGATACCAGTGGAAGAAATAGTCCGGATCGGGGTCCCACGAGGCGAGCACCGGGGAGGCGACGATCGAGCCCTTGCGCGGCCGGATCGTCTGCCCGAAGCCGGGGCGCACCTTCACGAGGTCCACCGCCGAGATGCTCTTCAGCATCGCGCCGGCCGCACGGCGATATTCGCGTTCGACCCAGCCCTCGAAGGATTCCATCACGTGCTCAGATGCGGGCTCGTGAAGCCGAGGCGACGCAACCCGGTGCGCACTTCCGGCACGCTCATGAACAACTTCCAGAGCAGACCCGTGCGGTAGTTCTCCATCATGACGACGATCGGGCCTTGATCGATCGCGAGATAGCTGTCGGCATACCAGTTGCGCGTCTCGCAGAACGCATCGACGAAACCGTAGCGGCCCCACACCCGCTCTTCGTGCCGTGTGAGGAAATAGCGCGCGGCCTGCAGCGACTCCTGCGGCGCGTACGGCAGGCTCGCCAGCGCGGCGGTCGGCGCGATGGTGCCGGTGTCGTTGTCCGGCGCGTGCGGCATGTAGCCGTCCGGATCGTCACTCGCGGTGAGGCCCCAGCACGCTTCGCCGTAGCCCTTGTACTTGCGCGGATTCGCGATGCAGTGGGCGCGATTGATGCGCACGTGGCGCACGTTCAGGTCCCAGTAGTCGGCGTAGCGATCCTTCAAGCCGCGCGGATCGAGGCCGAGGAACGAATAGTGCGTGAAGAAGAGCGGCCCGCCGTACTCCATGCCGAGCGGCAGCGTGATGCCGTAGTACGACTTGCCGTTCAGGAAGCCGCGCCCGGCGGCGAACCCATTGTGATACGCGAGCGGCTCGATGGCGTAGCGCGGCGAGGCGGCGGCCAGGACGTACGTCACGAGACATTCGTTCCAGCCGCGAATCTCGTGATCCATCGCCCAGCCGTTGTAGGGGCTCCAGTGCCAGTACAGCACTTCGCGGCCGCCCTGCGTGTACCAATTCCACTCCACCTCTTCCCAGAGCACCGAGGTCTGCCACTGGATCGTGCGCTCGGACGGCGTGTCGCGCTTGAAGTACTGGCGCGCGCACAGCAAGCCCATGCAGAGGAAGGAGGTTTCGACGAGATCGCCGGCGTCGTCCTTGCGCCAGAAGGGGATCGTCTCGCCCGTCGCGCCGTTCATGAAATGGGGAAATGCGCCGTGATAGCAGCGTGCCGCGAGCAGCGTCTCGAGCATGCGCAGCAGCCGCTCGACGGCCGCCTCGCGCGTCACCCAGCCGCGTTCGACTGCGACGATGAGAGCCATGATCCCGAACCCCGAGCCGCCCACGGCCACCTTGTCGTTCGGGGGATTCGCGCGCACCTTGCACCGGTCCAGCGCGAGGCCGCTGACGGGATGCGCCCCTTCCCAGAAGAACTTGAAGGTCTGCCGCTGCACGGCCTCGATGAGCGCGTCGTCGGGCAGCGCCGCCAATGCGGCCGGGCTGGCCTGTAGCGCAGCGGTACCCCGCGCACGTCGCGGCGCGACCGGGGCCCTGCGCCGCGCCTTCGCCGCGGGGGCGCTCGTCGATTTAGCCAAGCTCCCGATCCTCCACATCCAGCAAGCGGTAAATGGTAGCCTTTTTTCAATGTGTCACGACACGCGGAGCGCCGCTCGATGAGCCGGATCGACTCACTGCTGGCCGACATGACGCTCGCGGAGAAGCTCGGGCAGCTCACGATGGCGGCATCGAGCTACGCGGTCACGGGGCCCGTGATCGCGGGCGATTCCACGCAGGCCATCAAGGAAGGCACCATCGGCAATCTCCTCAACATGATCGGCGCGGGGCCGACGCACGAGATGCAGCGGCTCGCGGTCGAGGAGTCGCGGCTGCGCATCCCGCTCCTGATCGGGCTCGATGTGATCCATGGCCATCGCACGCTCTTCCCGATTCCGCTGGCGGAAGCCGGCGTGTTCGATCCGGCGGTGTGGGAGGCGACGGCGCGGGAGGCCGCCATGGAAACGGCGGCGGATGGGCTCGCGCTGACCTTCGCGCCGATGCTCGACCTCTCGCGCGATCCGCGCTGGGGACGCATGGCCGAAGGGCCCGGCGAAGACCCCTGGCTCGCGGCGCAGATTGCGCGCGCGAAGGTGCGCGGCTTCCAAGGAAGCGACCTTGCGTCCGACGGTGCGGTCGCGGCTTGCGCCAAGCACTTCTGCGGCTATGGCGCGGTGACCGCTGGCCGCGAGTACGCGTCGGTCGACATCTCCGAGCGAACGCTGCGCGAGGTCCACTTGCCTGCGTTCGTCGCCGCGGTGGACGCGGGCGTCGCTTCGGTGATGCCGGCCTTCACGGATCTCGCGGGCATTCCGCTGACGGCGCATCGGCCCCTGCTCCGCGACTATCTGCGCGGTGAGCTGGGCTTCGACGGCGTGCTCATCAGCGACTACAACGCCATCGGCGAGTTGCTGAAGCACGGGGTCGCGGCCGATCTCGTCGATGCGGCCGCGCTCGCGCTCAATGCAGGTGTCGACATCGACATGATGTCCGACGCGTATCGCCGCGGCTTGCCGATCGCGCTCGAGCGCGGGCTCGTGACGATCGAGCAGATCGACGAGTCGGTGCGCCGCGTGCTGCGGTTGAAGGAGCGGCTGGGCCTCTTCGACGATCCCTATCGGCGAGGCGCCCGGCGTGAGACGGACGAGGCCCTCGCGCGGCGACGGCAGCTCGCGCGCGACGTCGCGGCGCGCTCGCTCGTCATGCTGAAGAACCGCAACGATACGTTGCCGCTCGCCGCATCCGTGCCTCGCCTCTGCGTGCTCGGCCCTCTCGCCGATGCACAGGCAGAGATGTGTGGCCCGTGGGCCGCGGCGGGCTATGAGGGGCCGCACGTGACCGTGCTCGCGGGGCTCCGGAACGCGCTGCCGAACACGAACATCCGTCATGCCGCAGGAGTAGCGATCGTCGGGGAGGATCGCGGCGGCATCCCGCACGCCGTCGATCTGTGCGAGGGAGCGGACGCGGTCGTGCTCTGTCTCGGTGAGGCGCACAACATGAGCGGTGAGGCGGCGAGCCGCGCCTATCCGGAGCTGCCGGGCCAGCAAGGCGCGCTCGCGGAAGCCGTGTACGCGAAGACCTGCGCGCTGAAGATTCCGCTGATCGTCCTTCTGTTCTCCGGACGCCCGCTCATCGTGCCGTGGCTCGACGAAAAGGCGGACGCAATGATCGCGGCGTGGTTTCTCGGCAGCGAAGCCGGCAATGCGATTGCGGACGTGCTGATCGGCCGCGTCTCGCCGAGCGGGCGAACCGCGGTGACGTGGCCACGCGCGCTGGGCCAGGTCCCCATCTTCTTCGGCGAGCGACCGAGCGGCCGGCCCCCGAGCACGGAGGACTACTTCACGAGCAAGTTCCTCGACGTGCCGAACGAGCCGCTGTACCCGTTCGGACATGGGCTCACCTACGGCCGCTGCACGTATTCGAATCTGCGCGCCGAGCCTGCGACGGCCGCGCAGCCCGATACGATCGTCGTCCGCGTGGACGTGACCAACTCCGGCGCGCGCGCCGCCGATGAAACGGTGTTCCTCTTCACGCGCGATCCCGTGGCGAGCGTCGCGCGCCCGTTGCTCGAGCTGAGGGGATTCGCTCGCGCGACCGTGCCACCGCAGGAAACGCGCACCGTCGAGCTGTCATTCAAGGCTGCGGAGCTGAGTTTCCTCGGGCCGGATCTCGTGCCGGCGTTCGAGCCGGGCACGCTCGAGATCCTCGTCGGCCCGTGCGCGGATCGGGCACAGCTCCTCGGCACGAGCATCCGCCTGCGCGCCTGACCTCGGCCTTCGAGGCACGCACCGCTCATCCTTCGGTGGGACTCGCTGCGGAACACCTTCTGCTACGCTGCGCGCATCATGATTCCTTTCTCCGTGCTCGATCTCGCGCCGATCGCCGAAGGTGCTACTGCAACGGATGCGCTCCGCAACTCGCGTGAGCTCGCCCAGCACGCCGAGAAGCTAGGGTTCAAGCGCTTCTGGCTCGCCGAGCATCACGGCATGGCCGGCATCGCGAGCGCCGCGACGGCGGTGGTCATTGCCCACGTCGCCGGGGGCACGCAGAAGATTCGCGTCGGCTCGGGCGGCGTCATGCTGCCGAATCACGCCCCGCTCGTCATCGCCGAGCAGTTCGGCACGCTCGCCGCGCTCTTCCCGGATCGCATCGACCTCGGCATCGGTCGCGCGCCCGGCACGGATCCCTACACCGCACGCGCGCTCCGGCGCGACCTGCACGCTCGCGCCGAGCAATTTCCCGACGATGTTCGCGAGCTGCAGGCGTATCTGGAGCCGGCATCGCCCGGCCAGCGCATCCATGCAGTGCCGGGCGAAGGCTCGAATGTACCCATCTGGCTCCTGGGCTCGAGCCTCTACAGTGCCCAGCTCGCCGCCTATCTCGGCTTGCCGTTCGCGTTCGCCTCGCACTTCGCGCCTGCGGACATGACGGGCGCACTGAAGATCTATCGCGAGACCTTCCGGCCTTCGGCGCAGCTCGACCGCCCCTACGCGATGCTCGCCGTGAACGTGTACGCCGCGGACACGGGCGCCGAAGCCCGCCGCCACTTCTCTTCGCTGCAGCAGGCGTTCGTGAATTTGCGTCGGGGCCGGCCGGGCAAAGTGCCGCCGCCGATCGACGATATCGAGAGCTTCTGGCTGCCCGAAGAGAAGCCGGGCGTGCTCCACGCCCTCTCCTGCTCGTTCGTCGGCACGGCGGACACAGTGGAGCAAGGCTTGCGCGAGTTCCTGGCGCGCCACCAGCCCGACGAGCTGATGATCGCGGGCCACTTCTACGATCACCGCGCGCGTTTGCGTTCGCTCGAGATCACCGCGTCGGTACGCGACCGGCTCGCGTCGTAGACACTCCAATCCGTACCAAGGTCGCCGGCGCGCAAGCGCACGCCTCGCGGCCGATCGCACGACACGCGTAGACTTGGCCCCGCTCACGGCGACGGTCGAGGTGATGCATGCGGACGATGCGACGGGTTCTGCAGACTGCGCTTGAGGGTCTGCTTCTGATGATGGGCGCATGCACGGCGGCGTGGGCGGCGGATGTCTCGCCGGCGCCGGACACCGCCGAGCCCGGCTCCATCGAAGAGATCGCTCGCGCGACCACGGAAGCGCGTTTCCTCTCGCCCTGGGTCGCGTACCTGCCCGCCTCGGAAACGGTACCGTCGCCGCGCGCGTTCCTCCACCGGATTCCCGGCGCGCCCGGCGAGCTCGTCAACTCCGCCACCGCATACGCATACTGCCGCGCGCTCGCGAGCGCCTCACCGCGCGTACGAGTATTCACGATCGGACACTCCGAAGAGGGCCGCGAGATTCTGATGCTCGCGATCGCCGACGAGCGGGGCATTCAGCAACTCGACGCGCTGAAAGCGGCGACGGCTGCCCTCGCCGACCCGCGCCGCACGAACCCGCAGACCGCCGAGCAGATCGTCGCGACCGCGCGGCCGATCTACTACTTCAACGCCGCGCTCCATTCCGACGAGACCGGCTCGACGGAATCGGTGCTGGAGCTGGCCTATCGGCTCGCGGTCTCCGAGCAGCCGATGATTCGGCGCATCCGCGAGAATCTCGTCGTGCTGATCAACCCTGTCTCGAATCCGGATGGGCGGGACAAGCAGGTCGAGTGGTTCTATCGCTTCCTGAAGGGCAAGACCGACTTCGCGACTCTGCCGCGGCAATCCCCGCCGTACTGGTCGAAGTATGCGTTCGTCGACATCAATCGAGATGCGCATCAGCAGGTGCACGAAACGACGAAGGCGGTGCATCGCATGTTTCACGAGTGGCATCCGCAAGTGGTGCACGACCTGCACGAGAGCGTTGCGCTCCTGATGTCGTGGAACGGGACCGGACCGTACAACCCCAACATCGATCCGATCACGTTCGCGGAGTTTCAGGAGCTGAGCTTCCATGAAGTGCAGGCGCTGACCGGCATGGGCATGCCGGGCGTGGCCACGTGGAATTTCGGCGAGGCGTTCGCGCATCTCTTCCTCGATTCCGTCGCGATGAATCACAACGCGATCGGCCGCGGGTACGAGACCTTCGGCAACGGCACGGCGGAAACCCTGACGCAGACGTTGTCACCCGAGGAGACCAAGCCGGAGTGGTATCGCGTGCTGCCGCCACCCGCGACGCCGTTCCGCTGGTCGGCGCGCGACAACGTCAATTACAACGAGACGGCGGCGCTCGCCGCGCTCGATCTCGCGGCGACCCAGTCGCACACGCTGCTGCGGAACTTCTACACCAAGAGCTACAACTCCTGGCGCAAAGGGGTGGACGAGCCGCCGTACGCGTTCGCGATCGCAGAAGACCAAGGCGACCCGCTGCGCGTCGCGCAGCTCATCGAGCGCCTGCAGGCGCAGCGCATCGAAGTGCACCGAGCGACAGCGCCCTTCACGACCAAAGAGGGCACATTCGCGGCCGGCACGTACATCGTGCGACTCGATCAGCCCTACCGGAACTACGCCGTCGATCTGCTCACGCCGCAGAACTACCCGCAAGATGGCGGCGAGCCGTACGACGATGTCTCGTGGGAGTTGCCGGCACACTATCACCTGAGCGCCGTCGCGATTGCGGATCCGGCCGTGAAGACCGCCCCTCTCACGCTGCTGAACGAGGCACCGCATCCCCACGGCCGGGTCGCCGGCAGCGGTGCCGTGTATCTCTTGAAAGACACCGGCCAGGAAGGCTTGCTCGAGGCGCGCTACCGGCTCGCGCGCTATCGAATCGAGATCGCCGAGCGCGCCTTTACCGTTGGCGACGTCGCCTATCCCGCGGGCTCATGGATTCTCGCCGCGCAGCCGGGGCTTGCCACCGTGTTGAGCCGACTCGCCGCGGACCTCGCGCTGGATTTCACGGCGGTGAGCAACGTGCCCGATGTGGCGCGCCACCTCGCGCCGACTCCGCGGCTCGGCGTCTGGGTGCCGTGGGCCGACACCGACTCGATCGGCTGGGTGCGTTACTCGCTCGATCAGCGGCACATCCCCTACACCTACGTGCGCGACGAGGACATCCGTGCCGGCAGGCTGCGCGAGAAGTACGACGTCCTGCTCTATGGCCACGTCGATCTCGAGCTCGCGGAGCAGATTCAGGGCATTCCGAAGGCGTGGGGACCGATGCCGTTCAAGAAGACCGCGGCGACGCCGAGCCACGGCACGCCCGCCTCCTCCGACGACATCACCGGCGGCATCGGCTGGCGGGGTGTCGGCGAGCTGCAAAGCTTCGTCGAGCAAGGCGGTCTGCTCGTGACGCTCGGAAGCGGTTCGACGCTCGCGCTCGAAGGCGGCATCGTGCGCGGCGTGCGGCGTGAATCGGGCGGCGTGCCGCGAAGCGCAGGCAGCGGCGGCGCCGCGGCTGCGCAAGCAGCGCAGGAAGCGGCAACACGCACGCCGGGCGCGCACGTACGGGTCACCTTTGCACGGCCGGATCATCCGATCGCATACGGATATGGGGCACGCACGTACGTCTTCCGTCAGAACTTTCCGCTGTACGCGACGCCCCGCCGGTGGCTACGCATGGCGTTTTGCACGACGTGCCTCGACGGCCCGCCCGATCCGAGCGGCGTCGTCATGGAATGGGGCGATCGCGAGCACGCGCCGCTCGTCGTGAGCGGGCAGGCGTGGGGTGAGAACAATCTCATCGGCCGGCCGGCGATTCTCGACATGCCCGTCGGCAAAGGGCACGTGGTGGCCTTCAACTTCAACCCGCTGCACCGCGACCTCAATCGCGGCGATCAGCGGCTCGTGTGGAATGCCATCCTCAACTGGCAAGCCATCCTAGCCCGGTAGGATCTTGCGCACTTTGTCGGCGAGCGCCTGCGGGGTGAAGGGTTTGATGATGTAGCCGTTCACGCCCGCCTGGCTCGCGGCGATGATCTGCTCGCGCTTCACTTCCGCGGTGACCATCAGCACCGGCAGTTGCTTCAGCTTCGCGTCCGCGCGCACTGCGCGCAGCAGCTCGATGCCGGGAAGCTTCGGCATGTTCCAGTCCGTGATCAGCATGTCGAAGCGCTCCGACTGCAGCATGGGCAGCGCGGTGGCGCCGTCATTCGCCTCCTGAATGTGCTCGTAGCCGAGCTCCTGGAGCACCTTGCGAATGATCTCGCGCATCGGCGCGAAATCGTCCACGACCAGAAATCTGTGGTTTGGGTTCATGGGAGTCCGTGACGCGCCCCGCATCATATTCGGGGCGGGCCGGCCGAATGCGTGAAGCGCGTCCCACAGCAGCGCCGCCGGGCGGACGGTAATCGCGCCTTGACATGATACTTTCACTTCCTGTTAAATATTTCCTGATCCTGCAACCATCAAGGAGAGGGCCATGACCATCACCGTCCGCCGTCCGGCATTCACCTCCTCCGTCGTCTACCGTGACAACCGCGCCGCTCTCGAATGGCTGCAGCGCGTCTTCGGGTTCGAGATCGCGTTCGTGCTCACCGACTCGAAGGACAACATCGTGCATGCCGAGATGCACCACGCCGACGGCGTCGTCATGATCAGCAACGAGTGGTTCGAGTGGACGAAGAGCCCGGCCTCGATCGGTGGCGTGAACACGCAGCGCGTTCACGTGCGGCTCGACAGCGGGATCGACGAGCACTACGCGCATGCGCGCGATGCGGGCGCGAAGATCGTGGCTCCGCCGCAGGAGCAGTTCTACGGAGACCGCACGTACGCCGTGGAAGATCTCGAAGGACATCGCTGGACCTTCGCGCAGGCCGTCCGCTCCGTGACGACCGAGGACATGGAACGGGCGAGCGGCTTCAAGTTCAAGGAAACCTTGTGAGCGGGCGCGAATGAGCGAGCAGAGTCTCGACCGGACGCTCACCGCGCTCGCAGATCCGCACCGCCGGCGGGTCGTGGACCTGCTGTGCGAGCGGCCGCGGCGCGCGGGCGAGCTGGCGGAGGCCGTCCGGCTGCCCTTCCCCGCGATGAGCCGGCACCTGCGCGCGCTGCGCGAGTGCGGGCTCGTCGAGGAAGACCGGCACGAGTCGGACTCGCGCGTGCGCATCTATCGCCTGAGGCAAGAGCCGATGAACGAGCTGAAAGAATGGCTCGAGCAGATCGAGCGGCTCTGGATGCGCCAGCTCGCGGCCTTCAAGGCCCATCTGCAGAAGACCCGCAAATGACTTCGAAGGTGTTCGTCTCGATGCGCGTGCCCGCGGACCCGATGCGCGCGTTCGACGTGTTCACGAACGAGATCGCGCTCTGGTGGCAGCCCGACGGGCTGTTTCGGATCACGCCCGCCGGCGACGGCCATCTCGCCTTCGAGCCGGGCGTCGGCGGCCGGCTCTTCACGCAGCTGGCCGACGGCACGACCTTCGAGATCGGTCGCATCTCGGTGTGGGAGCCGGGCAAGCGCCTGCGATTCTCGTGGCGCCAATCGACGTTCACGGACGAGCAGTCGACCGAAGTGAGCGTCTCGTTCGAAGCGGTCGGCGATGAGACGCGCGTCTCCATCGAGCATCGCGGATGGGACACCATCCCGCAGCGTCATGCGGCACGGCACGGCTTTCCGGAGCACGCGACCCTCGCGCGCGTCGGCGATTGGTGGCGCGCCTCGCTCGCACGATTCAAGGCGCGCACGTCCCGATGACGGCTCATGAGGTACCGCCGCCGGACTGGCACATCGATTCGGCACTGGTCCGCGACTTGCTCGATGAGCAGCACCCCGATATCGCACACCTGCCCATCGAGCCGTTGGCGTCCGGCTGGGACAACAAGATGTTCCGGCTCGGCAGTGACCTCATCGTCCGCATGCCGCGCCGAGCCGCGGCGATTGCGCTGATGACACGCGAGCAGCGCTGGCTGCCGGAGTTGGCCCGACGCTTGCCGCTACCGGTTCCGGAGCCGGTCCGCAGCGGCGTGCCGACGAGTCGGTATCCCGCGCCTTGGAGCATCGTGCCGTGGCTACGCGGCATATCCGCGAGCCTCCAACGGTGCCGCGCGAACCAAGCTGTGCCGCTCGCGCGATTTCTCGCGAGCTTGCACGTTCCCGCCGACCCCGCCTTGCCGCGCAATCCGATGCGCGGCGTACCGCTGCGCGAGCGCGCGGCGACGATCGAAGAGCGACTCGAACGGGTCGCGAGCAAGACCAAGCTCGTCACCCCGGCCATTCGCGCGATGTGGCGCGAGGCACTCGAGGCGCCGCCCGATCCGCAGGAGACGTGGGTTCACGGCGACCTGCACGCGCGCAATGTGCTGGTCGAGGGCGGCCATCTCACTGCCGTGATCGACTGGGGCGATATCTGTCGCGGCGATCGCGCGACGGACCTCGCGGCGATCTGGATGCTCCTGCCGAACGCTCGGGCACGCGCGTTGGCGATCGAGGCATATGGCCCGGTGCCTCCGGGTACTTGGTCACGTGCACGCGGGTGGGCGGTGAGCTTCGCGGCCACGCTGCTCGACGTCGGCGTCGCGGAAGATGCCGATTACGCGGCGATGGGCGAGCACGTGTTCCGGCAACTCGGCGACGCTGGCCCTTAGGCCAACGCGGTCTGCTCGGTCCTAGCGCGTGCCGCCGGCGCGTCCTGCGCGCTTTTTTTCATGTCGGTTGAGCTTTTCTTTCATCCAGCGGAACAGTGCGGCTCCGCCGTCGTGACCGATCCGGCAGCACCTCGAGCTCGGGCGCGCGATCGTCGGCACCGCCTTCGCGATTGCGCCGTCGGCGCCGCCGAACGCCTACTCGTGCCCGTACGCGAAATGCGAGAAACCGCACAAGTTATCGCGGATGAGCATGTGATTTGCCTGGTAATCGCGGCTGCCGCGACGGAGCCGCCGCCGACCCGAAACCTGGCGCCGATCGCCGACTCGTCGGTGCTCGCCGCAACCCAAGCTCCACGCGGATTGGGCCGGCGATCGCCGCATCCTCGGCGCTCGCCCGCGCCAGTCCGCACCCCGATTTGACACTGCCATTCTGCGCGCCGTACGCGAGCGGGCGCTCGAATTCCAGGCGCGCCTGACACCGGCACTCCAACTTGACCGCGGCACGCGACGAGTCGCGCCTCGCATGTCTGGACCGCTTCTTGCGGCCGGAATATTCTCGTTACGAACTGTGGGGAAACGCGGCGAAACATAACCCTGGCGCCGCGTGGGAGCGGGCAGTGTCATCGGCAACACTCGACGAGGTGCCGATCGAGATGCGGGAGCCGGAGGAACGGCGCATCGCATGGACTGTTGCGGTCTCCGTTCTCCTCCACATCGGTCTCCTGCTGCTGCTGAGCGCGATTGCCGTCCCGAGCATCGACCTGCGCTCCCTGCCCGATCTGACGTTCAACGTCTCGCTCGACGACGGTCACGACACCGAGCACGACAACTCGCCCGCGGTCGAGCGGTCTGCCGCGCCGACCACCACGGTGAGCGAAACGCAGCCGGCCGCCATCGCCGACAATGCGCCTTCCGAGATCGAGCCGCCGCCCGTCGTCGCGAGTGCGAGCCCGGCGCCCGAGCCGCGCGAGGCGCCGACCGAGGAGAGCCTCTCCCCCGTTTCGATTCCGAGCCAGGAAGCCGAGGCCACGGAGAACACCGAGATTCTCACCACGTCCGCACCGAGCGAGGTGAGCGTTCCGGTCAGCGCCGCCCCGCCGGAGCCGGAAGTGGTGGAGACCGCCATTCCGGCACAAGAGCAGGCGCTGCTCACGAAGAAGGTGATGGAAGGCGCACGCGGCTTTCAGGACACGACCCAGAACGAAGCGCATCTCTCCTGGACGCAGGACGGCCAGGAATACACGGCCGTGCTGACGCGCCAACCCGCCGCCGACAACACGGGCATCGACCGCATGATCGTCGAGGTGGTGACCGAGGAGCGCGGCAAGCGCCTGCGCACCAAGATGCAGATGAAGCGGCTCGCGTTCTCGCACTTCACGCAGCTCGTCGACCGCTGGGACGACGAAGTGCAGCTGCACGACGATGAGATCGTCGGACGCTTCCACAGCAATTCCGAGATTCTGGTCGGCTACGATCACTCGGCGACACCGCGATTCTTCGGCAAGGTGACGACGGCGGCACGCGGCTTCACGTTCGCGAACGCGGTGGGACGCAAGGAGCGCGCGGAGATCTTTCGCGCCGGCCTCGAGACGCGCGCCGGGCGCATCCCGCTGCCCGCGAAGTTCCTGCCGTTCGCGGCGCAAGCCAATCCGCAGCAGGTCGAAGTGCAGTCGTACCAGGGCGACACGCGGATCACGTTCTACGAGGACGGCACGTACGGCTGGAAGCCCGCGAAGTCGAAGGGGCCGGAGCAGCGCCAGCGGCTCGGGCCGACCACGACGTACATCGTCGGCACGCGCGACACGACCTTCTACATTCGCGGCACCGTGAACGGCAAGGTGCTGGTCTATTCGCCCGATCTCATCGTCGTAGAGGGCCATCTCGTGTACGCGCACGATCCCCGCGCGGACGCCAAGGGCGACGACTATCTGGGGCTGGTATCGGACAACTACATCGAGGTGGCGCGCCACTCGGTGACCGGCCCGGGCGATCTCGAGATCGACGCGGCGATCTACGCGAAACGCCGCTTCGTCGTCACCGATGAGCACGCGCCGGGGAATGCAACGCTCTTCATCTACGGCAGTCTCACGGCCGGCACGCTGTCGGCGACCGAGCCGCGCTACGCGACGAAAGTCACGTTCGATCCGCGCTTCGAGGACACGCGACCGCCCGGCTTCCCGGTCACCGACCGGTACGAGATGGATAGCTGGGATGGGATGTGGAAGGTGTCGGACGACCCGTAGCGAGCGAGCTCCTGCACCGGAGCGCACCTGTTGGCGCCCGCGCTAAATGGATTTCGAGGACGCCTTCACGAAGCCGACGATGAGCAACACCACTCCGAGCACGAGCAGCAGGTGGATCGCTCCGAACGTGATCTTCACCGCGAGCCACAACACCAGCCACAGGACGATGATCGCGACCCCGATGACCTTCAAGATGCCCATCCAGCACGCTCCACCGCGCGCGTTTGCGCGCTAACTCGCTCATTTGCGCGGCGCCGATTGGCGTGCGTGCGAGCGTGGAGCAGCCGGAGCAACCGCCATTCCCGTCGCGTCATCGGCGCGCACTGCGGGTCCGCTGTCGGAGAGCTCGACCCAGGCCGGTGCGTGATCGCTCGCGTGCTCTTGACCTCTCACCCAGCGATCCACGTCCGCGGCCACGAGCCGTGCTGCCGCGGGTTCGTTCAGCAGCAGGTGATCGATGCGCAGGCCCGCGTTGCGCGCCCAGTGATTGCGAAAGTAGTCCCAGAACGTGTAGATGCGCTCGTCCGGATGCAGCTTGCGAATGGCGTCCGTCCAGCCCTGCGCGAGCAAGCGCTGATAGGCCGCACGCGACGCCGGCTGCAGCAGCGCGTCTTTTTTCCAGTGCTCCGGGTTGTAGATGTCGAAATCCGTCGGGACCACGTTGAAGTCGCCGCACAGCACGACCGGCTGCTGCAGCGGATAGAGCGTCTGCGCGTGCTCGATCAGCCGCTCGAACCACTTCAGCTTGTAGTCGAATTTCGGGCCGGGCTGCGGATTGCCGTTCGGCAGATACAGGCACCCCACCCGGATCCCGAACACGTCCGCTTCGATGTAGCGGCTATGGGTGTCGTCCGGGTCGCCCGGCAGACCGTGGCGAATCTCGACGGGCTCGACGCCCTTCGCGAGGATGGCCACGCCGTTGTACGACATCTGCCCGTGCCAGATGCACCCGTACCCCGCCTTGCGAATCGCCGCCGCGGGAAAGCGGTTGTCGGGCGTCTTGAGCTCCTGCAGGCAGGCGATCTCGGGAGCCTCGCGTTCGAGCCATTCGAGCAGGTTCGTCAGGCGACTGCCGATGCTGTTCACGTTGTAGGTACCGATTTTCATAGGAACTTCAAGGCGTCCGCGCGATTACATTCGAGTCCAATGGCACGACGAGGTGTTTTCCATGGCTAAGTACGGCAAGAAAGCACGCAAGAAAGTGAAGCGCGCGATGCACGAACGCAAGCAAGGAACGCTGCGCAGCGGCCGCTCCGGGCGCAAGGTGAAGAGCAAGAAGCAGGCGATCGCGATCGGCCTCTCCGAAGCGCGCCGCGCGGGCGCGAAGGTGCCGCGCAAGAAGAAGAGCAGCACGCGCGGACGCAAGAAGAAATAGCGTCTAGGCGAGGCTTGGCGCGGGAGTACGAGGCGCGCCGCGCAGTGCGGCGCGCGTGAACAGGGCGATCGTCAAGCCCACCCCGAACATGTGCACCAGAATCTCGGGGATCATGATGACCAGCGGGCCGTTGCCGCCCATCCTGCCGATGGCCGAGAGCGGCATCACGATGAAGTTCATGACGAGAAACAGCCCGAGGCCATAGGCGAGCCCGCACGGCACGGCATGCCGCACGAGCAGCGGAATGCGCGTCGCCGCGCCGTAGTAGACCGCCGCCATGACGATGGCCATGAGGAAGTGAAGCACCAGCCCGAGGATGCCCGTCGCGACGCCACCGGCGAGCGACGCTTCGCGACCCAGGAGTCCCGCGGCGACGCTCTGCCCCACGCGGATCGGCGTCACGCCGGCGCGAATGGCCCACACGACGCACGCGAACGTGATGTCGATGAGTCCGCCCAGGAGGCCGCCGCCGAGGATTGCGCGCAGGGCGCGGGCGCCCGAGCCCGCGGTGGAGGTGTCGCCCAGCGTTGCGTTGATTCCGCTGCTCATGTCCGTTGCTCCCAAAGTGCGGACTTTTGTTCGAGCGGCGTCGATTCTAGGGGGGTCGGGCGAGTGACGTCGACGAACCTGCGGCGGCACGTTCGCGGCGAACGTCTAGTCGAAGCCGGCCGGCGCGCGGACCCGCACGCCGCGGAGCATGAGCCCCCGCCCCGCTAGCCCCATACTGCGCGCCATGCTCAGGCGGTTTCTTCTCGCGCTCGCGCTCCTTGGCGTGCAAGCGTCGCTGCACGCGGAGCGCGAGTTCCGTGTCTATCAGAGCCTCGAACCGCAGGCCGATGTCGAGCTGCCGCCGGACTATCGAGTGCCCGGCGAATTCGTGGTCGGGCGCCTCATGTATCCCAACTCGCGCTTCGGCTTCTTCTTCGGCAGCGGCGACTGGACTCAGGGCGGCACGGCGTGGGCCGTGGACTATCCCCGCGGCGACCGCTGGTTCGCGCGCATCCTGCGTCGGCTCACGCGCATCAACGTGCGCTCCGTCGAGCAGCCGGTGAATCTCGACGACGGCGACGATGTGTACGACTGGCCTTTCCTGATCGTCGGCCTGCCGGGCATGTGGGACCTGACGGACGCGCAGGTCGCGAAGCTGCGCGAGTACCTGTTGCGCGGCGGCTTTCTCCTGTGCGACAGCTTCTTCGGCACGCGCGAGTGGGAAGGCTTCGTCGCCGGCATGCGGCGCATCTTTCCGGACCGCCCGATCGTCGATCTGCCGGACGATCATCCGCTCTTCCACACGGTCTACGATCTCGACACGAAATATCAGGTGCCGAACTGGAACGCCTTGCAAGGCGGCGTGCCCTATCGCGCGGACGGTGTCACGCCGCACTGGCGCGCCGTGCTCGACGACGATGGGCGCGTGATGGTGGCGATCGCCTTCAACAACGATCTCGGCGACTCCTGGCAGTGGGCCGACGATCCGGACTATCCGCAGGAAGGCGCCTCGCTCGGCATGCGCATGGGTGTAAATTTCGCGGTCTACGCCATGACGCACTGAGCGAGGCTGCCGTGAGCGATGCCATTCTGCTCGCGATCGATCAGGGGACGAGCTCGAGCCGCGCGATCGGCTTCACGAGCCGCGGCGAGGTCATCGCGCTCGAGCAGCAGGCGTTCGCGCAGCTCTATCCGGCATCGGGCTGGGTCGAGCACGATCCCGAGGTGATCTGGGCGACGACGCTCTCCACCGCACGTGAAGTGCTCCGGCGGTTGCGCGAGCAGAAGCGCACGGTCGCGGCGATAGGCGTCACGAACCAGCGCGAAACCACCGTCGTCTGGGATCGCCGCACGGGCGCTCCGCTGCACAACGCCATCGTGTGGCAGGACCGGCGCACAGCCGATCTCTGCCGCAAGCTGCAAAGCGCCGGGCACGAGGCGGAAGTTGCGGAGAAGACCGGTCTCTTGCTCGATCCTTACTTCTCCGCGACCAAGCTCGCGTGGATTCTCGAGCGCGTCCCCGAAGCGCGGGCGGCCGCGAAAGCCGGGCATCTTGCGTTCGGCACGGTCGACAGCTTTCTCATCTGGCGCTTGACGCAGGGACGTCTTCACGTCACCGACGTCACCAACGCGAGCCGCACCGCGCTATTCGATATCCGCAAAGGATGCTGGGACTCCTCGCTCTGCGCACTCTTCGACGTACCGATGAGCTGCTTGCCGGAGGTGCGCGACAGCGCAGGTGATTTCGGCGTCACCGATCCGGCGGTTTTCGGCCAGGCGCTCCCGATCCGCGGCGTCGCGGGCGATCAGCAGGCGGCGCTGGTCGGCCAGGCGTGCTTCGCGGCGGGGGATGCGAAGAGCACGTACGGCACCGGCGCGTTTCTCGTGCTGAACACGGGCGAGCACCTCGTGCGCTCCAAGAATCGCTTGCTGAGCACGATTGCCTATCAGCTCGGCGGCAAGCGGACGTACGCGCTCGAAGGCTCGATCCTGTCGGCCGGCTCGACCATTCAATGGCTGCGCGATGGGCTGGGGCTGTTCGCGCGCGCGGCGGAGACGGAAGTGCTCGCGAAGTCCGTGCGCGATTCGGGCGGCGTCTACCTCGTGCCCGCGTTCACTGGGCTCGGCGCGCCGCACTGGGATCCGGATGCGCGCGGCATCATCGTCGGGCTGACTCGCGCATCGGGCCGCGCGGAATTGGCCCGCGCCGGGCTCGACAGCGTCGCGTATCAAACGCGCGATCTGCTGGATGCGATGGCCGCGGACGGCGTGCGGCCCGCGACCCTCAAGGTCGACGGCGGCATGGCGCAGAACGCGTTCTTCCTGCAGCGGCTCGCAGATGTGCTGGGAATAACGATCCTGCGGCCGAAGATGGCGGAATCGACTGCCTTCGGAGCAGCGTGTCTCGCCGGACTGGGCAGCGGCGTCTATGGCTCGCTGCAGGAGATCGCGAGCTTGTGGCAGGCGGACGCGAAATGCGAACCGCAGCTTGCCGCCGATGCGCGTGAGCGAGAGATCGCCGGCTGGCGCGACGCCGTGCGCCGCGCGCGGTCGCGCTAGTCAGACTTCGGGATCGAACGGCGGCGACGCCACGCCGGCCACATCGACGCGCATTGCATAGACGTGCCCGCCGGCCCCGCTCTTCTCGCGCGCGGTCGTGACGAACAGCGTCTTCATATCGTCACCGCCGAACGCCGGCATCGTGACGTTTCGCGCAGGGACCGGATGCGACGAGATGAGCTTGCCGTCCGGATCGTAGCGATGCACGCGCCCGCCCTCGTACTGCGCGCTCCAGTAACACCCTTCGGAATCCATCGCGGCGCCATCGGGTCGCCCGCGATCGGTCGCCGTCGGTTCGATCTGCACGAACACGCGGCGATTCTCGGCCGCGCCCGTTGCCGGATCGTAGTCGTACCGATAGATCACGAAGCGCGGCGTATCCGAGTGGTACAGCGTGCGGCCATCCGGCGAGAACGCGACGCCGTTGGAGGTCAGAAGCCCGCTGGTCAAGCGCACCAAACCGCGCCGATCGCAGCGATAGAGATTGGCGTTGCCGCCCGCCTTCGGCTCATCGACCGTGCCGGCGACGAAGCGCCCGCGCGGATCGACGCGCCCGTCGTTGAAGCGGCTCGTCGCCGGGTTCTCCGGATTCGCGGCGAGACAGCGCACTTTCGCGCCGCGCGCATCGAGCAGCCAGATGCCGGAGCGCAGTCCGGCGACGTAGCCTCCGCCCTTCGCCGGCGCCACGCATCCGATGTCCTCGTCGATCGCGAAGCTCTCGAGCGCCGCCGTCGCCGGCGTGAACCGATACAAGCGCCGCCCGGTGATATCGACGAAGACGAGCACGCCCTCTGCCGGCAGCCACACGGGCGATTCGGCGAGCTGGCATTGCACTGCGGGAATAGCTTCGAAAACCGCTGTCATGGAGTGCGTCGCTCCAGCGAGCCGAGCCAGCTCGCCAACTCGGCACCATCGACGAGATGACTGCTCGGGCACGCCTCCCGGGCGGCTTGCGGCATGGTCACCGCCGCCGCCGTTTTCGGGTCCTGCACGATCGTCACGCCGCCCGCGTCGGCGATCGCACGCAGGCCCGAGGCGCCGTCGGTGTTCGCGCCGGTCAGAATCACACCCGCGAGGCGCGGGCCGTACGCGTCCGCCGCGGACTCGAACAGCACGTCGATGGACGGACGCGAGAAATGTTGCGGCTCATCCAGCGAGAGCGCGAACGTGCGCTCTGCCTCGATCAGCAGGTGATAGCCCGGTGCCGCGAAATACACCGTGCCGGGCCACACCGGCTCCTTGTCCTCGGCTTGCTTCATCGGCGGACGACCGGGAGCACGCAGGATCTCCGGCAACATTGCACGCGCATCCGACGCCATGTGCACGACGACGACCACGGCAGGTGCGAGACGCTCGGTGAGATTCGGCGCCAGCTGGCCGAGGACCCGGACGGCGCCGGCCGAGCCGCCGATCACGACCAGATCGATGAGGTCCGCTCCAGGCAGCGCGCTGCGGGGTTCTGCGCGTGTCATGCCATTCTCACCCTCGTCCTCACGCGCCAACCTGCGCAGGCCTGTGCTCGGATGGCAGCGCGACTGCCGGTGCAAAGAAGCGGAACAGGCTCGCGCGGTCGGGCGCGCTCTGCACCTCGATGCAGCCGCCGAGCAGGACTGCGAGCTCCCGCGCGAGTGTCAGACGAAGCCCCGCGGCTTGCGAGCGGCCAGCGCCTGCACCGACGACGAATTCGATGCCGGCCTCGCGCCGAGCGACTTCGAGCGACACCGTGCCGCGGTCCGTGAGCCGTATGGCCGTCGCGACGAGATTCCTCAGCACCTGCGGCAGCCGCTGCGCGTCGCTCTCGAGCGTGGCCGGCAGGTCGCGCGCGAGGTGCACCTCGAGACCGAGACGCTTCTCCTCCGCTTCCGGCGCGAACGCTTGCGCGAGCGCCGTGATGAGCTCGCGCAGCGCGAGCGGCTCGGGACGGATATCGATGCGGTGTGCCGCGATGCTCGCCAGGTCGAGCAGATCGTTGAGCAGCTCGAGCAAATCGTTGCCCGCGGCATAGATGCTGCCCGCGAACTTCACCTGCTCGGGCGTGAGATTCACCGACCCGTTGTCGGCGAGCAGCTTGGAGAGGATGAGCGCTCGATTCAACGGTACGCGCAGCTCATCCAGCACACCGGCGAGGAGATCCGCATGGCGTTCGTTCACGTCGGCGAGCTGCGCGGCGCCCGCCTCGAGGGCTTGGCCCGCACGAAGCAGCTCCGTGTCCCGCGTGCGGATCGTGCGCTCGGCATCGGCCAGCGCGCCCGCTTGCGCCTCGAGACGCCGTGCGCGCTCGGCGAGCTCCGCGTTCGCCCGTTGGAGCTCACGCTCCTGCGCTTCGATTCGACCCTGCAGCGTGCTCAGGTCCAGAAGAAACTGCTCTTGCTCCGACGCGAAGGTGCGGCGCCAATGCCGCACGCGGCGCGCGAGCGCGACGCATGCGACTCCGAGCACCGCGATCGACGACGCGATGACCCAGTAGACGGCCGGATACGCCGCTGGATTGAAAGCGCTCATGCGTCCGAGTCTACGCGAGCGGCTGCGCCGCGCATGCCATCGCTGCTACGCTGACGTTAGTATTGCCTGACGCGCGGAAGCACCCGATGCTGGGCCGAACCGAATCCAAGGCTTGCCGATGCAAAACATTCGTTTTCGTGTCGATCTCACGCCGGGCTGCTCGATCGGTCCCGGCAAGATTCAGCTGCTGGAGGCGATCGCACGTACGGGCTCGCTGCGCCGGGCCGCGAGCGAGCTGAAGATGAGCTATCGGCGTGCCTGGCTGTTGCTCGACGAGATCAATCATTCGTTCGTCGAGCCCGCGACGGTCGCGACCGTCGGCGGTGCGGGCGGTGGCGGCGCGATTCTCACCCCCTTCGGGAGCGAGCTGGTCCAGCGCTACCGCATGGCGGCCCGCCGGATCGATGCCGTGGCGAAGGCCGAGTTCGGCCCGCTTGCCGCCAAGGCTCGCGCCGAGGCACCGCGCGACGGACGCCCGTCCCGCAAGAAGCTGGTCCGCTCGCGCACCGGCTGAGCCGAACCCGTCGGACGCGGCCTACACGCGAGCCCGCCGCGACCGACGCGCGCATCTCTTCCCGCCTACATCGCGCGGCGCGCTCTCGGCGTGCGCGAACGGCGTTCGCGGATACCTCGTGACCCCCTCCGTGGTGGAAGGTACGGCTCATGAGGGCGATACGGAAAACGTGGGTCACGCTGGCGACGATCGCCGCGCTGATCGCCTTGCATTCCCAAGCCGCTCCCGCGGACGAGCGCCTGGAGCGCTTCTGCATCGGTCCTGGCGCTGTGATGAGCGTGACGAGCTCGACGGAATGCGCCGCTTCGTTCGCGCACGCCGTGCAAGGTGCGGACGATACCGAGCAGGTGGTGGTGACCGCCCCCGCCGTCACGACGCTGAAAGGCGCCGAGCCGCTGCACTTCCAGAAACGCGCGCCCTGGGTACGACGACTGGAGAAGATCGGCAAGGAAGGCATCGCTTTCGTGCGCGTGCCACGCGGGCCCGACCGCGAGCTGGTGATCGGCATCAATCGCAAAGGCGTGCTCGGCTTCCAGGTTCGTCCGGTCGCGGATCGCTAGCGCACGCAGCGTCGCAGAGGCGCTTGACGCGAATGCTATTCTCGACGGCATGGAGCCGAGCGCACTCAGCGATTTCATCGAGCGCCATCCTCGTCTGTTCGTCCTGACCGGTGCCGGCTGCAGCACCGATTCGGGCATCCCCGACTACCGGGATGCCGACGGCGCGTGGAAACGCGCACAACCGGTCACCCTGCAGGCGTTCATGAGCGACCCGCTCACGCGACGCCGCTACTGGGCGCGCAGTCTCATCGGTTGGCAACGTTTCGGGCGCGCCGCGCCGAACGCCGCGCATCGCGCGCTCGCCCGACTCGAACAGCAAGGCCACGTCGAGCAACTGGTGACGCAGAACGTCGACCGGCTGCATCAAGCGGCGGGCAGCAAATCCGTGATCGATCTGCATGGGCGCATGGACGTCGTACGATGCATGGACTGCTGGCGCCTGCAGCCCCGATCGGAGCTGCAGGATGAGTTGATCGCGCTGAATCCATCGTGGACGCAGCTCGATGCGCGCACCGCGCCGGACGGAGATGCGGATCTCGACGGGCTCGACTTCAGCACGTTCGAGGTGGCGCCGTGCTCGTACTGCGCCGGCGTGCTGAAACCCGATGTCGTGTTCTTCGGCGAGAGCGTACCGAAGGAGCGCGTCGAGGCCGCGATGGATCACTTGCATCAGGCGGATGCGATGCTCGTCGTGGGCTCGTCCCTCATGGTGTACTCGGGGTACCGCTTCGCGCAGGTGGCGGCCGCAGCCGGCAAGCCCATCGCAGCGATCAATCTCGGACGCACTCGCGCGGACCACCTGCTGGCACTGAAGATCACCGAGCCGTGCGCGCGTGCGCTATCGGCTCTGCTATGTTCGACTGAACGAATCGAGTGCTGAGGGGGGGACGACATGGAAAGACGAGACGGCGTGATCGTCGTCGGCGCCGGCCCGGTGGGCTTTCTGACCGCGCTCGGCTCGCGCGCAACGGCATTCCCGTCACGCTGCTCGAGGCCGAAGCGCAGATCAACGATTCCCCGCGCGCCGCCGTGTACTTGGCAAAGACGCATGTGGCGCGTCACGTACGGCGAGGACGCGGCGCTGCCCGAAGAGGAAGCGCGCCGGCGCATTCCCGAGCACTACGCGAAGATCCTTCCCGATCCGCGCGAGCCGTACGAGATCGTTGCCTCCTCGCCCTATCGCGCGCACGAGCGATGCGCGCCCACCTTTCGCGTCGGGCGGGCGCTGCTCGCGGGCGATGCCGCGCACGTCTGCAATCCCTGCGGCGGCATGGGGCTCACGACGGGCGTCATCGATGCGATGGCGCTGGTCGATACCCTCTCCGCCGTGATCGCCGGGCGCGCGCCGGACAGCGTGCTCGACTTCTATTCGCAGGAACGGCGCCGCGTGTATCTCGAAGTGACCTCACCGCTCGCGTCGAACTTCAAGCGGATGCTGTCGGAGAAGGACCCGGCCCGCCGCGAGCAGGACGTGCAGGTCTTCCGCAACATGGTGGAGCAAGCCGGAGAAGCCGGCACCACACAGAGCATGGTGGAGCTCATCCAGGGCAAACCGATGCCCGTGTGAGCCGGCGGGCGGGCCTCAGGATTTGCGGCCCCAGAGCTCCTTGGTGGCGAGCCGTGCGCCTTCGGCGAGCGACTGGAACTTCGCCCACATCACCGACGGATGCACGCGCGAGATCAGCTCCGTCTGCGCGAAACCGCAATCCGTGCCGGCGATGACGTTCTCCCGTCCCACGATGTTCGCGTACTTCACGATGCGATCCGCCACCACCTGCGGGTGCTCGACCGTGATGATGTGATGCGTGACGACGCCGGGGATCAGAATCTTCCCGGGCGGCAGCTTCACCTTCTGCCACACGCGCCATTCGTGCTCGTGCCGCGGATTGGCGGCTTCCAGCGAATACGCGCCGGCTCGCACCGTGAGGATGAGATCCACGATGTCTTCGAGCGGTGCGTCGGAGGTGTGCGGGACGTGCCAGCTCCCGAAACACACGTGATAGCGGATGCGGTCCTCGGGGATGTCGCGCAAGGCGTGATTCAGCGCCGCGACGCGCAGCTCGGCCCACTCCCGGTAGTGCTTCGGGCTCTTCTGCGACAGGAAATCGTACATGTTGGCGAGCACGGCATCGTCCACTTGCACGATGAGGCCCGACTCGTAGATCGCCATGTACTCGTCGCGCAGCGCTTCCGCGAGCGCAAAGATGTAGTCGCGCTCGCTCGCGTAGAACTCGTTCGTGCCGTTGAACACGCCGCTCGCCGGCGCGACGGCGGTGAGGAACCCCTCGAGCGCGCGCGCCGGTGCGAGCGCCGCTTTGAGGTTGTCGATGTCGCGACGAACCGCCTCCGGCGCATAGCGGATCGGGCCCGTGCACACGTACTTCGACGTGACCTGACCCATGCCCTTGAATTCTTCCGCGATGACTTCCGGGAAGCGCTCGCGGTCGCGGCCCAGCCAGTCCATGGGCGCGGCTTCGGCCGTGCGGCGTTCGAAGCCGCTGATCCGCTCGAGGATGTAGTTCGCCCAGCTCGACTTGCCGTACTCCCCGTCGTTCACGATGTCGATGCCGGCCGCGACCTGCTTCTGCACGACGTCCGCAACGGACTCGCGCACGACGCGCGCGTACTGCACCGGGTCCTGCGGCGGCCCGACCTTCATGTTCGCGAGGTCCAGCATCGCGCGCGGTCGGGCAATGCTGCCGACGTGCGTGGTCAGAATCCGTTCGTCACTTCGCTTCATGTGCCGTCACCATCCGTCGGGCCATCCCGCGCAGGGAGTAGTCAGTCTGCCGCTTCGCGAAGCGGACGAAGAAATCGAGCGCCGCAGGGTCTGCGACGTTCGCGAGATCGGTCGCTTTCGCCGCGGGGACGCCCATGAGAATGCGCTTCACGGGTACCTCGAGCTTCTTCCCCATGCGCGTGTAGGGAACGCTATCGATCTGATAGACGCGGTCCGGAACGTGGCGCGGCGAGCAGTCCCGGCGCAGCGTCGCGCGAATGGTCTCGGTCAGGCGACCGTCGAGCTGGAGGCCGTCGCGCAAGCGCACGAAGAGCGGAAGGAAGAAGTCGCCGCTCGGCAGCTCGAGACAGACGACCAGCGCATCTTCTACCTCCGGCACCGCGGCCAGCGCGCGATAGATCTCGGACGTACCGATGCGCACGCCATGCTTCAGCAATGCCGCGTCCGAGCGCCCCGGAATGTAGCTGCCGCCGCGACGATTGATGCGGCAGAGATCACCGTGCCGCCACACACCGGGAAACATGTCGAAGTAGGACTCGCGATAGCGCCGGCCATCCGGGTCCCGCCAGAAATACAGCGGCATGGATGGCATGGGCTCCGTGATGACGAGCTCGCCCACTTCGTTGACGACGCGCTCGCCGCGCTCGTTGAACACGTACGCGGCGCAACCGAGCGTGCGCGCCTGCATCTCACCTGCGCGCACGGGAAGATCGACCACACCGCCGAAGAATCCCGTGCAGACTTCGGTGCCGCCGCTGCCGGGCGCGACCCACAAGTCGGACTTCACGTTGTCGTAGCACCATGCCATGCATTCGGGGCTGACCGGCGAGCCGGCGAGCGAGATGGATTTCAACTGCGTGAGCGCGAACTTCCTGCGGGGAACGACGCCGGCGCGCTGCAGCGCCTTGATGTACGCCGGGCTCGCGCCGAAGAGCGTGGCACCGGACTGGTCCGCGAGCTTCCAGAGCACTTCGATGTCCGGGAACACGGCGCTGCCGTCGTACAGCACCGGCACGACGTCCGAGAGCAGCGCGCTCGCAAGGAAATTCCACATCATCCAGCCGGTCGTCGTGTAGTACAGGATGCGCTGACGCGGCCGCACGTTGAAGTTGAAGCTCAGGTGCTTCAGCTGCTCGAGCAGGATGCCGCCGTGGCCGTGAACGATCGGCTTCGGCAGGCCCGTGGTGCCCGAGGTGAAGAGGATCCACAGCGGATGATCGAACGAGACCTGCTCGAACGCGAACGCCGCGGGCGGCACCGGCGGATGGTCCATGAGGTCCACCCAGCTCAACGCACGGAGCTCCTCGCACGCGGCGCGCGTCTCGCCGTGCTGAGGCAGATGCACGACATGACGCAGCGAGCCGAGCTGCGCGATCACCTCGCGCATCGGCTCGACGCGCTCGAACATCGTTCCGCCGTAGCGATAGCGCGTCACGCAGAAGAGCACCTTCGGATCGAGCTGCGCGAAGCGATCGAGCACACCGCGGCTGCCGAAATCCGGGCCGCAGCTCGCCCAGATCGCACCGATGCTGGCCGTGGCGAGCAGCGCGACGACGGCTTCGGGAACGTTCGGCAGGCAGGCAACGACCCGATCGCCGGGCTTCACCCCAAGCGCACGCAGGCGCGTGGCGAGGATGCGGACCTGCGCGCCGAGCTCGGTCCACGTCAGGCGCGAGAGCGGAATCGTTTCGCCCTGGAACAGCAAGGCGTCGACGCCGGGCCGCTCGTGACGTAACGCATGCTCGGCATAGTTCAGCCGTGCGCCGGGAAACCATTGCGCGCCCGGCATGGTCCGCCGGGCGAGCACGCGCGAATACGGGACGGAGGACTGGATGAGGAAGTAGTCCCAGATCGCGGCCCAGAAGCCGTCGAGGTCGGTCACGGACCACAGCCAGAGCTCATCGTAGGTGCGAAAGCGCAAGTGCCGGCGCAATTCGAGCCAGCGCATGAACGCGGCGAGATTCGACTTGGCGGCCTGCTCCGGGTGCGGCTTCCACAGGATCTCGCCCGCGCGAACCCTGCCGCGCCCGCCGGGCGAGACGGCAGCAGAAACTGCCTCGGCCAGGCTGGCAGCCCCGGATGCCCCCATGTTCGTCCCCCTCGAAATGGTCTGCCGTCCGATGATCAGACAAGCCGCGCGGCGCGAGCTTGATTCCTGTGGCGAGAACCCTTGCCTGCGATAGAAACTACCACCGCCCAGGGGGTCACGGCGAGGCGGTTGTGGCGGCATCGTTCGAATCATCCGAGCTCGATCTTGCGAGCGTCGAGGAGCCGGAGCGCGCGGCGGTCTGGATGCGCTCGGCCGGCAAGCTGTTTCCCGGTCTGTCGGTGTGCAAGCCGCCGGTCAATCCGAGCGTCGGGCGCATCCGCGGCATCCCGCTCGGTTCCGGTCACCTGTGGACGGTCTTGTCGCCGCCGGTGCGCGTCAGTTACCTGCCCCGCCACGATTCGCCGCCGATGTTCTCGGTGATGCTGCAGCTCGAAGGCGCCACGGCTGCGGCGCAATGCGGCCGCGAATGCACGCTCACGGCGGGCGATTTCTGCGTGCTCGATGGGCTCGCGCCCTTCGATCTCGAAGCGGCGGGCCCGTCCTCGCGAATCGCGTTCATGCAGATGCCGCGACACGCGGTGCTGAGCCGGCGCGAGGGGCTCGAGCGGCGGACCGCACAGGTGTTCGATACGCAGGAGCCGGGCGCCGCGTTTCTGCGCAACGCGCTGACGAACCTCGTCGAGGCCGCACCGCTTCTCGAGCCGGAGCAGCGCATGGCGGCCCTTGCGAGCATGGTGCAGATGGTCGGCGTGCCGCGGCTGCCGGGCGGCGACTCGCTCACGGGCCGGAATGCGGAGCGCATTGCGGCGACGCTGGCGTTCATCGATGCCGAGCTCGCCGATCCCACCCTCACGGCACAGCGTGTCGCTGCGGCTCAGGGACTGAGTCGGCGCCGGCTCGACCAGATCCTCGCGACGGTCGGTACGTCGCTCAGCGCGCAGATCTGGTTGCGGCGGCTCGAGCAGGCGGCGAACGACTTGCGCGATCCGCGGTTCAACGATCGCACCGTCACGCAGATTGCGTTCGCAGTCGGGTTCGAAGATGCCGCGCATTTCACGCGCGCGTTCAAGCGGCGCTACGGATGCACGCCGCGTGAATGGCGCAACGGGGCGGGCGGTCCCGCCGCTGAGCGCTGCTGCCGCTGACCGCTGCTTCAGTGCCCGGCGCGCAGCTCATGCGCCGCTTGCGACATCGCCCTCAGCTTGCCAAACGCGACCTCGCGGCTCAGGTACTTCATGCCGCAGTCGGGCGCGAGCACCACGCGCTCGGGCTCGATGTACGGCAGCGCGCGCTTGACGCGCTGTTTCACGAGCTCCGGCGTCTCGACGTTCGGCGTCGACAGATCAATGACGCCGAGCAGGATTTCTTTGTCGGGCAGCTGCCGCAAGATCGAGCAATCGAGATTCGACTGCGCCGTCTCGATCGAAATCTGATTCGCCCGGGACCGCGCGAGCTGCGGCAGGAACGAATACGCCGACGGCCGGGAATGGATCAACGCCGCGTACCCGAAGCAGATGTGCACGGCCGTCTTGCCCTGCACCCCTTCGAGCGCACGATTCAGCGCCTCGATCCCATACTGCTCCGCCTTGGCGGCGCGCGCCTGCATGTACGGCTCGTCGAGCTGCACGACGTCGGCGCCGGCGGCGAACAGGTCCTTGATCTCCTCGTTCAGCGCCGCCGCATAGGCGAGCGCACACTCGGCTTCGGATTTGTAGTATTCGTTCTTCGCCTGCTGCGCCATCGTGAATGGCCCGGGCACCGTGTACTTGATCGGCTTGTCGGTGAGCGAACGCAGAAAGCGCACATCGTCGACGCACACGGGCCGTGAACGGCGCAGCGGGCCGACGACGCGCGGCACCTTCACCGGCTCGCCGCTACGATCCAGCGCCTCGCCGGGGTTCTCGTAGTCGACGCCATCCAGCGCCGTCGCGAAGAAGTTCGAGTAGCTCTCGCGGCGGACCTCCCCGTCCGTCACGATGTCGACGCCGGCCGCGATCTGATCGTTGACGGCGAGGCGCGTGGCATCCTGCAGCGCCTCTTCGAGATAGGGCTCGGCCACGCGCCAGAGCTCGCGCGCGCGCGTGCGCGGCGGAAATCGGCCCGACAACGCCTTGCGATCGATGAGCCAGTTCGGTTGGGGATAGCTGCCGACGAGCGTGCAAGGAAACAGGGTCACGTTGTGCCTCCCGCAGCCGGATACTCCACCAGCCGCGATTTGTAAGTGTCGCGAGGTAAGGACCCGTAGGGTACCAGCTGCACATCGGCATTCACGAATAGGCGTGCGCGGATCTCGTCCGTCAGGCGCTGCCGCAAGCCTTCCGGCTCGGTCTTCACGTTCGGCCCGAGCTCGACGACGATCGGCAGCGGCGGCTGCTGGGCGACCCCGCGCGTGCGCGGCCGGATGCGGAAGATCTCCGCGACTTGCGGGCGGAAGTCCGCCAGCACGCCGCGAATCGCGGTGGGATAGAGGTTCACGCCGCGCACGATGAGCATGTCGTCCGTGCGCCCGACGCAGCGGATGCGCGGGCCCGTGCGTCCGGTCGGGTTCGGCTTCATGTTCACGACCACGTGATCGCGGCTGCGAAAACGCAGCAGCGGCATGGCTTCGCGGCGCAGCGCCGTGTAGACGAGCTCGCCGCGCGCCTCGTGCTCCCATGGCACGTTCTTCCCGGTCTGCGGATCGATGAGCTCGACATGCACGAAACCGCGCGCGGCGAGATTCATGCCGTTGCCGTCCTCGTCCTCGGCCCACACGGACAGCGAGATGTCGCCGATGCCCATCGACTCGCGCACCTGGCACCCGAACGCCGACTCGATCCGTTCGCGGATCATCGGATCGCCGCCGCCCGGCTCGGCGGCCGTGATCATGTTCTTCAAGCCGAGCTTGCGCGTGTCGATGCCGTGCTCCTTGCACCAGTCGATCAGATACAGGCCGTATGAGGGCGTGCAGCTGATGCCCGTCGCGCCGAGATATTGAATCGCGCCGATCAGGCGTTCCGTGTTGCCGGTGCCGACCGGGATGACGTTGCAGCCGATCTTGTCGAAGCCGTAGTACACCGCGCCCGCGACGAACGGCCCGGCGTTGAAACCCACCGCGATGCGCTGCCCCTTGCGGAAGCCCGCTGCCGTGTAGCCGCGCGCGACGTTCGTCGCGTACATGTCGAGGTCCCGCGGCGTGAGCCCGATGTAGCACGGCACACCGGTCGTGCCGCTGGTGGAGTAGATGCGCACCAGATCGTTCGGATCGCAGGCGAGGTGCGCCCCGAACGGCGGGCTCTCCGCCTGCGTCGCGCGCAGATCGTCCTTCTCGGTGAAGGGCAGCTCGTGAATGTGCTCGAGCGGGCCGACGCTCGCCGCATCCTTGAAGCCCGCCGCCTGCAGGCGCTTGCGATAGAACTCCGAGCGTGCGAACAGGTAACGCACCTGCTCCTCATATGCGGCTGCATCAATTCGGAGCTGCTCCCCGACCGGGCGCCGCGCGACTTCGGCGTCGTACATCGAATTCTCGGCGCTGCGCGCTCAGCGGTACATGTTGTTCGAGCGATGATCACCGGCGAGCCAGCGAGCGAGCTCCGCATGCGCATCCTTGCGTCGCGTCTCGTTGATCTTCTCGACGTCCGGGTGGTCCACCGTGAACTCGCAGATCATGCCGTCCGGATCGACGCAATAGAGCGAGCGGCAGTAGCCGTGCTCGAGCACGTACATGTTCGGCTCGGTGTAGTTGTTCTCGCGCAGCCGCTTCTCGATGCCGTCCTGCGTCTCCTTGTCCACCTTCATCGCGATGTGATGGAAGGGCGTCGCCGGCATCTTCGGCCCGAAGAGCTGTTGATCGCGCTCCTCCGCGAACTGGAAGAACGCGAGCGCGCTGCCGTCCGCGAGCCCGAAGAAGCAATGGCAGTAGACGCGCTCGGCGCCGAACAGCTCGTCCGATTCGCACCACGTGGCGAGCAGCGGCAGGCCGATGATGTCCTCGTAGAAGTGACGCGTGGCCTCGAGATTGCTCGAGACATAGGCCGTGTGGTGCAGCCGTAAGGGAAGATTTGCAGAGCTAGCCATGATGCCTGGTCCTCGAAATTGGAGCTCGTGCGTGCGCGAGCCCGTAGTCGCGCTCCGATTCCGCGCCCTCAGAAGCGCTTGATGAAATCCACTCCATACCGGCGCGGCAACGCGCGGAACAGAAAACCGCCCGGCGAGAACTCGGCATTGTATTTCTCGTTCGTCAGGTTTTTCGACCACGCCGTGACCGACCAGCTCTCTCCCTCGAGCCCGAGGCGCAGATCGAGCAGGTCCACCGGATCGCGCGAGGTGCTGTTGGCCGGGTCCCACCAGGTGCGACCGATTTCCTGGAAGTCGATGCGGAGCACGCCGTTGAGGCCGCTGCGCAGCGGCTGCCGGTACTCCGTGCCGACGTTCAGCGTGCTGCGCGAGACGAGCGGCGCCTGGTTTCCTTTGAAGTCGGAGCCCGCAGGCGCCACGGTGATCTCGCTGTCCGTGTATCCATAACTCACGTAGCCCGTCCAGTTGTCGGTGATGCGCCCGTTCAGCTCGAGCTCCGCGCCCTTGTAGATCACCTCGGGAATGTTGCCGAGGTTCTGGGTGGAGTTCGCCGCGAGGAAGACGAAGAAGTAGGAGTTCTCGGACTTCGTGCGATACAGGCTGAGACCGGCGTTGAGGCGCCGATCGAACAACTGACCCTTCGCCCCGACTTCCCACGTATCCGCCACTTCCGCCTCGAACAGGTCCGAGACGCCGAAGATCGGCGGTACGGAGGCGGCGGCGACCGCGCCCACACCCGTCTGATTGAAGCCGCCGCTGCGGAACCCGCGGCTCCAGCCGCCGTAGAGCGTGATCTCCTCGCTCGGCTTGTAGCGCAGAGTCGCCTTCGGCTGCGCCTCGCTCCACGTGTGCTTGCGCACTTGTCCGGTGAACGCATTGGGATCGAGCGTCTGCGCCAGGAAGAAGGGCGGCGTCTCCGTCGTGTTCTTGCGCGTGTCCTCGTCGTAGCGCAGAGCCGTGTCGAGCTCGAGGCGGTCGGTCAGCTCGAAGGTCACATCGCCGAACAGCGCCCAGGCATTTTGCTTCTGGCTGTCTGCCAGGAAGGTGGCCTGCGGATTGAGCGGATTGGTGCTCGGCGTGCGATACACGGGAAACACACCTGCGCCCGTGTCCACCATGTTGCCCGTCGAGATGAAGCGGTCCGTGTGGACGTAGTAGGCGCCCGCGATCCAGCGCACGCGCCCTTCCGATGGCGAGGTGAACCGGATCTCCTGGCTGTAGGACTCGACGTCCAGGAACTGGCTCTGATTCAGGTCGACGCCGATGTTGGGAAGGAACGCGAAGACCGCCGTGTCGCGCGGACGGAAATCGAAGGCGTCGCCGGTCAGGATCTCGCGCGTCTTGTCGTACGCGCTCACCGTCGTGAGCGTGCCGGCACCGAGCTTGAAATCGAGCTTCAGCGCGCCGGTGTACAGATCGCGATTGTTCTCACCGCGATTGTTGACCGTGATCGGCGTGGTCGTGTCGTTCGCGTTCGGCGGCGTCGTGAACGAGCTGAACGGGTTCGCCTCGTCCGAACGCGGGATCACGAAGTACAGCGCCTGCGTGCGCAGGCGCGAGGCACCGGCGCGGAAATCCGCTGTGAACGTGTCGTTGGGCGCCCACAGCAGGCGCACGCGACCGGACAGGTCACGCAACGGGTCCGCATCCTGATGCAGAAAGGTGTTCGGAATGTAGCCTTCGGTGTTGTAGTACGAGCCTGCCGCGGAAAACTTGAGCGTCCGCGAGCTGCCGACGGGACCGCTCACCGCCGCCTGCACGCGCTCGCCGGGACCGTTGTCCCAGGCGGCCTTCACCGTGCCTTCGAGCTCATCGCCCGGCGGCTTCGTGCGGATGATGATCGCGCCGCCGATTGCGTTGCGGCCGTAGAGCGCGCCCTGCGGGCCCTTGAGCACCTCGATCTGCTGGATGTCGAAGAGCTGCTGATTGAACTCGGCAGGGTTCGTTTCGAGCACGCCATCGACGAGCACCGCCACGGAGGGCTCGCTGTTGCGTGCCTGTGAGATGCCGCGCACGACGACGAACGCGTTGCCCGCGTTCTGCGTTTCGACGAGCGTCATGTTCGGCACGAGCGCGATGAAGTCCGCCGGCCGCTCGATGCCTGCCGACTGGATCTGCTGCGCCGTGAAGACATTCACCGTGATCGGCACGTCGCGGAACGACTCGTCGCGCTTGCGCGCGGTGACGACCACTTCCTCGAGATTGGAGGGCGATTGGGCCTGCGCCTGCGCGAACGCGGGCTGCGGACCGAACGCGGCAACGGCAAGGAGGCCCGCGACGGTGCACGGTCCTCTTGTCAGCCATACCCTGTGGGTCCCGTCCAGGCGCGCTCGCGCGCGTGCTATTTTTTTCGGCATGTGTACGCTCCCCCTCTGTTGCTGTACACACGCGGAAAATCTAGCAATTTCGGCTGCCGAACGCCATTTCGCATGCCGAATTCGCAAGCCCCGAGCCCTTGCATATCAAGCGATTGCACGCGACTCTAGCGTCATCTCAGTTCGTTGAGCGAAGGCCTTTGGCATGAGATCGCAGCTGATGCGCGGCGCACGCAACAGTGGCGCCGAGGACGGCGAGTACATCACCTCGCTCGCGCGCGGCTTGGCCGTGCTGCGCGCGTTCTCGAAAGAACATCCCGAGATGACGCTGAGCCAGGTCGCGAGCGCGACGCGTCTTTCCGCCGCCACTGCGCGGCGTTGCCTGCACACTCTCGTCGACCTCGGCTACGCCGCGAAGCGCGGCAAGCTGTTCCTGTTGCGCCCGGCGGTGGTGTCGTTCGCGTCCGCTTATCTCGAGTCGATGAATCTCGAACAGATCGTGCGACCGTATCTGCAGGAGGTGCGCGACAAGACGGGCGACAGCTCCTCGCTCGCCGTGCTCTCCGATACCGACATCCTGTATCTCGTGCACGTCTCGACGAACCGCATGGTACGGGTGCCGTGCACCGTGGGCACGCGCTTCCCGGCGTTTGCAACTTCGCTCGGGCGGGTGCTGCTCGCCTATCAGCCGAAGGACGCGCTCGACGACTACTTCAGGAAGGCCCGGCTCACGGCATTGACCGAGAAAACGATGACCTCGAAATCGGCGCTGCGCAATCTGCTCGCCAAAGTGCGCGAGGAGCGCTGCGCGGCGACCGAGGACGAGCTCGACTACGGGCTCGTCTCCGTCGCCGTGCCGATCTTCAACGCCGACAATCAGATCATCGCCGCGGTCAACTGCTCCACCTCGACGGCGCGCGCCGACAAGGCCGAGATGATCGCGAGCCGGGTGCCGGTGCTGCGCGAAGCGGCGCGCAGCATCGAGGTCGAGCTCAGGAGATACCCAATGCTCGCTCACTCCATGGCGTTGTAGTGCGGTCGAGGAAATCCACGATGCAGCGGTTGTAGTCCGCCGCGTGCGTCAAGTTGACGAAATGTCCCCCGCCGCGGATCACACGCCGGCGCGCGCCGCGAATGTGCCGCGCGGTGAAATCCGCGACGCGACGTAGCCAGAGCGTTTCCTTCGAGCCCGTGATCACGGCGGTCGGCGCCGTGATGTGCGCGAGCTGCATGCAGACATCGTCGAGCGAGAACTCGGGAGGCGGTGCGGCCTGCAGGTCCTCGCCGCGATAGTCGCGCAGCATCGTCTGGATCTGCGCCTTCGCCAGTGTGAAGCGCGCCCCCGGATCCATGAGCGGATGCTCGCTCAACACGCGAATCACCTCACCCCGATTGCCTGCGCGCATGAGCCCGGCGAGCTGCGCCGATGGAATGATCGACGAGTCGCGCGCGGGCGGCGCGAAGCCGTCGAGCGGCGCCCCCTGCAGCACCAGCGCATTCACCCTCGCGGGCCGGCTGCTCGCGTAGCGCATGGCGACGCGGCCGCCCTGCGACATGCCGACGAGCGCGACCTGATCGATGCGGAAATGGTCGAGGATGGCGTCGATGTCGTCGAGCTCCTGATCGAGCCCCGCGGGACACGTCGACTGGCCGAAGCCGCGGCGATCGTACGTGATCACCTTGAAGCGCCGCTTCAGCGCGGGAACCTGCGGCGCCCACATGCGCCGGTCGACACCCCAGCCGTGGATCAGCAGCACCGGCCGCCCGCGCCCGGTGACTTCGGCGATCAGATCGCCTTGCCCCGGCCGCCGGATCATGTGAATGCGCGACTGCGCACCCGCCTTGCTCTCCGCCCCCGTCGTCCGCTCGGGCGCGATGCCGCGCTCCGAGCCGATCTCAGTCACACCACCCGTTGCAATGCTCAACGATTCCATAGTCGTCCACTCGCGATGCGAGCCCCCTCCGCCATCGCCGCTAGTTTCAGATACGTGATGTCCGGATCGACCGGACCGAATCCCGCGAAGGTGCTGAACCCGCAGTCCGAGCCCGCGATGACGCGCTCGCGGCCCACGATGTCCGCGAAGCGGCACAGACGTTCCGCGACGAGCAACGGATGCTCGATGTAGTTCGAGGTGGAGCCGATGACGCCGGGAATGAGGATCTTGTCCTCGGGCAGGCGCGTGTCGCGAAACACGGTCCACTCGTGCGCGTGCCGCGGGTTGGCGGCCTCGAACAACAAGGCTTGCGGCTTCGCCTTCAGGACGACGGGAAGCAGCAGCTCCATCGGGATATCGTGATGATGCGGGCCTTCGTAATTGCCCCAGCACACGTGCATGCGCGCGCGGTCGGCCGGCACGTTGCGCAGCGCGTGGTTCAACACTTCGACGTGCATGGCCGCGAGCCGCAGGTACTCCTCGACGCTGCGGTGCTTGTACATCGTGTGCCGGCCCATGCCGAGATCGGGCGCGTCGATCTGCAGGATGATGCCTGCCGCGACGATGCCCTCGTATTCGACGCGCATCGCCTCGGCGACCGCCTCGAGGTACTCGTCCTGGGTCTTGTAGTAGTCGTTCGGCTGGAAGAGCGCGATCACGCCGGGCGACGCGGCGTTCATGAACGCCTCGACTGGCTCGGTGATGGCGATCGCGCGCCGCAGATTCGCGAGGTCCGTGTCGAGCGGCACGCGAGTCTTCGGCGCGATCGGGCCGACGCAGCGCGGGCGGCGATACTTCGCCGTCGCGCCGGAGTCCGCGAGCTTCTTCAGCAGGCGCGGGAATTCGATGAGGTCGAGCCCCGGCTCGCGCGGGGTGTCGCCGTCGAACCCGGTGATGCGCTCGCGGATGTATGTGGCGTAGCTGATCTTGCTCATCTCGCCATCGCTCACGATGTCCACGCCGGCTGCAACCTGGCGCGCGACGACGGCCTCGACCGCGTTCGTGAGCGTTGCCGCAGCATCGGGCGGCTCGGGCGAGCCGTTTTCTCTGGCGAACACGACGTCCGTGACCGCCTGGGAGCGCGGCAGACTGCCGACGTGAGTCGTGAGTATTCGATCGGTGCTGAGTTTCATCCGCCCCTCATTAAACTCTGGCTCGCCAGCGAACACGATAGCCGCAGCGCGTGCGCGTAAGGCGCGGAATGCAAAGCACGCTTTGCACGAATTTTCGCTATGCGAAATCCGCTGCGGCTAGCGAATCGACTGTCCGGCCCATGGCGGGCGTTGGCCACCCGCTAGACCGGCACTTCGCCGCCCGTCGTCACCCGCTCGATGTAGCGGAGCGCGTCGTAGTCACCGATCGCGCTGTGATGCGTACACCGGTTGTCCCAGATGAGCACCATGTGCTTGCTCCACCGAACGCGACACGTGTACTCGAGCCGCGAGGCGTGCGCATACAGGAATTGCAGGATCGGCCGGCTCTCCTCCTCCGTGAACCCGTCCAGCCGCTGCGTGTACGCCGCGTGGACGAAGAGGCTCTTGCGACCGCTGGCCGGGTGCGTGCGCACGACCGGATGCGTGACCTCGGCATCTCCCTCCGCGAGCTGCATGTCCTTCATCATGACGTTCTTGCGATCCGTCGCCTGCGAGCCGAAGAGCCGTGCGGCGCTGTGCACCGCGCGCAGGTTGCCGAGCAGCTCTTGCATGGCCGGCGAAAGTGTTGCGTATGCGAGTTGCAGGTTCGCGAACGCCGTATCGCCGCCGAACTCCGGCGCCTCGATGCAATGCATGGTCACGGTGGTCGGCGGCGTTTGCATGAACGTCGAGTCGGCATGGAAGCCTTCGCCCACATAGCGGCGCGTCTCGCCCGGCTCGCGTCTCACGATCTGTACATCCGGGTAGCCTTCGACACTGAAGATGTGCGGGATTCGCTGCAGCGGCCCGAACACCTGCGCGAGCTCGAGATGCCGCTCGCGCGTGAAGCCCGGCTGATCGCGGAAGTAAATGACGAGGTGATCGTAGAGGGCACGCTTCACCTCCTCGCGCGCCTCGGGCGACAAGGGCTGCGAGAGATCGACGCCGCTCAGCTCGGCGCCGAGCGCGCCGGTCAACGGCTTCACCTTCAGAATCCGGTAATCGCCCGGCGCGAAAGCGATTTGGCGCATGACTCGCATGGCATTTGCCACGGTAATCCAGGGCTGCCTAAAATGAAAGCATGCTTTGTAATCCGCCGCGAGCACACCTGTGAGTGCCACCACCACGCTGACTTTCACGCCCGCGGGCCCGTCCTTCTGCGCCGAAGTGACGGGTGTGGATTTCTCCCGACCCGTCGAGCCCGCGGTTTTCGCGCAGATCGTCGCGGGCATGGACCGGTACGGGGTCTGCGTCTTCCGCAACACCGGGCTCGACGATGTGCGCCACATCGCCTTCAGCCGCCTGTTCGGCGAGCTCGAGCACGCACCGAAGCTCTTCGGCAAGAACGTCTCGCGCTTCGCGCATCCCGAGCTGTTCGATGCGGGCAACCTCGATGCGAGCGGCAACATCCTCGCGGACGAGCGGCGCCGCATCTACAACAAGGGCAACGCGCTCTGGCACACCGACTCGTCGTTCAATCCGCACCGATCGGCGTACTCGCTGCTGCTCGCGCACGAAGTGCCGCCCGAGGGCGGCGATACGCATTTCGCGGACATGCGCGCGGCATACGATGCGCTCCCCGCCGAAATGAAGGAGCGCATCGAGCCGCTGATCGCGGAACACTGGCTCTGGCACTCGCGCATGCTCGCCGGCTACCCGGAACCCACGGAGGCGGAGCGCAAGGCCAAGCCGCCGGCACAGCACAAGCTCGTCCAGGTCCACCCCGGCTCGGGACGCAAGACGCTGTACATCGCCAAGCACGCTTCGCACATCGTCGGCTGGCCGGTCGCGGAAGGCAGGAAGCTTCTCGATGAGCTCATCGATTTCGCAACGCAGCCGCAGTTCGTGCGCGCCGTCGCGTGGCACCAGCCGGGCGATCTCGTCATCTGGGACAACCGCTGCACGATGCACCGGGCCACGCCTTTCGCCGACACGATCTATCGGCGCGACATGCGCCGCACGACCGTGCTCGAAAAGATCGCCTGACCTCCCGGGCAACCGGTAATCTCGCGCGACCGGGGGCCCGATGAGCGCAACTCCCAGAGCGACTGTATTCCCGCGCAGCGTCGCGGCGGACGCGGTGATCGATGTCTCCGACGTCATCGAGCGCCAGCGCCTGCGCTGGTTCGTCGTGCGGCTGGTCCTCGTCTCGTGGCTCGTCACGTTCTTCGACGGCTACGACATGAACGTCATCGCGTTCGCGGCGCCGTACATGAAGGAGACGTATGCGCTCGACACGTCGATGCTGTCGTACGTGTTCAGCTCCGGCATCGCCGGCACGTTCTTCGGCGGCTTCCTGTTCGGCTTTCTCGGCGACCGCATCGGGCGACGGCCCACGATCATCGCGGCAACATCGCTCTTCGGCGTGCTGACGCTACTGCTCGCCGCCGCGAGCAACTACTGGCAGTTCCTGATCTTGCGCTTCCTCAACGGCCTCGCGCTCGGCGGCGCGCTGCCGTTGATCTGGGCACTCAGCATCGAATACGTCGCCACGCGTTATCGCGCGACGATCGTGACGCTGATCATGCTCGGCTACGGCATCGGAGTGAGCGCGGCCGGGCCGATCTCGGTGGCGCTCACGCCCGTGTTCGGGTGGCGGTCCGTGTTCGTGTTCGGCGGCCTCGCATCGCTCGTCTCGGCGCTGCTGCTGTGGTGCGCGCTGCCCGAGTCGCTGCGCTTTCTCGCGGCGCGCCGGCAGGACAACGCGCGCATGGCGCGCATCGTTCACCGGCTCGCGCCGGAACGCACCGACCTCGAGGGGGCGCGCTTCACGATGTCCGGCCTCGAGCACAACAAGCGCCCGTGGTGGGATGCGCGCGCGCTGTTCCAGGGCCCGCTGAATCTGATCACGCCGCTGCTCTGGCTGAGCTATGCGGCGAGCTCGATCACGACCTTCTTCTTCACGACGTGGGGACCGCTCGTCTTCGAAGCGCTCGGCTTCAGCCGCGAAACCGCCGCCTATGCCTCGTCGATGAATTCGCTCGCGGGTGCTGTCGGCGCGCTGTCGCTGATGCGATTTACGGATCGCATCGGGCCCATCAGCGTGGCGGTGATGCCGGCGATCGCCGTCCCGTTCCTGCTGTTCATCGGGCTCGCTTCCGTGACCCAGAATCAGTTCCTCGTCATGATGGGCGTGCTGTACGTGTTCCTCGGCGGCAGTCACTACGGAATCATCAGCATCGGCGGCACGTTCTATCCGACGACGCACCGTGCGCTCGGCTCCGGCTGGCTCGCGGCGGTCGGCAAGATCGGCTCGATCGCGGGACCCTGGGTCGGCGCGTGGATCCTCTCGTCGCACATTCCCGTGAAACACACGTTTGCGATTCTCGCCGTCGCGCCTGCGGTATTCGCGCTGGCGACGCTCACGATCGGAGTGCTGGAATGGCGCGGGCGGGTGCGCGCCGCGGCCTAACGGTTGTCCATGTTCTCGAGGATCTTGGCGAACACCGACAAACAGGTGCTCAGGTCATCCGGATCGATTCCCGCGAGCAGCCGCGCGCGCACGGCATTCTGAATGCGCTCGATCTCGCGCATCACCGGCTTCGCCGCGGCGGTGAGCCGGATCACTTTCGCGCGACGATCGTCCTTGCCCGGCAGCCGCTCGATCAGGCCTTCCGCTTCGAGGTCGCGCAGCACGCGCCCGAGCGTGGGCTGCTCGACGCCGATGCGATCGGCGAGCTCCGTCTGGTTCACGCTGTCCCCGAATACCTTGATCCAATACAGCGTGCCCCAGCGCGCCTGACTCTGGCCGAGCGCGCGCAGCTCTTCGTTCATGAGATTGCGCCAGCGCCGCGCGACAAAGGTCAGGCCCTGCGAGAAGGGGTAGTTCATCTCACCGGGCGCGCCGGACTCGGGGACCTCGCGCCGGCGCAGGAAGAGCTCGCCGGAGTCCGAGACCTCCGGCATCCAACGCATTCTTCGGGTGGGTGCCCGCTCTCGTCGCGGCGCGCGCGGAGTCTTCTTTTTGGTCTTCGGCATCGTGCCTAGTATGGCACGCGCGCCTACTCTACGGCCGAGATCACGATGTCCGAGAGCTTCTGGAAGCGCTCGATGTTCGCGTTGCTCTCCATGACGCCCGCGGTCAGGGCGACGAAGGTGAGGTCGCGCTCGGGATCGACCCAGAACAGCGTGCTGCCCGCGCCGTAGTTGCCGAACGTGCCGGGCGAGGCGAGCGTGCCGAACATGTGGTGGCCCATCGCCGTGCCGCGCAAGGAGAAGCCGAGGCCGATGTAGGCCGGGAACGGCGGCCAGCCGCGCTCCTTGCCGCGCTGAGTGTAGAGCTCGTTCGGCTTCTCACCCGTCCAGTTGCGCCGGGCGAGCTCCAGCATCGCGGGCGAGAGGATGCGCGCGCCATCGAGCGTGCCGTTCTGCCGCAGCATCTCCGCGAGCCGGAACATGTCCGGCACCGTCGACGCAATGCCGACCCACGGCATCTCGGCGTGCTCTTCCTCGAACGCCCCGTTCGGGCCGAGATTGCTGTGACCCTTGTGCCCGATCGGATAGTTGCCCCGGAAGTCCGGCACGACGTGCCGTTTCTTGAGATCGGCGCGCAACCCGACGGAGGTATCGCGCATCTGAAGGGGATCGAGCAGGTCCTCCTGGACGATCTGGCGGTACGAGCGCCGCTTCGGATCCGTGCGCCGCAGCGCTTCGCCCAAGAGCACGTGATTGACGAGCGGCGAGTACGCGACGGTCTGACCGGGCGGCTCGACCGGCTTCACGACTTCGCACACGTCCGCGACCACCTCATCGAAGCGGTCGATGTACCAGCCCGGCTTCACCTCGAAAATGATGGGAATGCCCGACTGGTGCGTGAGCAGGTGGAAGATCGTGATGGCGTTGCGGCCATGGCCGGAGAAATTCGGCACCACATCGGAGATGCTGGTCGTGAGCGAGAAGCGGCCCTCTTCGATCGCGCGCAGCACGAGGATGTTGGTGAACGCTTTCGTGATCGAGAAGATGCTGAACACCGAATCCTTCTGCAGCGGCCGCGTCTGTCCGGCATCGTGCGCGCCGATCGCGACATCGAGCACGACGTTGCCGCCGCGCGCGATCTTGATCACGGCACCGTGGTAGAGCCCCGCCGCGATGTCCGCCTGGATCACTCGCTGCAGATGCTCGAGGCGCTGCGTATTCATGCTGTTCCGACTCATCGACTGCTCCGACTGGCTGCCGGGGTGGCCCGGTTGCGAGGCTACAGTGTCGCGCAGCTCGCGCCAATCGGCGCAGATGCAGTCGGTTTGGCTGCGCTGCCGTTCGCGCAGCGGAGGATCGGCGCACGCCGCCGGCTGACCCCGACGACGTGCGCCCTCCCGGGCCTGACATTGCACCCACTCAACCCTGCGTGCGATGCGTACGCAGCGCACTCAGCCTCGCGAGCTGCGGGCTGTTTACGTCGGCCACGGCGCGCTCGATCGCCTGAGCCATGCAGTTCCGTGTGACGTTCGCCGCGCGCAAGTTCAGCGCGTTCGACGACGGGCACACCTGCCTCGCGGCACCTTCGATGCGCTTGTACAGCGTCGCGGCTCCGTACGAGGTGCTGAGATCGAGATCGGCGTAGTGCACCTTCACGCTCGGCACATCATCGGCTGCGGGCGTGCCGGCGTGTGCCAACGTGGCGGCTGCGGACATGACACTCAGTGCAAGAATGCGGGCAATCATGGTGCGTCTCCCAACTGTGGCGAAGATCGAATCACTCGACGCCCTATCAGATGCGCGCGCCATGCCAATCGTTTGCTCGACTCGACGCGCGACGGCGTCGACCGACCGACGTTTTTCTGAGCGCGCGCGCCCGCTCGTCCCGATGTTCGTCGCGCGAGTCCCGCTTGTGGGATTCGCGTTCGCGAAACTGGGAAATTACTGCGCGTCGTGGAAGATCACACCGAGCGTGTGACGCCGTCCGCTGCGCACGCGACTCACGCCGTGCCGCAGATTCACGCGATACACCCCGCGCGTTCCCTGCACCGGCCGATGGCGAACGGCAAACACCACTCCGTCCCCACGCTGCAGCGGTACGACCTCGGCTCGCGACTGCATGCGGGGTCGCTGCTCCGTCAGCACGAGCTCGCCGCCGGTGAAATCCTCTTCGGGTTGCGAGAGCAGAACCGCAACCTGCAGCGGGAAGACGTGTTCTCCGTAGAGATCTTGATGAAGGCAGTTGTAGTCGTCCGCGCCGTACTGCAGTAGCAGCGGCGTCGGTCGCGTCTGCCCGGCGCGATGGCAACGCTCGAGAAACTCCGCGTGCGTCTTCGGGAAACGCACGTCGCTACCGAGCGACTCGTTCCATCGATTCGCGATGAGCGCGAGGTGCGGATAGAACGCCTCGCGCAATTCCGCGACGAGCTCCGGCAGTGGATACGAGAAGTACTTGTACTCGCCGCGACCGAAGCCGTGCTTCGCCATGACCACGCGACTGCGGAAGGGCGCATCGGCGGCGTACAAGGAAGCCAGGCTCACGCACTCGCGCGCGCTCAAGAGGCCGGCGATGCGCGCATTCCCGCGCGCGTCCAGGTCGGCGGACACACGCGCCCAATCGATCGAGCTCACCTTGGTGATCATCGTGTTGGTGATCATCGTGGCCAGTGAGATACGCCTCCGATCGAGCGGCGGCCACCCGGTTCTTGCCGCGGCTGCGGCTCAGGGCGAGCTGGCGGAGGACCGCACGTCGCGCGCCTGCACGTCCCGTCATTTAAATGTAGCCGCGCGCTCGCAAGAGCTCTTCGTCGGTGAACGTCGGAACGGTCGGGACCGAACCGGGCGGGCGATAGGCGACGCTCGCGCCGCTGGTGTCGAGCCAGAGCTGGCCGTCGAAGAATGCAACGACCGGCTTCGAGACGTGCGACGCCCTCGCCCACTGGCCACTCGCCGAGCCGCCGTTCGCAGCGCCAAGTGCGCCTGCGCCGGCCATGCTCCGGCCCGCGAGCGCGCCGCTCCCGAGCAGTCCGCCCGCGATCAGAAAGCCGCGCCGCGTGATCATGCGAGCCCGAGCTCCGCCTCAGTGGCCCACATGCCGTGCACCTGCGCGGACGAGCGGAACGGCAGGATCACACGCGCGATGTCGCCCGCCTCGAGATTGCGCGCGTCCGCGATGATGAGCTCGGACCGCATCTCCGCATAATTCTGCGCGACGCCGATGAGATACCCGTCGCCCTCTTCGTGGCCGCCCGGCCGCGGCACGAAGCAGCACTCCTGCAAGCTGTGCGTCGGTCCGGCGAAGTACGTGCTCAACTTGCCGGTCGCGAAATCGAAGCGTCCGTAGCAGTTGATCGCGCGGCCGCGCAGGTTGCCGGCGCGCGCCTCATCGAACGGCCGCTCCGGATCGGCGAATCCCGTGAAGCCGTAGCGCTGCTCGAGCGTCATGAAGCGCGTATCGATGCGCCCGAGGTCCTGCACCGGAAACGGAAACAGCACCTCCTCCGTCCACGTATCGCGCTTCGATTTGAGATCGAGCGTGATCCGCCGCACGAAGGCCTTCGCCTTCTGCGGGTTCCAGGGTGAGCCATCGACCGGCGGAAAGAACGGAAAGAAGTTCGACTCGAAGAACGGCGCATACAGCACCACCTTGCTGCCGACCGTATGCGCGTTGAACGTGTGCATGAGACAGCGTTCCGGTCCCTTGAACCAGCGGATGTCCTTGCCGTCGCCGTCGCGCGCGAGCACACCGATGTAGCTCGGCTTCGTCTGATCCCAGCCCCAGTGAATCTTGCCGGCCGCGAGCCGCTCGCGGCTGGTCACGTAGCCGCCGAACGGAATGAGGATGTGTTTCTGCGTGAGAGCCATGTCGTGAATCACGCTCACGTACGGCACCTTGACGCGGATCTCGTGCTTCACCCGGCCCGACTTGTCGAGGGTGTAGATGAAGAGATCGTCGCTCGCAAGCCCCGTCGCCTCGTAGCCGAAGGCGACCATCTCGCCGCTCACCGGATCGATCTTCGGATGCGCGGTGAACGTCTGGCTCTGCCATGCGCCCTCGAAATCGTACGGGCCGATGGTGTCGAGCGTGCGCGGATCGATCCGATGCGGCAGCCCATCTTCCTTCAGCGTGAACAGCTTGCCCGCATGGACGATCGGCGCGGTGTTCGAGACGGTGCGGAGATTCGGCCGCTCCGGATCGCGCACGCTCGGATCGTCGGTGTACGGATTGCGGTAGTAGCCGTAGAGCTGGCGATTCGCGGCGCGCTGCGCCTGCCAGCGCCGCGTCTTGACCCAGCGGCCCTTGTAGTCGACGAGGCCGTTCCGAAAGCGGAACATGCTGATGTAGCCGTCCGCGTTGAGGATCGCATCGTCCTTGAAGAGCGGCGGGTACAGCCATTCCGCCCCGACGCGCACGAAGGCGCCGTTCAGGTCCTTGGGCACCTGCCCTTGAACCTCGCAGTCGTAGATGTCGGATTCGAAGCGCTCGGGCGCGAAGTAGCCGACCTTGGTCGGCACCTGGCTGAAATCGGTCATCGCAACTAGGCCCCCTGTGATCAGCGGAGCCTACGTCGCGACTAGCGTTGCGTCCACCAAGCGAGGAACTCTTCGAACTCGATGGCCCCATCGCGGTTGGTGTCAATCTCGTCGAAGCCGATCTCGGCCTCTTCCGCGCTCATGTTCTCGTCGACATTGCGCATGTAGCGGATGAACTCGCCGAGCGTGAGCCGCCCGTCCTTGTTGAGATCGTTGTAGTCGAAGTCCTCGCGCAGCCGGCCACGTTCCTCGGCGCCCGGGTGCACGTAGTCGAGGGTGGTCCGGTCGCGGTCGCGATGTGTGGCCATGGGTTCACCTCCTGCTCGTACAGTAGCAAACCCAGTGGCCGGGCTCACTGGCTGCGAGGTCGTCGGCCCGTGGGCTCACTTGCTTCCGGACGGAGACGCCCGCGCGTCCGGCCATACCGACACGTCGTCGACCTCGCCGGTGGCAGGTTCCGAGCCGAAGTGGTCCGCGATGTCCGCGCCGCTCCAGTTGTAGGTGGCGCTGTCGCGCGTTTCCGGAAGCATGGTGGCGTTCCATTCGTTCCACTCGCGCACCATGCGGTCGTAGATGTCACGGCGCCGCTCACGCAGGTTGGCGCGCTCGAGCGGGTCCTCGACGACGTTGAAGAGGAACGTGTGGTTCTGAATCTTCAGGATCTTGAAGTCGCCATCGCGCGCGGCTCGCTGCGCGTTCGCCTTGTAGCGCCAGAAGAGCTTGCGCGGCACCGCCGGTGCATTCTGCGTGAGCACGGGCATGAGGCTCATCCCGTCCGTCGGATACTTGGGATCGGGTGCAGTGCCTGCCGCGGCGAGAACCGTGGGCAGCCAGTCCATGCTGATCATGACCTGATCGTGCGTCCGACCCGGCGCGACGCGTCGCGGCCAGCGCACCATCGCCGGGATGCGCAAGCCGCCTTCGAGCAGCTCCGACTTCTTTCCCGTGAAGGGCCAGGTGTCCGAGAAGCGCTCGCCGCCGTTGTCGCTCGTGAAGATCACGATGGTGTCGTCGCGCAGGCCGTGCGCATCGAGCGCGGCGAGCACGCGTCCGACCTGGTAGTCCATGCGCTCGACCATCTGCTTGTAGATCGCGAGGCTCCCGCCGTCCATGTGCATGAGATTCTTGCCGCGCAGGCGTTTCGATTCCGAGTCGTCGCCCGGCGGCTCCCACGGCCAGTGCGGCGCGTTGAAATGCAAGCTGATGAAGAACGGCGCCTTGCCCTTCGCGAACGTATCGATGAGCTCGACGGCGCGCTCGCCGAGCAGATCGGTCATGTAACCCTGCTTCTCGATCGGCGTGTCGCCGTCCCAGAAATCCTTCTTGCTGCCGTTCGAGTGCGTGTAGTAGTCCACGCCGCCGCCGCGAAAACCGTAGAAGTGCTCGTAGCCGCTCTGCAGGGGCCCGAACTTGGGCAGCGAGCCCAGGTGCCACTTGCCGATGAGCGCCGTGCGATAGCCGGCCTTCTTCAGCAGCGACGGTAAAGTGGGGTGCTCGGGCGGCAGCCCGATGTCGGGTGCATCGCGCACCGGCTCCTCCAGCCCGACGCGGAAGCGATATTGGTAGCGGCCCGTGATGAGCGCGGTGCGCGTTGCGGAGCAGACCGCCGAGTTCGCATACGCCTGCAGGAAGCGGACGCCTTCGGTCCCGATCCGATCGATGTTCGGCGTCGCGATGTCGCGCCGGCCGTACGACGAAAGATCGGCGTAGCCGAGGTCGTCCGCGAGGATGAAGACGATGTTGGGCTGCGCTCGCGCGGCACTCTGCGCTCCGGCCGCGACGCGAGCGAAGGGCAGCGCCACGGCCATCTTCCCCACCATCGACATGAAAGCTCGTCGCTCGAATCGTGCCATCGGCGCTCCCACGACATTGGCCGGCCGCGAGAATACACGGAAAAACGCGCCGGCCCGTGAGACGAGCGGTGACTAACCGAATCCGCAGAGTGAGTACACTACGCGGCTCATTGCGACATCGCTGTCGCCCTGCAAAGGCCTGCGCTCCCATGCGACACACCTGGTTTTCGCTCGTCCTCCTCTGCGCCCTCGTCGGCTCCGCTGCGGCCGATCCGCTCACGGCGCCCGTTCCGCTCTTCGAAGGCCGCGACATCTTCGGCCTGCAGTGGGCGTCGGACCCGCAGATCCGCCCCGACGGCAGCAGCATCGCCTACGTCCGCAACAGCTACGACGTGATGACAGACAAGTCGCGCCCCTCGATCTGGCTCATCGATGTCGCGACCGGCAAGCAGTGGCCGCTCGACACCGGCGCGGGTTCGTCGTCGCCGCGCTGGTCGCCGGACGGCACGCGTCTCGCGTACGTGTCGACGTCCGAGGGTCGGGCGGAGCTCTATGTGTATTGGCTGCAGAGCGGTTCGAAGACGCGCATCACGGACCTCACGGACTCTCCCGAGGATCTCGAATGGTCGCCGGATGGCCGCTCGATCGCGTTCCGTCTCTTCACGCCGGAACCGCCGCCGCAGTTCGGCACGGCGCCGCCGAAGCCCGAAGGCGCGAACTGGGCGCCGCCGCTCGTCGTGATCACCGACGTGACCTATCGCGCGGATGGCGCGGGCATGCTGAAGCCCGGCTACACGCACGTCTTCGTCGTGTCCGCCGATGGCGGCGCGCCGCGCCAGCTCACGTTCGGCGCGTTCAACGAGACCGGCCCGCTCGCCTGGTCGCGTGACGGCAAATCGCTCTTTGTGACCGGGAATCGCCTGCCGGGCTGGGAGCGCGAGGCGGTGAACACCGAGGTGTACGAGGTGTCGGTCGCGGATGGCGCGATCAAGCCGCTGACCACGCGCAAAGGGCCGGACACGGTGCAAGACGTCTCGCCCGACGGCTCGAAGATCGCGTATCTCAGCTTCGAGGATCGATTGCTCGGGTATCAGAACCTCGAGCTCTACGTGATGGACCGCGACGGCCAGAATCCGCGCTCGCTGACGCAGAGCCTCGATCGCAGCATCGACAGCGCACACTGGGCCGCGGACGGTCGCAGCATCTACGTGCAATACGCGGATCACGGCATCACCAAAGTGGCGCGCGTATCGCTCGACGGCAAGGTGACGCCCATTACCGCGGGACTCGCGGGCGGCGAGCTCGATCGCCCCTATACCGGCGGTGAGTTCTCGGTGGCGAAGAACGGCGCGGTGGCGTTCACGATCGGCGATCCCGGCTCGCCGATGAACATCGCCCTCGCACGCAACGGCCGCACCACGCGGCTCACGAATCTCGACGAAGAATTCCTGCGCAACAAGACGCTCGGCGCCGTGCGGCCGCTCGAAGTGAAGTCGTCGTTCGATCAGCGGCCGATCGATGCGTGGCTCGTCACGCCGCCGAACTTCGATCCGGCCAAGAAGTATCCGCTGATCCTCGAGATTCATGGCGGGCCCTTCGCCAGCTACGGGCCGACGTTCGCCACCGACTATCAGCTCTACGCGGCGGCCGGTTACGTCGTGCTCTACACGAATCCGCGCGGCTCCACCTCCTACGGCGAGGAGTTCGCGAATCTCATTCATCACGACTACCCGGATCACGATTACGACGATCTGATGAGCGCCGTCGATGCGGCCGTGGCGCGCGGCTTCATCGATCCGCAGAACCTGTTCGTGACGGGTGGCTCGGGCGGCGGCGTGCTCACGGCGTGGATCGTCGGGCGCACGGACCGCTTTCGCGCGGCGGTGACGCAGAAACCCGTCATCAACTGGATCAGCTTCGCGCTGACGACGGACATGTACACCTACGCGCCGAAATACTGGTTCGCGAAAGCGCCATGGGAAGACGAGGCCGCGTACTGGAAACGCTCGCCGCTGTCGCTCGTGGGGTCGGTGAAGACGCCGACGATGGTGGTCGTCGGCGAGCAGGACATGCGCACGCCGCCCTCGGATGCCGAGCAGTACTACCAGGCATTGCAGCTGCGCAATGTGCCGACGGCGCTCATCAAGGTGCCGGGCGCATCCCACGGCGGCCTGACCGCGCGGCCCTCGCAATCCGCGGCGAAGGCGAGCGCAATTCTCGCGTGGTTCGAGAAGTACCGGCAGCGCTAGGCGCGCGGACTAGGACGCCGGCTCGATGCGCAGCAGCGCGCCGTCGTCCTCGTCCGTCAGCACGTAGAGCAGGCCGTCGGGCCCTTGGCGCACGTCGCGAATGCGTTGATGGAGCTCGGTGAGCAGCGTCTCGCGGCGCAGCTCCCCGAGATTGTCGTTCAGCACGATGCGTTCGAGACCGCCGGTGCGCGGCACTTCACCCCGCCGCACGCTGCCGACGAACAGGTTGCCCTTCCACGCGGGCAGCCGATCGCCCGTGTAGACGGTGAGGCCCGATGGCCCGATCGAGGGCAGCCATACGATCGTCGGTTGCTCGACGCCCTCGGCTACCGGGGCTTCGGAGAGGCGCGTCCCGTCGTAGTTGCGCCCGAAGGTCACTTTGGGCCACCCGTAGTTGCGACCGGGGAGGATCACGTTCACCTCGTCCCCACCGTTCGGACCGTGCTCGGCGTTCAGCACCGCGCCGGTGAGCGGATGCACCGTCAATCCGAGCTGATCGCGATGCCCCAGCGAGAAGATTTGCGGTCGCGCGTCGGACTTGCCGGCGAAGGGATTATCTGCGGGCACGGTGCCGTCGTCGTTGAAGCGCAGGACCTTGCCGTACACGCTGTCGAGCTCTTGCGCCTCGCCGCCGAATGGCGCGCCGGTCGTCATGTAGAGCGTGCCGTCCTTGCCGAACGCGAGACGTGAGCCGCTCGTGCTGCCGGACTCGCCGACGAACAGCTCCTGCACCTTGGTGAGCTCGGTGCCGTTCAACCGGCCCCGAAACAGCGCAACGCGGCTCTCGCGACGGATCGGCGGCTTCGCGTCGGGCGGCGGCGGATTGCCGGGCTCGTTGAACGTGAAATAGACGAGCTTGTTCTGCGCGAACTGCGGATGCAGCACGATGTCGTGCAGACCGCCGTTGCGATACGCCGGCTCGAGCGGCGGGATTCCTTTGATCGGCTGCGGATCGAGCGTCGGCGCGCGACCGTTTGCACCGGTTGCATTGTGAACCAGACGGAGCTGCATCCCGCGCTCGGAAACGAGCGCATCTCCCGAAGGCAGCACGGCGACGGAGAAAGGATGAACGAGTCCTTTCGCCACGACGGTCACGCGGATCTTGTGCTGTTCGGCGGTATCGAAGACATACGCGCTCTCGGTGAGCGTCACGGGCGCGATGCCGATGTTCGGCGGCTGCTGAGCCCACGCAATGGGCACGACTGACAAGAGACCGAACGCGATGACTCGTCGCTTCACGTATGACTCCCCGAAAAAAGCGCGTCACTTGAGCACTCGGCTCGCGCGGTGGTCAAGGTCGATGCGCTGCCGTTTCCAAGGACGCGTGTGCGTTAATCGCTCGCCTTCGCTGCCGCACACGAATTGCCCAACATCACCTTGCTGCCCAACGTGCGAACGCCGATGGCGCGCGGTCGCCGGCAGCACCCTCGCGGAGACCGTCCCGCGTCGGCTTTCATTGCGTGCGCAGCTGCTGCCCGCGCGAGAGTCGCATCCTCGGGGAGGACGCTCGACGAAGCACGCCGCTCGAAGTGTTGGCCGCGGACGGCCAAGCGCCGACCTCACGCGCGAGCGTCGGCTCCCGACGACGCCCGCCGCGCGCGTCAGGCATCCATCCGGCGATTGGCGACGTAGAGCCGTTCGAGAGTCCGCGCCCCAACGCGCGGGCACCGTCGTATTCAACTGACAGGGAATCGACCCATGCTCACAAAACGGCTCCTGGCGCTGGCCGCCGCTCTCCTCTCGACCACTGCGTTCGCCGCGCTCCCGAACGGGACGCACGCCCCGGACTTCACGACCCAGGCGTCGCTCGGCGGCAAGGAGTTCTCGTTCTCCCTGTCCGAAGCCCTGAAGCAGGGGCCGGTGGTGCTGTATTTCTATCCGGCAGCCTTCACCAAGGGCTGCACGATCGAGGCGCACAACTTCGCGGAGGCGACCGACAAGTTCAAAGCGCTCGGCGCCACGGTCATCGGCGTCTCGCACGACTCGATCGAGACGCTCAACAAGTTCTCCGTGAGCGAGTGCCGCAGCAAGTTCGCCGTCGCCTCGGATGCGGATCAGAAGATCATGAAGGCCTACGATGCCGTGCTGTGGATCAAGCCGGACTGGGCGAAGCGCACCTCCTACGTGATCGCGCCGACGGGCGAGATTCTTTATTCGTACACCGCACTGAACCCGGACAAGCACGTCGAGAACACGATGGCCGTCGTCCAGAAGTGGGCCGACGAGCACAAAGGCAAGTCATGACGTCACGGCGGCGTGCGCGCGCCCGGTGCGCCGCGCACGCCGCCGTCGAAGGTGCGGGCGTCGGGCGGGGCGCCGGCGGGCAGCGGCTGATGGCGCAGGAGCCGCTACCCTATAATCCGCGCCGTGATCCTCCCGCCACCCACGGTTTCCCCGTCCCAACTGACTGCGGCCAGCTACATCCTCATGGCGGTGGGGCTGGCGCTTGTTCTCCACTTGCACCTGCTCTCGGCGGTGCTCGTCGGGCTGCTCGTGTATTCCTTGGTCGGTGCGCTGGCGCCGAGCTTGCAGCGCCACCTGCCCGGCACACGCGCGCACTGGGTGGTCGTGGCAGTGCTCGCGGCCCTCGTCGTGGGCGTGGTCACGCTAGCGATCCTGGCCGGCATCGCATTCCTCAATAGCGAGAGCGGCAATCCGACGAGGATTCTGGAACGGTTGATGCCGGTCATCGAACGCGCGCGCCTCAAGCTGCCGTCCATCGTCACGCAGAATCTGCCGGAGAACGTCGAAGAGACGCGCGCGACCATTCTGGCTTGGGTGCACGAGCACGCCGCGCAGCTGCAGCTCGCCGGCAAGCAAGCGGTGCGCATCGTGGTGCAGTTGCTGGTCGGCATCGTATTGGGCGCGATGCTCGCGATTCATCGCGCACGCGTGCAGCCGCGACGAGGCCCGCTCGCCGAGCTGCTGAACATGCGCTGCGCGAATCTCGTCACGGCGTTTCACGACGTGGTGTTCGCCCAGGTCAAGATCTCCGCGCTGAACACGTTGCTGACCGGCATTTTCCTGCTGGTCGTGCTGCCGCTGTTCGGCGTGCACATGCCGCTCGCGAAGGCACTGGTCGTGCTCACGTTCATCGCGGGGCTGCTGCCGGTGATCGGCAATCTCATCTCGAATACCGTCATCTTCGTCGTCGGGCTGTCGCTGTCGGTCGGTGTGGCCATCACCGCCCTCGCCTATCTCATCCTCATTCACAAGCTCGAGTACTTCCTGAACGCGCGCATCATCGGCACGCAGATTCGGGCGCGCGCGTGGGAGCTGCTGATCGCCATGCTGGTCATGGAAGCCATCTTCGGCGCGCCGGGGCTGATCGCGGCGCCGATCTACTACGCCTACATGAAGCGCGAGCTCGAAGCGGCTCGCTTGATCTAGCTGCCCGTCACGTCCGTCGGCGTCGTGTCGGCCGACCAGTTGCGCCAGATCGAGACCAGCGCCGCCATCAGCGCCGGACCGAGAAAGATACCGACGAGACCGAAGGTCTCTACCCCGCCGAGAATGCCGAGCAGTACCCAGAGGAACGGCAGGCGCGCGCCCTCCCCGATGATGACGGGTCGCACGAAGTGGTCCGCGATGAACAGCACGATGAGGCCGATGGCGGCGACGACGATCGCGGCCACGAGGGCGCCCTGACTGGCGAGCAGGATCGCCACCACGCCGAAGGCGATCGGGGCCGCAAACGGAATCATCGCGAAAACGCCCGTGACCGCGCCGAACAGGATCGGATGCGGCGCGCCCGCCGCCGCATAGACGACCCCCATGATCGCGCCTTCGGCGACCGCAACGAGCACCACGCCATCGACGGTCGCGCGAACCGCGCCGACCATGCGAGTGAGCAGCGTGTCCACGGGCGGTCCGAACACGCGATGCGCCGCGCGCCGCACGCTTCCCGACAAATGTGCGCGATTCAAATAGACGAAGAACAGCGTGAGCAGGGTGAAGGCGAGCGTGCTGATGCGCCTGGCCACCTGCAGACCGAGGGCGCGCGTCCACTCGGGCACGAGCACGTGCGAGTGAACCGCGCCGGCGGTTTCGGCCGCGCGGCCGATCCTCTCGTTCCAGAAGTCCAGGATCCAGTCGCGCAGCCACGGGATCTGGGCGATCCAGTCCGGCAGGACGGGCGGCTTGCCGTGCAAGGAATCGGCATACGCGTGAGCCAGGGTGATGGCCTCGCGCACGGCGACGACGCCCCCGTACACCAGCGGGACGATGAGCACGAGCCCGACGAAGATGGTGAACGTGAGCGCCGCCCATACGTCGCGGCGCTTGCCTCGGAAGCGGCCGAGCCAGCGGTCGTAGAGTGAGCTGGTGGCGATCGCGAGCACCACGGCCCAGCACAGCGCCGGTAGGAAATGCCTGAGAACCCAGCCGCCGAGCAGCGCGAGCGCGATGATCAGCGCCCAGCGCGCCGTGGTTTGGGCCGTCGAACCGGACGCCCCGGCTGTGGAGTCGGACACTATGAGGACCTGTGGGGGAAGGCGCGGCGATTCTACCGGGATCGCTCCGCACGAGGCACGGCCGGCAATGGTCCCGCTCCTGCTCGACGACGGTCGCGTCCCTTCGACACTTAGCCGCCAAGGCGCCGGTCGTTCAGGAAACGCTCAGCGTAGCAGTGCAAGACTGCGCGGCCTCAACTGATGGGCGTCCCAGGAGGAATCCGTATGAAGCGCTTGGCAGTCGGTGCCCTTGTCCTAGGGCTGCTGGCCGGCTCGGTCGCGATGGCGGGGCAGGGGTATCACGGCCGCGGCGCGGATCGCGGCTCGTCCCATGAGAACCGCGGCGGGCGCGACCGCCAACATTGGAACGATCATCGCGGCGACAGTCACCGCAACGACGGCCGCCGGAACGACCACCGGGGCTCGGACCACAACTGGAGTGGCCGGCGTGACGGGCATGACGGCCAGCGGCACTGGAACGACCGCAGCCACGATCGGAACGGGGGCCGGCACGACTGGAACGACGGTCGCCGCTTCGACCATCACCCACCCCGTTACTACGCTCCGCCACGCAGCTACTCCCCGCCCCGCCACTACGCCCCGCCTCACCGTTACTACGCACCCCCGCGGGCGCGCTATTACTGGGGGGCATATCACCGGCCCCACGGCTACTACGCGCATCGCTGGAGTCGAGGCGAACGGCTGCCGGTGGCGTACTACGCGCCTCGCTACGTCGTCTATGACTACGGACGCTACGGGCTACACGCCCCGCCCTATGGCTACCACTGGGTGCGAGTCGATACGGACGTCGTGCTCGCGGCCATTGCGACGGGCGTCATCCTCGACGTCGCGTACAACCACTTCTACTGACTAGACCGCTTGCGCGGCGCCGCTCGCCAGTCGGCGGCGCCTGCGCAAGACCCATCCGGCCAGCGACGCGATCAGCACAGCAACGCCGCTGGCCACGACCTCGCTCCGATAGAACTCTCCTGAACGCCAGGCCGTCACCGCCATTGCCACGAGCACGCCGATCATGGCGGCGATGGTCGCGTACGTGAGCCACGGGAACAGCCAGACTTTGATGGTGAGCCGCTCCGGCGAGATGCGTTCCATCTGCCGGCGCAGTCGCAGGTGCGCGAAGCACGCGAGCAAGTAGATCACCACCATCAGCGCGCCGGACGCATTCACGAGATACGCAAAGACACGCTCCGGCGACACGATCGACAGCATCACGGCGAGATAGCCGAACGAGCTGCCGATCAGAATGGCGCGCGCCGGCACGCGACGCTTGCTGAGCGCGATCAGAGATTGCGGTGCCTCCGCGCGCGCCGCCAGCGTGAAGAGCACCCGCGACGTCACATACACGCCGGAGTTGAGGCACGACAGAACCGCCGTCAGCACGATGAGGTTCATGATCGTCGCCGCGCCGGGGATGTGCGTGCGGGTCAGCGCCGCGGCGAACGGCGATTCGCCCGGCACGATCTCGGTCCAGGGCACGACGGCCAGCACCAGCAGAATCGACAGCACGTAGAACAACAGGATGCGCAGCACGATCGTGATCGTCATGCGCGAGATCACGCGCGTGGACTCGTTCGACTCCGCCGCCGCGATGGTCGCGATCTCCGCGCCGCACAGCGAGAACACGACGGTCGTGACGCCCGCGAGCACCGCGATCCCGCCGAACGGCATGAAGCCGCCGTGCGCGTAGAGATTGGAGAAGGTGGGCCCGATTCCGGACGTGAGCCCGAAGGCGTACGCCCCGCCGATCAGGATGAACACGACGATCGCGGCGACCTTGATGGAGGAGAACCAGAACTCGAACTCGCCGTACGAGCGCGAGGACATGAGATTCACGGCGGTGAGCAAGACCATCAGGATGGCGACGATCTGCCACACCGGCAGCGCGATCCACGCCGAGAGGAGCTTCGCGCCGGCGATGGCCTCGATGGCGACCACGACGACCCAGAAGTACCAATAGAGCCAGCCCGACAGGAAGCCGCCCCAGTCGCCGAGCCCGAGCCGCACGTATTCGGTGAACGAGCCGAGGCCGGGCGTCGCGGCGGCCATCTCGCTCAGCATGCGCATGACGACGAGCACGAGAGAGCCGGCGAGCAAATAGCTCAGCAGGATCGAGGGACCCGCGGCTTTGATCGCCGCGCTGCTGCCGACGAAGAGACCGGCGCCGATGATCCCGCCGATCGAGATCATCTGCACATGCCGCGACCGCAGGCTCCGGCTCAACTCGTGAAGCGGCGCAGGGGCGGCGGCCGCAGCGGGCGGCACAGGCGATTCGGCAGTCGCGTTCATCCAGGGCTCCAGAACCGTGCGCCGCCTGGCCGGCGGCAATTGGGCGGCAATGGTAGACCAGGATGAGGAGCCGCCGGCGGTTATCGGTCGTCCGCTGGCGCTCCGTCGGTCGCAATCGGCCGTTCGGCTGCTAGTCCGTGCAGGTGGGGTCGAGGTTCGCGACCGGCTCCTTGCCGCGCGCGGTCCAGCGCACGTAGGTCTCCTCGATGCGCCGCGTGCTCTGGTTGAACCGCAAGATCTTCTGGCCGCAGATCATGCCGGGCTGCCGTCCCTTCGAGTTCGACATCTGACGGATGATGCCGACCGCGGGATCGAGCGTGTCACCCCAGTACATGAGCTCCGGCTGCCAGCGTCCGGCAGCGCTCGCGACCTCCGCGATCATGTCGAGCCGGTCGTCGTACACGAAGACCTGCGTGACGTAGCCGCTCGCGGATTCGAGCGTCACGACGAGCATGCCGTTGAAGTGCTGCATCCCGGAGAGGCTCATGTTCGCGACCAGGTCGCGATCGGACTCGACGAGCCAGGTCACGGGCAGCGTGCGCCGGCCCGTGGTTTCGCGGAATTTGAGAGTCCCCATGCCGTCGCGATCGCGCGAATACGTCGCGACCAGACTGCGTCCCTGCAACGGCCAGACCATGGTCTCGGTGATCGAGCCATCGCCGGCGCGTGCAACCGGCAGCAGCAGCAACGAACAGAGCCCGCACGCCAACATCCACCGCGTCCTTGCCCACCCGACAAGCGCGCTCCCTGTCGCAAACTTCTTTTTCACAACCCCCCGCTCAGCCGAGCGGCACTGCGCCGTGCACGCATCGCGCGCACCGACGCAGTCGCTCGTTCCCGCAAAACGACCAGCGGTTCTAAGTTCGCACGTCCACCAGGAGGCTGTCGATACCTTGTTTACAGAAATCGCGTCATAAATTTGAGTTGTCGCCGCTTGGATACAAGCACGCGTGGTGTATGTACGGCGCCGTGCTCGTCTGCGGTGCGCGCGCTTGCTCTCAGCCCCACACTTCGCGCGCGGTCTCGACGACGAGACGCAGCTTCGCGATCTGGTCCGCGACGGTGAGCGCGTTGCCTTCGAGCGTCGAGGAGAAGCCGCATTGCGGGCTCAGGCAGAGCTGCTCGAGCGGCACGAACTTCGCGGCCTGCTCGATGCGCCGCTTCAGATCGTCCTTGCTCTCGAGGGCGGCGCGCTTCGACGTGACGAGTCCCAGGACGACGTACTTGCCCTTCGGCACGAAGCGCAGCGGCTCGAAGCCGCCGGAGCGCTGATCGTCGTACTCGAGAAAGAAGCCGTCGACTTTCAGCTCGTTGAAGAGCGCTTCGGCCACGTAGTCGTAGCCGCCGGAGGCGACCCACGAGGAGCGATAGTTGCCGCGGCACAAGTGCGTGCACACCGCCATGCCGGGCGGCTTCCGTGCGAGCGCGCCGTTGATGAGGTCGATGTACGTGAGATGTTGGTTCTTGCTGTCGCCACCGAACTGCGCGACGTATTCGCGCTGCGCGGGATCGTTGAGATACGCGAGGCTCGTGTCGTCCATCTGCAGATAGGTGCAACCGAGCTTGCCGAGCTCCTCGACCTCCCGCGCATACACGGCCTTCAGGTCCGACCAGAACTCGGCGATATCGGGATACACCGCGGGGTCGATGATGGACTTGCCGCCGCGATAGTGAATCATGCTCGGCGCGGGAATCGTGAGCTTCGGCGTGCGCTTCGTGATGGACTTCAGGAACGTGAACGCCTCACCGAAAATGCACTTCTCGAGCCTGAGGCGACCGGTCACGCGCAACGCCGAGGGCGTGAACTCGATGTCGCCCTTCTCGTTGTGGAACCGGACCTTCAAATTGTCCTGCACGCGGGTGACGCCGCCGATCTGATAGAGAAAATCCATGTGCCACGAGCCGCGACGCAGCTCGCCGTCGGTGATCCCCTGCAGGCCCACGTCCTCCTGCAGCTTCACTACCTCGCGGATGGCGGCGTCTTCGGCAGCGCGCAACTGCGCTGCCGTGATCTCGCCGCGCTGATGCGCATCGCGCGCCTGCTTCAGCGCCGGCGGACGCAGCAGGCTTCCGACGTGATCAGCGCGAAACGGCGGTGTGTCACGACGCATGTCGACTCGATCGCTCATCCTTCAAAACCCCTTCATGACTGCGACAGTGCAGCCCACGGCGAAAATTGGAATCGGCGCGTAGAACCAGAGCTCCCCGCGCGCGCCTTCGGTGGCACCCGACACCGCGATGAAGGTGCGGATCTCGAAGCCGCCCTGCCCGGCTTCGCGCCACGTCTCATCGTCGCGATACGCCAGCAACTCCTCGCGCCGGCCGTTCAGAAAGCGCTCGAGAAAGGCGCGGTCCCACGCTTCGTTGATCTTCCCGGAGTCCGGCGTCGCCGGCCAGTGCGAGATGCCGCCGGTGCCGACGATGGCGATGCGCTCGGGCACCTTGTCGCACGCTCGACGCAGCGCGCGGCCGAACTCGTAGCAGCGTGCCAGCGGAATCAACGGCGGCCCCTGGCAATTGATGTTCACCGGAATGATCGGCAGGTCGTAGCGCGGCGTGAGGAAATTCAAAGGCACCATGATGCCGTGGTCGAACTTCCACTCCTGCGCGTAGGCGAGATCGGAGGTTTGCATCACCTCTTCGATGATCCGCCGCGCGAGGCCCGGCGCGCCGGGCACCTGATGGCGCCAGATGCCGAGCCACGCCTCGTCCTCGATCGG
>DASTRY010000043.1:0-19072 GCA_035760965.1 Steroidobacteraceae bacterium | reverse complement strand
TCTTCATCGGGCCGGACTCGCGCGTCATCCGGCTGATGGGGGACAAGATCCGGGCGCGCGAATTCGCCGCCGCGCACGGCATACCCGTTGCTCCCAGCGCGATGCTGGAGCGCTCGCTGCAAGATTTCCTCGAGCGGGCCTCAGGGATCGGCTTCCCGCTACTCGTCAAGGCCGCAGCAGGGGGCGGCGGGAAAGGCATGCGCATCGTGCGAACCGGTACGGAGCTCGAGCCGAGCGTGCGCGCCGCAGCCGGTGAAGCGCAGCGCTACTTCGCCGACGGGCGCGTGTTTATCGAGCGCTACATCGAGCAGCCGCGGCACATCGAAGTGCAGGTGCTGGGCGACGGGCGTGGCGGAGTGGTGCATCTGTTCGAGCGCGACTGCTCGGTGCAGCGGCGCTACCAGAAGATCATCGAGGAGTCGCCCGCCCCGGCAATTCCCGCGGAGCTTCGCGATGCCATCACGGGTGCTGCGACGCGCCTCGCTTCCGCCGCCCGCTACCGAAATGCCGGCACGGTCGAGTTCATTCTCGCGCCAGATGGAACGTTCTATTTCCTCGAGATGAATACGCGTCTGCAGGTCGAGCATCCGGTTACGGAGCTCGTGCTGGACGTAGATCTCGTCGCCGAGCAGTTGCGCATCGCTGCGGGCGCACCACTCTCCTTGCGGCAGGACGATCTGCAGCCCGCAGGCCACGCCATCGAGTGCCGCATTTGCGCCGAGCAGCCCGCTAGGAACTTCCTGCCGGCTACGGGCCGAATCGCACTGCTGCGGTTGCCGGCCGGTGATGGCATTCGGTTCGACTCGGGTATCCGCGCCGGTCAGACAGTGACGCCTGCGTTCGATTCGATGCTGGCGAAGCTCATCGCGCACGGGCGCACGCGTCATGAGGCGCGCATCCGCCTCGTCAGCGCGTTGAGACAGCTCATCGTGCTCGGCGTACCGACCAACATCGAGTATCTCATGCGCGTACTCGAGAATGCCGAGTTCGCAGCGGGGCGCGTGCACACCGGACTTCTGACGCAAGAGGCAGCCCGACTGCGGCAACACCCGCCCACTTCGGAAGACACCGCGGCGGTGATTCTTGCCGCGGCGCTGTCGCAGCCCGATTTCCGGCAGCACAGCTTCGGTATGCCGGAGCCGTACGCGTCGATCGGCTCGTGGCACAACTAGACCTGGGCCACAGCCAGGCGGAGCCGCATGACCTATCGCATGAAGATCGATGACCAGGACGTCACACTCGACATCGTGGCGCGACGCCCGCTGCTGCGTGCCCGAGTCGGCAGCGACGAGTGGCAAGTCGCGGAATCTCCGGTCGCCGAGGCGGTCTTCGAGATCTCGCTGAACGGGCGAACACACCGCGGTCTGCGTTGCGCAGGCAGTGCCAGAACGGTTCACGTGTGGCTCGACGGCCGCGTCTACATCGTGGAGCTGCCCCTCCCTGCCCAGGGAGTGCGCTCGGCCGCGAGCGCCGCCAATGAGATTCGCGCCCAGATGCCGGGCGTCGTGCTCGCCGTGCATTGCGCGGGCGGTGAGGCCGTCGCCGCGGGCGCCGAGCTGGTCACCATTGAAAGCATGAAACTCCAGACGACGATCGTTGCTGCGCGGAGCGCCATCGTGGATCAAGTGCACATCACGGCGAATGCATCGGTCGCGCGCGGCGCGCTGCTCGTGTCCTTCCGCCGGGAGACCCCGGAGCCATGAAGCGCATCGACTCCTGCCTCAATACCAGCTCAGGGGAGTTCCGCAGGCGCCACGCACACAATCGCAGACTTGCCGCGGAGCTGCGCGACAGGCAGGAGCAGGCGCGGCAGCAGCGCGCGCCGCGCGATCTCGAGCGACTCAGCCGCTATCGCAAGCTCCGTCCCCGCGAGCGGCTGAGCCTTCTGCTCGATGCAGCCAGCCCGTTCCTCGAGCTGTCGACGCTTGCGGCCAATATGGCCTATGGCGGTGAGTCGCCCGGTGCAAGCTGCATCACGGGCATCGGTCTCGTCAGCGGCCGCGAGGTTGTGATCCACGCGGATGATCCCACGGTGAAAGGCGGCGCGTGGTATCCGCTCACCGTCAAAAAGATCGTCCGCTGCCTCGACATTGCGCTCGAGAACCGTCTGCCGGTGATTCACCTGTGCGACTCGGCCGGCGGCCAGCTCGCCTTGCAGTCGGATCTCTTCGCGGACAAGTACATGGCCGGACGCATATTCCGCAACCAGTCGCTGCTCAGCAAGCTTGGGGTACAGCAGCTTGCGCTGGTGTTCGGGCATTGCACGGCCGGGGGTGCCTACGTGCCGGCGCTGAGCGACTACAACGTGATCGTACGCGGCGCGGGAGCCGTCTTTCTCGGCGGGCCGCCGCTCGTGAAGGCGGCCACCGGAGAAACGGTGACCGCGGACGAGCTGGGTGGATGCGATCTGCATACTCAACGCAGCGGCACGTGCGACTATCCCGCAGACAGCGAAGAAGAAGCCCTCGAAACCGCGCGGGAGATCGTCTCGCAGTGGCAGCGGCCGCAGCCCCGGCACGTCGCCCGATCGGCGCCCGAACCTCCTTTCTATGACCCCGATGAGCTCTACGGCATCATTCCAGACGACATCAAAAGCACGTTCGACATGCGGGAGGTCATCGCGCGCATCGCTGATGGCAGCTACTTCCATGAGTACCGGCCCGCGTTCGGAACCACGCTCGTCTGTGGGTTCGCCAACATCTGGGGCTTCCGGGTGGGCATCCTGGGCAACAACGGCGTCATTTTCGACGACAGTGCGCTGAAGGGCGCGCATTTCATCGAGCTCTGCAACCAGAACGGTACGCCGCTCCTGTTCCTGCAGAACACCACCGGCTACATGATCGGCCGTGAGTACGAAGAGCGCGGCATCACGAAGGACGGCGCCAAGATGATCATGGCGGTGAGCTGCAGCCGGGTGCCGAAGTTCACGGTCATGTGCCACGGCTCTTTCGGTGCAGGCAACTACGGTATGTGCGGCCGGGCATTCGACTCGCGGCTGCTCTTCACCTGGCCGAACCACCAGATCGCCGTCATGGGCGGGGAACAGGCGGCCAATACGCTGGCGGAGCTCAAAGTGCAGCAGTTGCGTCGCGCCGGACAGGCCGATGACGCCAAGACCGTGGCAGACGTGCGTCACGCAACGCTGCAAGCGTACTTGCACCAGACCACAGCCTACTACTCGACCTCCGAGATATGGGACGACGGGATTCTCGATCCGCTCGATACGCGAAACGCGCTCGGCATGGCGATCGCCGCCTCGCTGAATGCGCCGCTCGGCGAGCCCGGCTACGGGGTGTTCAGGTTCTGACTTCGCGGGCGATGTATTGCGCCGTGCGAGCCGCGAGCGCCGCTGCGGTGAACGTCGGGTTGACGGCACCGCTCGTGGGGAAAAGGCCGGGGCCTGCGATGAACAGGTTCGCGACGTCGTGCGTCTGGCCGTATCCGTCCGTCACGGATTTCGCGGGGTCCGATCCCATGATGGTGCCGCCTGTCAGGTGTTCGGTGCGCAGTGGCGCGGCCCACACCTCCGTCGCACCTGCGGCCGTGAAGATCTTCCGGCCTGCTTCCGTGGCGGCCTCGAGGCATTTACGCGCATCTTCTCCAAGCGAATGAACCACTCTCGCCAGAGGCAGCCCATGACTATCCTTATCGGCCGAGAGCTCGATTCGATTCTCGAGTGACGGAAGGTTCTCGACCAGCGCCGACATGGTCGCGAGGTGCTGTGCCGCGCGCTTCATGAACTCGTTCAGTGCGGCGCCGAAGAGATCGCCGCGCGAGTTCGCGATGCCGGCGAGGTCCGCGAGCTTTAGCGCGTTGCCGATGCGCCAGGTGTAGCCGGAGAGATAGCCCCGCTTCGGGTCCTTCGCATAGTGATCCTGCGAAACGAGTTGCCCACCCGAGCGGCCCATGTGATTGTCGGTGCGCTCCGGAAAGAGCCCGTAGAGATTCACCGCGCCGTGAGAAGTGAAGTAGCGGCCTACGAGTCCGCTGGAGTTCGCAAGCCCCTTCGGGTGGCGAGCATTGCCCGAGTTGAGCAGGATGCGCGGATTCTGAACCGCAAAGGCTGCGAGGATCACGACGCTCGCGCGCACGGTGCGCATCGTGCCCTGCGCATCGACGTAGTCCACTCCCGCGACACGGCGCCCTGTCGCATCGGTAAGGACTCGAGTCACGGTGGCATCGTTGATGAGCTGCACGCCGGCTTTGCGCATGGCCGGCCCGTAGACGGCGATCGGATTCGCTAGCGCGCCCGTCGGGCAGCCGGCGTCGCACCACCCATCCTGAATGCACGGTGGGCGCCCGTCGTAGGCAACCGAGTTGATCGCCATCGGCAGCGGTGCGACGCGTTCGCCGAGCTTCGCGAATCCGCGAGCGATGATTTCTCCCTGCGCGAACACCGGTTGCGGCGGCATCGGATACGGCGCGCCGCGCGGCCGCCACACTTCCAGCTTGGCATCCCCGGACAGGCCCACTTCCCTCTGGACGCTGTCGTAGAACGGCCGCAGCTCGTCGTATGCGAGCGGCCAGTCGAGGCCCTTGCCATAGCGGCTGGCCATCTCGAAGTCTTCCGGGTGCAGGCGAAACCAGCACGCGTAGTGGTGCAATGCCGATCCGCCCGTGCCCCAACCCGCCTCGAAGGAAGGCACGACGGGGTTCGCGCCCTCGGTACGTACCGGAGCGCCGCCCCATTTGAGCCGGCGCGACCAGATCGTGGAGCTGACGAGTTGATCGAGCCGACGGGCCGGGCCACTCTCGAGAACGATGACGCGGCGTCCGCTCGTCCCGAGATGCGCTGCGAGCAGGCTGCCCGTCGCGCCACTTCCGACGATCACGACGTCCGCATCGCTCATGGGCGCCACCATGGCCGCGGTGGCTCGATGTGTGCCATGTATGGAATCTGCAGGCTTGCGTAAGCGTCCGGCACTCCGTATGCAGCATCGATCGCGTCGTTGCGCAGAACGAAGTACACCAGCGCCTGCGGTGGGCCGTCCCAAGGTTGCAGCTGCGCATGCGCGAGCTTACGGACGAAGCGCTCGAGCTCGACCGCGGAGATCTCGCCTGTCGATGCACCGTAGTGCCGTGCGCAGGCCTTCTCGATCGCCCCAAGCGACGCGCGGTAGAATTCACGGGCGGGGAGCGTGAAGCCCGTGAACCGGTATCCCAGCAGGGGATCAGGGCGTTCGAGCATACCGGCTACGAAATCGGCGACGCCGGCTGCGGCCGCTCCCGGAACCAGCGCATTCGCAACGGCTGCGAGCGTGCTACGCTCTGCAAGGCTCAAAACAGGCAACGGCGCCGCACGTGCACCCTGCGCTGCCGAGGCTGCGCGCGCGGCGGCCGCAGCCGCCAGCACGGCCCGCAAGAAGCGGCGACGACTCTCACGGCGACTGACTTCAGACATTCAGCAGCGTCAGAGCCGCAGGCCCCCATCCACAGCGATCACCTGTCCCGTGATCCAAGCCGCGGCGTCACTCACCAGGAATGCGACGACGCGAGCGACATCGACCGGTTCGCCGATGCGTCCGAGCGCCGTGCGGCTGACGAGATATCCGCGCGTGGCGTCGTCGATCTGCAGAAAGTCGGTCTGCGTCGGCCCGGGCGCGACTGCGTTGACGCGAATGCGCCGCGAGCCGAGCTCCTGCGCAAGCAGGCGTGTCATGGACTCCACCGCCGCCTTGGTCGCCGCATACACCACCTGGCTGGGCACCGGCTGAGCCGAGAGCGCGGAGCTGACGTTGACAATGGCGCCACCCTTCGAGCCGAACGCCTTCGCGGCACGCTGGCAAGCGAGCAACGTGCCGCGAAAGTTCACGTCGAGCGCCGGCTCGATGATTTTCGCGTCGACCTGGTCGAGCATGCCGGTACCGCTCATCCCTGCGTTGTTCACGAGCACGTCCACTCGTCCGAAGTGCTCCTGCGCGGCATTGAACAGGCGATCGAGGTCCTCGGGCAGGCGCACGTCGGCTCGCACCGCAAGCGCATCTCCGCCGGCCTCGCGAACCGCGGCGACCGTCGCATCCGCCGAGTCTTTCCGGCTCGCATAGTTGACGATGACTCGAGCGCCTGCAGCGGCCAGCTCGCACGCGATGGCCCGCCCGATGCCACGCCCTGCGCCCGTCACGATCGCTACTGTTCCGCTCTTGTCACTCATTGCGCATCACTCACGCGAGACGGCTCGGGGTTGGGTCGGTGGTCATCGTAGCGCAGGCCGTGAGGGCGCCACTGTTCCCGGGGCGCAAGGATTTATTTTCTGCTGCAGAAATCCTGCGCAAGGTGCGCCATGGAGAGTCCCGGCGTCATTTTCTGGTGATAGCGTGAGCGCCGGGATCTCAGCACCCGGAGACCGCGCCTCAATGTTTGATCGAGACATCGAGCACGCCTTGCTACAGGGTTCACTCAAGAGCATCGGCCAATGCCTGCGCGCGAAGCGGCTCTCCGTGCAGGAGATGACCGGCTGGTATCTCGCACGTATCGCCGCGTTCAATCATCAAGGCCCCGCGCTCAACGCAGTGCGCGTCGTCTCCGATCACGCTCTCGAGGACGCCAGGCGGGCAGACGCGGAGCTTGCGACCGGCCGCGACCGCGGGCCTCTCCACGGCATTCCCGTGCTGATCAAGGACAACATCCTGATCGCTGACGAGTACACCACGACGGCCGGCGCCGCCGCCCTGGCGAGCTTCGTACCGAAACAGACGGCCACTATCGTGCAGCGCTTGCGGTCGGCTGGCGCGATCGTGCTCGGTAAGACCAATCTCACCGAGTTTGCCGACTACGTGGCCGATGTGATGCCCGCGGAGTTCAGCAGCGCCGGTGGAGTCGTCAAGAATCCGCATGGCATTCGCTACGGCCGCGGCCAGGGCTCGAGTGTCGGCTCCGCGGCGGCGGTCGCAGCGAGCTTCGCGCCGATTGCCATCGGCGGGGAAACGCAGAACTCGATCCAGACGCCGGCCTCGTATTCCTCCGTGGTCGGCTTCAAGCCGAGCGTCGGCAGGGTGAGCCGCGTGGGCATCATGCCCCTCGTTCCGAGCCAAGACGCTCCAGGCGTGCTGGCTCGGAGCGTGGCCGATGCGCAAACGGTGTACGACATCATCGGGGGCGCTGACGCTCACGACCCTGTCTCGATGATGATGCCGCGGGACGATCGTCGTGGACTCCGCATCGAGCGGCTCGCTCAGGTGAGCATTGGCGTTCCACGGCGGGCGATGGCGGATCGGGCCGACTTCGCGCCTGTCGCGCCGCTGCTAGAGCGAGTGCTGCAGGCGCTGTCGCGCGCAGGAGCCATCATCGTGGACCCGTGCGACATGCCGAGCGCCGAGCAGATTCTCGACATTCGCTCCTGCGTGTTCCGCACGGAGTTCAAGGCCTCACTCAATGCCTTTCTCGAGGCGCACGGCGCACCCTGCGGAATCGGCTCACTCGAAGAGCTCATTCGCTGGAACGAAGCGCACCCGGAGATGATCCCGTACGGCCAGTCGCTGCTCCTGGCCGCGCAGGAAACCCGCGGGATCAACGACCCCGTGTACCGCGCCGACCGGGCACGCGACATCGCGCTCAGTCGTACCGCAGGAATCGATGCGACACTGCAGGCCGGCAACGTCGACGTGCTCATCGCGCCGATGGGCGCGGCGGCCAAATGCACGGGCAAGGCCGGAGCGCCCACCCTCGCGATTCCTGCCGGGCTCGATGCAAGTGGCACGCCCTTTGGCGTCACGCTCTACACATCATTCGGCAGTGACGCCGTGCTGGTCGCCGTAGCACGTCTGGTCGAGCAGGCCATCGGCGATCGCAGACAGCCAGCGCTTTAGGTGTCTCGGGCGCTTCCGGGGTCAACGGCTCTTGATCTTCGCGAGCTCGCTGCGCGCAACCGTGCGCGAATGCACCTCGTCGGGCCCATCGATGAAGCGCAGTGCCCGGCCCCACGTCCAGAGCGACGCGAGCGGTGTATCCGACGTGAGGCCGGCCGCACCGAACACCTGCATTGCCCGATCGACGATGCGCGCCTGCATTTGGGCCACCACGAGCTTGATCGCCGAGACATCCGTCCGAGCCGCGGCGTTTCCGTACCGATCCATTGTCCACGCGGCGCGCAGCACCAGGAGGCGGGCCTGATCGATCTCGACACGCGAGTGCGCAATCCAGTCCTGCACGCTCGCATAGTCGCTGAGCGGCCGTCCAAACGCCTCACGTTGCCGGGCCCGCTCGCACATGAGCTCTAGCGCGAGCTCGCACTGGCCGATCGCGCGCATGCAATGATGTACGCGTCCGGGACCCAGGCGCGCCTGCGCCAGCGCAAAGCCCCGCCCTTCCTCACCGAGAAGCGCGCTGAGCGGCAAGCGCACGTCGCGAAACACAACCTCGCAATGACCCTCGGGCGCATGGTGATGCATGATCGGAAGACTGCGCACGACCTGCACGCCAGGCATCTCCAGCGGCACGAGCACGATCGAATGGCGCTCGTGCGAAGCGAAGCCGGCGCGCGCCTCCGAACGCCCCACGAAGAGCACCAGCTTGCAGTTCGGGTGAGCGGCACCGGTTACGAACCACTTGTGGCCGTTGATGACGAGGCTGTTCCCCTGACGCCGGATGCTGGCACGAATGTTCGTGGCGTCAGAGGACGCCACATCCGGCTCAGTCATCGCGAAGCACGAACGGATCTCGCCCGCGAGGAGCGGGCGCAACCAGCGATCCGCCTGCTCGGGTGTGGCACACGTGTGCAGCAGCTCGATATTGCCCGTATCGGGCGCGCTGCAGTTGAACACCTCGGCGGCCCACGGCACGCGGCCCATGATTTCCGCAAGCGGCGCGTATTCGAGATTGGTGAGCCGTGTGCCCGGCTCGTCCGCGCGCAGCCCCGGCAGAAACAGATTCCAGAGCCCCTCTGCCCGGGCACGCGCCTTCAGGGGCTCGAGCAGCTCGAGCGGATATACAGCGCGGTCGACGTGCTGCCGCCATTGCGCCTCGACGGGTGCGATGTGTTCCGCCATGAAGTGGCGCAGCCGACGCTGCAGAGTCGTGACCTTGTCGGAGCAGGCGAAGTCCATAGTGACGGGCGGCTCACCCAGCGATACCGGTTTCGATCACTTCGAGCGCACGCCGCGCGAACGCGACGCTGTGCTCGCTGGCTCGCGCGGCATCCGCCGATGCGGTGTTGCCGCGCCGGGCCCGACTCGCGATGCCCTCGAAGATCACGGCCATGCGGAACAACGCAAAGGCGAGATGGAATGAGGTCAGAGGGCCGACATCGGGCGCGCGCTGGTGATAGGCCGCAACGTAGCCTCCCCGCGACGGAATGCCCAGCGAGGCCAACGTCAGCCCGCGTATGCCGCCGTACTCTTCCGGCAGGGTTTGCCAGGCAATGCAGTTGTGGGCCAGATCGGCGAGCGGATGGCCGAGCGTCGACAGTTCCCAATCGAGGACCGCGACGACGCGCGGCTCGCTGGGATGGAACAACAGATTGCCAAGTCGGAAATCCCCGTGACACAGCGTCGTCTGCGCATCTTCAGCAAGATGCGCACGCAGCCAGCCCATCAGCGTCACGATTTCAGGCACCTCACGCGTCGCCGACAGTCGCCACTGCTGCGACCAGCGTTCGAGCTGTCGCGAGAAGTAGCCGCCCACCCTGCCGAAGCCCTCGAGCCCCGCCGCTCTCCAGTCCACTGCGTGCAGCTCTGCTAGCGTTTCTGCCATGGACTGATACATGACGCGACGGTGTGTGGGAGCGACGCCTGGGAGCGCGCTGTCGTGAAACACTCGTCCTGCCACGCATTCCATGACGTAGAAAGGTGTGCCGACGACTTCAAGCCCGGTGTGGAACAGCAGCACACGGGGCACGGGGACCCGCGACCCCCTGAGCGCCGAGAGCACGCGATACTCGCGGTCGATGGCGTGCGCCGACGGCAGACGCCCCGCTGGCGGCTGTTTGCGCAGCACGAGCCGTCGGCCGCGGTAGGACACGAAGAACGTCGGATTTGATTGCCCGCCGGGCGCGGGCTCGAGCTTCATCTCGCCACGGCATCCTGGCAATGCCTCTCGCAGAAATGCGTCGAGGCGGCGCGCGTCGAGCTCCGCCGCCCCGCCTCGCTCAATGTCCCCCAAAGTTGTAGGCGGCGCGCACGCCCCACCACCGCGGCTTCCCATAGGCGACGTCGTTGCCTCCATAGACCGTTGAGCCCTCGAAGCCGATGAACCCATAGCGGCGGTCCGTGAGGTTCTCGCAGAACGCGCTCAACTCGAGCGGAATATTTCGCCCGGACCAGCTCGCGCGTACGCCGAGAAGCGTGTAGCCATCAAAGCGGGTCGAGTCGAAGTTGCGCACGTTGTGATAGAAATCCGATGTGTAGCTGGCATCCACGGTGAGCGTCACTCGCCCGCCCAGCACTTCGCCCGGCAGCTCCTGACTGATCATTCCGAAGAGCTGCTTCTCGGGCGCGTACGTCGGCTTCACATCGCGAAACACGCCCGGCGCAATCTGCAGGCTCTTCACCTGGGCATCGAGTATGGAGGCGCCGAGCTGCACCTGCAGCCCGCGCGCCGGGCGCGCGGCAAGCTGCAGCTCCGCGCCGTACATGTTGGCATCGCGGTTCTGCACGTATCCGGAAACGTTCTGGAACGTGAAGGCCTGATAGTTCGAGTAGTCGTAGTAGTAGACCGAAGCATTGAGCAGCGTTGCGCCGTTGCCGAAGGTCTTCTTGAAACCGCCTTCGTATGACAGCAACACTTCGGGCTGGTAAGGAATCTCCGACGGATCGAGCGGCGCAAGGCCGTCGAAGAGCTTCGAGTTGTACGATCCCGCCTTCACGCCCCGGTTCACGCCGAGATACCACAGGAGATCCCGCGATGGACGGAATTCGAGCTGCGCCTTGCCTGCCCACAGATGCTGCGTGCGCCGATCCGTAAATGGCGGCTGCGTATCAAACAGCACGGGCGCGGTCTGCAGCGTCCACGCGTCCGTATCCAGGACCGCGACGGAGCGATAGTTGAAACTCTGCTTCTCCTCGATGACGCGGCCGCCAAGCACCGCGGTCCAGCGCGGCGTGAGCTCGTATTCCATCTGGCCGAAGAGCGAAGCGGAATTGGTGCGCAGCTTGGCGATGATCGGCAGATCGAGCCCCACATCGACGGCGCCAAACAGAGCGGCGAACAACGAGCCCGCGGGCGCGAGCAGCGCATCGCGCGCCTTGGCGTCGATGTACAGGTAGTAAAGGCCGCCAACCCAGCGCAAACGGTGCGCCGCGCCGCTCAGGCGCAACTCCTGGGCGAGCCCTTCGGTGTCGCCGAGCTGGGCAACGTCGACGAGGCTCACGGGCCCGCTCTCACCATCGAGGTACAGCCGCTTCGCGAACTTCGTATAGCTCGTGACCGAGGCGAGGCTCACGCCGCCGAAGTCGTAATCCACGTGCAGCGTCATGCCAGTGCTGCGCACGCGGTTGTAGTCGCTGCGCGAGAGCTCCTGCGAGGTCTCGAGATCTTTTCCGCTCGGCGGCAGGAAGCCCAGCCAGTCGCGACCGGGCAGCCGCACCGGGGGTGAGTTGGGCAGGCCGAGATAGTTGTTGCCGTCCGGGCCGATGGCGACGCGCGTCTCGTTGGGACCCGCGTAGATCGCGTTGACGAGCCTGCCGGCGCTGTCGACGACCGGGACCACGGGCTGAATGTTGTACGGCGTCGTCGAGAGATTCTGCCGCGAGCCCGATGCCGCGAGGCGCACGGTGAGCGCATCCGCCTGATACTGCAGCTGCAGACGGCCCGAAAGCGTGTTCTCGCTCCAGGTGTCCTGGCAGCATGGCGAGGCGAGTGCACCGAGGGTCGATGGGTAGCCCGGCGCGAGGCCCTCGGGATAGACGTTCTTCATGATGTTGCCGAAGCGCGCAAGATGAAAGGACGCGCGCGCCGTGAATCCGCCGCCCAGCGGCCCGCTCACGAAGGTGTCGACCAGCTTCTGATTGAACCGGCCGTAGGTGACGTCCAGGCCGGCGGCAGGCGCCGCAGTGGGCTTGTTGACGATGTAGTGCACGAGGCCGCCCGTGGCGTTGCGCCCGAACAGCGTCCCCTGCGGCCCTTTCAGCACCTCCACGCGCTGCAGGTCGAACATGCCGAACACCTGGCCCTGCAGCGTCGGGATGTACGTGTCATCCACGTACACGGCCACCGGGCCCTCGATGGCATCGTTGAAGTCGCTCTGCGTGACGCCGCGGATCGTGAAGCTCGCCGCCTGCCCGGCGGTCGCTCCCGAGACATGCACCCCCGGGGTGAGCCGCGCGATCTCGATGCTCGATTCGAGTCCGAGCGCTTTCAACTGCGGCCCGCCAAACACGGACACCGATATGCCGACATCCTGCGGGTCCTGCTCGCGGCGCTGTGCAGTCACGACAATCTCCTGCAGCAGCCCGCCTTCGGAATGTTCCGCATCCTGCGCTCCGGCCGTGCAGGAGAGCGCTGCCGCCAGCAGCCCCGCCGCCCCCTTCACCAGATTGCATTGGCTTCGCATCGACCCGATCCCCCCATTCAGCATCTGAGGTTGATTCAACCTATCGCTTCGATTCGATTCGGCTACTTCACAAGGCTCCGCATCAGGTTTACCCGTGTCGCTGCAAGTCGAGCGCAACGTCGACGATCATGTCTTCCTGCCCGCCGACCATGCGGCGCCGGCCGAGCTCGATGAGGATCTCGCGTGCGTCGATTCCGTAGAGGCGCGCGGCTTGCTCCGCGTGGCGCAGGAAGCTCGAGTACACACCGGCGTAGCCGAGCGAGAGCGTCTCGCGATCGACGCGCACGGGCCGGTCCTGCAAGGGGCGCACGAGATCGTCCGCTGCATCCATCAGCGCGAACAGATCGCAGCCGTGCGACCAGCCCATGCGGCTGATCGTAGCGATGAACACTTCGAGCGGAGCATTGCCGGCCCCGGCTCCCATGCCGGCGAGCGATGCATCGACGCGCGTTGCGCCGTTTCGAACGGCGACAATGGAGTTGGCCACACCGAGCGAGAGGTTGTGATGAGCGTGAATGCCGCGCTGAGTCGCCGGCTGCAACACATCATCGAAGGCGCGCAGGCGCAGCTCGACGCCGTCCATGTCCAGCGCGCCGGCGGAATCGACGACATAGACGCACTCTGCGCCGTAGGACTCCATGAGCTTCGCCTGACGCGCAAGCTCAGTCGGCTCCGACATGTGCGACATCATGAGAAAGCCGACCGTGTCCATGCCGAGATGTCGCGCAGCTTCGATGTGCTGGCGGGCGATGTCGGCCTCCGTGCAATGCGTGGCGATGCGGACCGAGCGCACGCCGAGCGCATGAGCCTCGCGCAGATCGTCGATGGTGCCGATGCCCGGCAGCAGCAAAGTCGTCAGCCGCGCATGCTGGAGCTTCTCCGCGACTGCCGCGATCCACTCGCGATCGGTGTGCGCGCCGAAACCGTAATTGAAGCTCGAGCCGGCCAGGCCGTCCCCGTGTGCCACTTCGATCCCATCGACCCCGGCTGCATCGAGGGCTTCGGCAATGGCTACTACCTGCTCGACCGAATACTGATGACGGATGGCGTGCATGCCGTCACGCAGCGTCACATCCTGAATGTAGAGGCGTCCTTGCGGCTGAGCCTGCCTGCTCACGCTGGGACGCCGGCAAGCTCCGCGATGCGCTCGCCAGTAGCGAGCGCGGCGGAAGTCATGATGTCCAGATTGCCGGCGTAGGCCGGCAGATAGTGGGCTGCGCCTTCGACTTGCAGGAGCACGGTGGTCTTCAGCCCGTGGAAATCACCGTAGCCGGGAATGTGCCAGGGACGTTGCCCGCGACTGTGCTCGAACTGGATGCTCTGCTTCAGCCGGTAACCCGGCACGTAGCGCTGCACGCGCGCGATCATGGCCTCCACCGAGCCCCGCACCCGGCTCTCCTCGGCGCCTTCCGAGAGCGTGAACACGGTGTCGCGCATGATCATCGGCGGCTCCGCGGGGTTCAGAATGATGATTGCCTTGGCGCGGGCGGCGCGCCCCACCTGCTCGAGGCCCCGTGCCGTGGTCTGCGTGAACTCATCGATGTTGGCGCGTGTGCCGGGCCCTGCGGACTTCGAGGCAATCGAGGCGACGATTTCGGCATAGTGCACTTTTGCCACGTCGCTGATCGCGGCGACGATCGGAATGGTCGCCTGCCCGCCGCAGGTGACCATGTTGAGATTCGGTGCGTCGAGGTGCTCATCGAGATTGACTACGGGCACGGTGTACGGCCCGAGGGCGGCGGGTGTGAGATCGATGAGCTGTTTGCCGTGTCCTGCGAGTAGCTCGTGATGGCGCGAGTGCGCCCTGGCCGAGGTCGCATCGAACACGATCTGCACGCGGTCGAACTCGGGCCGGTTCATCAACGCCTCGAGCCCGCTGTCAATGGCGAGCACGCCGAGACGCCGCGCACGGGCCAGGCCGTCTGAGGCGGGCTCGATGCCGACGAGCGCGACGGCTTCGAGACGCTTTGACGTGCGCAGCACTTTCATCAGCAGATCGGTGCCGATGTTTCCGGAGCCGATGATGGCGACACCCACGCGGCTCATTCACGCGCTCCATCCACATTCACGACGACGACGCCGAGCCCACCGATCGTGGCTGCGTAGTGCGTGCCAGGACGCAGGGTCGTCATCGGCCCCAGCGCGCCGCTCAGGACGATATCGCCGGCGCGCAGCGGATCCTCGAGCTCGAATGCCTTCGCTGCGAGCCATCGCAGGGCCTCGATCGGATTGCCCAGACACGCGGCACCGACGCCGGTCGCGGCAATTTCGCCGTTCGCCCGCAGCAGCATGCCGCAGTGAATGAAATCGAACTCCGTGAGGCGTCGCGGCAGTGTGCCCGCGACGAAGCGGCCGGCCGATGCGTTATCGGCAACGGTGTCGAAGATGCCGATCTTCCAGTCGGCAATGCGGCTGTCCACGATTTCGAGGCACGGCAACGCATAGTCCACCGCGGCCATCACCGTGCGCGGGTCGGGCGCGGGCTGATCGATGTCACGCGCCAGCACGAACGCGATTTCCGCCTCGATGCGCGGCTGGATCAGCTCACGCAGGTCGAGCGCGCCGTCCGCGGGAATCTCCATGCTCGCGAAGAGGACGCCGAAATCCGGCTGGTCCACACCGAGCTGACGCTGAACGGCAACCGAAGTGAGACCGATCTTGCGGCCCACTCGACGCTCGCCGCTGCGTTCGCGCAGCTGAACGTTCTCCCGCTGCACACGGTAGGCATGCTCGACCGACGGGTCGCTCACGGCGTCGCGCACCGGCGGGATCGGGCGGCGATCCCGCTCGGCCTGGCGCAATTTCGCGGCAACGTCGGCGCTCATCAGTTCGCCCGATATCCCGCCAGGAAGGCGGACACAATGGTGTTGAACGCGTCGGCCTTCTCCCATTGCACCCAGTGTCCGCAGCGCGTGAAGGTCACGAGCTGCGCGTTCGGGATCTGGCTCATGAGGATGTCCGCCGTGTAGGGGGGATTCACTCGGTCCTCCCTTCCCCAGAGAATCAGCGTGTCGTGCGGCAGGGTTGCGAGACGAGGGTCGCGCCACAGCTCTTCGAGCACCGGCACCTCGCCGCGGCCGAGCGGCGGGTTGGCGAGAAGCTCCGGCGTGACGCTCGCCTGATAACGTTCCTCGATGAGCTGCGGCGTCAGGTTCGAGGGGTCGTAGATCATGATGTCGAGAAAGGCCTTGAGCTTCTCGCGCGAGGGTCCATCGCCGCCGTAGTACTGGAAGATCAGCCGCGCGCCCTCGGTGGGCACACGCGTATACGCGCTGACGAGTCCGGCGGGGCCCATGAGCACGAGTTTTCCGATGCGCTCGGGTGCCTCGAGTGCCGTCTTGATCGACGCGCCTCCGCCGAGTGAGTTGCCGACGAAATGCGCACGGGGAATGCCGAGCACATCGAGCAGCCCGACGAGCGCGGCAGAGTACGCGGCGTAGCGCGGTCCGCTGATCTTCCCCTTGTCCGATCGCCCGTAGCCCGGCAGGTCCGGCACGATGACGCGGTAGCGCGCGCTCAGCGCATCGATGTTGCGGCTGTAGTTGCTGCCGCCGCTCGCGCCCGGACCGCCGCCGTGAACCAGCACGACCGGCTCGCCTTCACCCACGTCGAGATAGTGAATCGGCTTGCCGTTGACGTTGGCGATTTTACTCGTGTTGCTCATGAGGCTTCGTGTCCCCAGATGCTGATGCGGTCGTACTGCGCCGTTTCCCATTGCGTGCCGATGAGGCGCCCCCCGCAGCCGTACTCCACGTCGAAGCCGGCCGGCGTGCGCGCATAGAACGACAGCATGTGATCGTTCGTGTGGCGCCCCAAGTGACGCACGATCGGAACCTCGAGGTGCCGCGCGCGGGAATAGGACTTCAGAACCTCGTCCACCGTGGTCACTTCGAACATGAGGTGATTGAGCCGCTTCGGCGTCGGCGCCGGCAGCAGCGCGAGCGTGTGATGGCGCGCGTTGCAATGGAGAAAGACGACATTGATATCGCCCCCAGAGCCGAGACTCAGGCTGATGTAGTCGCTCACGCGCAGCCCGAGCCGCTGATAGAAGCTCAAGGCGCGCCCGATGTCGGCGGTCGAGATCACGGCGTGCCCGAGGCCCATGCCGTTCGTCACGAATGAGACGCCTTCCGGCGAGTGAAACGGCGTTTGCGCCGCGGCCAGGCCCCATATCAGCTCGATATCGAGACCGTCCGGATCGCGCACGCGGATACCGCCTGCGATCTCACGACCCGTGCATTCGCCCGGCGTCAGGGGCTTGGGGCTCGCACCCTCGTCCTGAAGGGAGCTGGCGAGGCGGGCCGCCGTGCCCGCATCCGGCACTTCGAAACCGATATAGGCGATGTCGTCGGCGGGAGAGGTCTCGAGCCCGATGCGCCATGCCCGGTCATCGAGACGCAAACGGACCTGACCCTCTGCGGCTGCGGCCGGCTGCAGCCCGTACACGCCCACGGCGTGGCGGCTCCAAGCCTGCACGTCCGCTACGCCGAGCCCGACATAGGCAAGATTCGAGATCGTCATTTCGCCGGTTCCGTTGCTCCTCGCTTGGAGGCGGCCAGCATGGCTGCGACGGCGAGATCCGCGCTAGAAGGAGAGCGCAGGAACTGGCTTTCGACTGCAAAGGAATCGCGGCCGCGCGGCGTCGCCCGCGAGCGTCGACCGCGAGTCCGCTAGATATCGCGACCGAAATGCAGCAGGACCTCGCGGACGAGCGAGGCGACGGATGTCGAACCGAGCTTCTCGTGGATGCTCGTGCGGTGAAGGTCCACTGTCTTGGCGGTGATCTGCAGCTCGCGTGCGATCATCTTGCTCGTCTTGCCGTCGACCACGCGGCGCAGAACCTCCCGCTCACGCGGCGAGAGCAGCGCGAGCCGCTGCTCGAGCGCCTTGCGCTTCTTCGCCTTCTCGTACTGCGCAGTCGCCGCGCGCACCGCTTCCTGGATGCGCTCGAGCATCGCCTGCGAGTTGTAGGGCTTCTCGACGAAGTCGAAGGCGCCATTCTTCATGGCGCGCACGGACATCGGAATGTCGCCGTGCCCGGAGACGAAGATGATAGGCATATGGCTCTTGCGGCCGCGCAGCAGCTCCTGAACTTCGAAGCCACCGACTTCGGGCATGCGCACATCGAGCACGAGACAGGCGGCACAATCGGGATCAAAGCCGCTCAGGAACTCGGCAGCCGAACCAAAACATTTCGCGCTCAAGCCGACCGAGGCCACGAGCCACGACAGGGAGGCGCGCGCACCTTCGTCGTCGTCGAGGATGTACACGATCGGTTGCATCAGAAGAAGCGATCGTAGTGAATTCTCGTGCGCTCGATACCGAAAGACGGCCCCATGAGCACCGACTCCACCGCTTCCACCATAGCAGGCGGTCCGGCCAGGTAGAACCGTGCGGACGGGTGCGGCTTGAACAGTGTGCGCGCGAGATACTCATGCAGCAAGCCTGTTGGACCGCGCCATGCGGTTCCCACATCACCCGATACGACCGCGTGGCACGCGACGCTCAGGTCGGCGCGCTTCGGGAGACGTTCGATGTCGGTGTGGCAGAGGTCTGCGGGCGTGCGGGCGCCATAAAAGAACTCGATATGCCGGCAAGCCGCATCTGCCGCCGCCGCGCGCGCAATCGACAACGCAGGGGCGATGCCGGAGCCGCCCGCAATACACACGACCTCCGCGCTCGAGGGACGGTAAAACGCAGTCCCATAAGCACCGTCCAGCGCGATCTCGTCGCCCTCCGCGGCGCGCCCGAACAGATAGCCACTCGCCTGCCCGCCGGGCACCTCGCGAATCATGAATTGCCACAGCCCTGCCGGGTTCGGCAGATTCGCCATGGACAGCGGGCGCGGAGCATCGACGGCCGGGAGGTGCAGGAGCGCATACTGTCCCGGCATGAACTTCGCAGGCAGCGCCGTCCGGAAAGTGAACGCGCGGATATCGCGCGTTAGGGTGCGAATCGACTCGAGGCGTGCGCTCTGCCGCACCGGCCGATGCTGCGGCACGTAGCGCTCTTGCAGACGCAGGTGCACGGTGCAGTCGGAGATGGGCCTGGCCTGACAAGCCAGAGACCGCCCCCGGCTCACGTCGCGGTCCGACAAGGCCGCGAACGTTCGCGTCAGTGGCTCGAGCTCGCCTTTGATGAGCTGAAACCTGCACTGCCCGCACGCGCCGACATTGCACTCGTACGGGAGCCCGAGCCCCGCGCGCAGGCCCGCCCGCAACACTGTGTCCCCCGCCTCGCAGTCGAACGTCTCGCCGGTCCCGGCCAGCGTGATCTGCGGCATGTGTCGTCTCTAACAGGTGGTTGGCAGAGCGATGTAGATCTGCCCGTTGAGCACTTCACAACGATAGGTTCGGATGGGAACCACGCACGGTGGCGCGGCGGCCCGGCCGTCGCGCACGCAGAAGCGGCCGAAGTGAAACGGGCATTCGATCTCATCGTCGACGAGCTCGCCGTCGGCCAGTGAGCCGTTGCCGTGGGTACACTTGTCATCGGTGACGAAGTATTCCGATCCGACACGGAATACGGCGACGGCCTCGCGCCCGGCGATCTCCACTCGAAGGCCGGTGCCTTGCGGAACATCGGCAA
>DASTRY010000042.1:0-5064 GCA_035760965.1 Steroidobacteraceae bacterium | reverse complement strand
TCCGGACGGTTTGCGAGCGTCGCCGCCAGCGCCTGTGCACCGTCACAAACGTCTCAGCGTTCCCCGAGCGGCCCCACCACGAGGGCGGCGCGCTCTTCCGGCGTGATCGCGCGATACGACTGCATGATCGCTCGATCGGTCGGAACCGTCGTCACCGTACCGCGCAGGTCCTCGGACTCGAACGTCCCGAGTTGAAAGCGCCCCACTTGCGTCGCGCCGGTTTGGCGCACCCACATCGCGAAGCCGCGCGCCGCGACGGGGTCTGTGAAGATGGCCCGCACGGGGCCGATGTGCGGATCGTAGAGCGCGAGCCAGCGCTTGCGGGCGCCGCCTCTGTACGAGGTACCGAGGTCCCAGAGCGGCGGCCGCGCCGCTTCGCGATCGACGAGTTGCACGATCGTCTCGACCGTCGCCCGACATGGCAGGTCCGTATGCGCGGGCTGCGCAACCAAGCGCAGTGTGACCGTCGCGTTGACGGCGTCATACACCGTGAAATGCCGCAAGGGTGTGAACGTCACCTGCAACACGTCCGGAGAGATCGGATGTTGATCACCGTCCCACAGAGCGCCAGTCGCCATGACGGCTTGATCGAACGGCGCGCCGCCGAGACGGATCACGGCATCCACTGCGGATGTCTGCGGACGAAAGCGCCCGCCCGCAAGAATGGGATCGATGCGCAACCTCCCGGGTACGACATCGATTCCTCCGGACGCGCTCGCTGACGTGGCCCAGCCCTCGAAGGTTCCGCCAGCGGGAGCGACCGTCAGGTCGCTATCCAGAATCGTCAGGTCTCTGGCCGCACCGTGCGGCACGATTGCGAAGAGCATCTTGCGGCCGAGAAAGGGATACCCCTTCGGGACGCCTTCACTGGTGACGAGCTCCTTCGGAAGCTCGCGCGCCGATACCGAAACGCGTAGCGCGATATTGCTTTGAACGGGATCGGGGCACGCCGCGAGCTCCGTGTTGTCCGGAACATCGGGCAGTGGCTTCGTGTTCTGGCATCCCGCACTGAGTAGTGCACCTATCGAAGTTGCGCAGAGGAGCATCCGCGCAAGAATTCGGTCCCGCATCCCGTGCTCGCATTGTTAACGTCTCGACCGCGCCCAAGATAGCACGGCAACCCCGACCGCTTGACCTTCGAGAACCGGCTGTGTTTGCCCGTCGGTCTTGTTGGACTGCGTTCGCCGCCGCACGGACGTTGTCCGTCCGGCAGCTCGATCGCGCTCCGATCGCAAGCCACCTCGAGCAAACTACGTAACGGCTACGAGCTCACCGCGATTGCTTTGCGGAGGCCCTGCCGCAGAGTAGACGCATGAACAGAGTGGAATTCGAGCGTGATGGCGTCCACGTGGACGCGGCCATCGTCGCCGCGGGTCTCGCAATCGAACCCGCGCGGGTACTGCCTCTGCTGCGTGAGGGCAAGATCACCGCGCGATGCGAGCGCGGAATCCGCCGGGACGCAGGTCGTACGAGGCTGACGTTCTTTCATCAGAAGCGCTGCTTGCAGCTCGTCGCGGATGCCGCCGGCAACATCGTCGACTGCCGCGTCAGCAACCTCGATGATGAGACCGCGCGGTGATCAGCCGTCGTCCGACCCGGTTCTACGCGCGCAGCAACGCTTCGAGCTCATCCTCGGCGCCCTTCTCGAGCGCGGCCTCGATTTCGAGGCTGAGGTGATCGCGGCCGAGCGTCACCACCGCGAGCACACGCCCTGCGCGTCGATAGATCACGCTCGCATCGCGCTTCTCGAGGCTGCCCCGCACGTCGACGCTGTCCCATGAATCTGCGTGACCGACGTAAGTCAGTGTGACGTCGTAGTGCTGACTCCAGAAGAACGGCACGTCCTTGAACGGCGCGTCGAATCCCAGCATGTCGCGCGCGGCCGCTTGCCCCTGACGTTCCGCCACGACCCAGTGCTCGATGCGTACGGGGGTGCCGAGGCGCGGCTCGGGATAGCGGGCCGAATCACCCGCCGCCCAGATCCCTGCAGCGCTCGTGCGCAAGTGGTTGTCGACGACGATGCCGTTGTCGATGCGCAGCCCGGCTTTCTCCGCGAGATCGATGCGCGGACGCACGCCAATACCGAGCACGATGAGATCGGCGGACAACACGCGGCCGTCTTCGAGCTCGACACCCTGCGGCGTGCCGGCACGGGCGCGGGTCCCAAGATGAAAGCGCACGCCGTGATCCTCGTGCAGCTTCTGGACGAAGCGGCCGAGCTCTTCACCCAGCACGCGCTCGAGCGGAAAGCGATCGAGGCTCACCACGTCGACCTCGAGCCCGCGTGCGCGCAAAGACGCGGCCGTCTCGAGCCCTATGAAGCTCGAGCCGATCACCACTGCACGCCGCGCGGTGCCGGCGGCGCGGATGATGTCGTGAGAATCCGCCAACGTGCGCAGCGTAAAGACAGGCGGTGAGGCTGCGCCGAGAGACAGCTTGATCGGCTGCGCGCCCGTTGCGAGCAGCAGCGCGTCGTACGGGAGGGTTTGCCCGCTCGCCAGCGTGACGATCCGGCGCGCCGGATCGAGCGCTGTCGCCGCGTCGCCGATGCGCAGGTCCACGCCGATCTTTTCGTAGAACTTGCGCGTGCGCAGCGGCAGCCAGTCCTCCGGCGCAGTGCCAGCCAGATAGTCTTTGCTGAGATTTGGCCGATCGACCGGCCCCGGCGGCTCATCGCCGATCAGGGCGATCGATCCCGTCGCACCGAGTCTTCGCAACCGCTCGGCCGCCGCCGCTCCCGCGGCACCCGCCCCGATGATGACGATCGCGCCGGGGTTTGCTGGCGGGGCCTTCGGCTCCGGCAGCGACTTCTTCTGTCCGATCGTGACCTGTCCGGCACGTTGCTGCACTTCGTAGCAGGCCACCGCGCGCAGCGCGGGTGCGCCGACCGCCTCGCCGGTGCCCAGATCGAAACGCGCGTGATGCCACGGACAATGCAGAGTCTTTCCGACGACGAGCCCTTCTGCGAGCGGACCGCCGTAGTGCGTGCATGTCGCGCCGAGTGCGCAGATCTCACCGCCCTTTCGCACGAGCACGATGGGTTCGCCGCGGGCGTGCCCGAGGACGGGCTTGCTCTCCGGCAGCTCCGTCAGCGCAATGCCGACTTCGAAGTCGGGCCCGGTCAGCTGTGTTTGCTCGGCCATGACACTCGCTCCTGCAGAACCGTACGGTCAGCTTTCCGAGAGCGGCTCGACTCCTGGCCCAACCGCGTAGCCGCGAGCCGCGCTCGATCGGTTGTGAATGAGCCCCTTCCTCAGCAGGCTGTAGCCGAGGCCGAGGAAGTACAGATAGCCCCGCAAATCGCCGAATCGTTCAATGACCCGAGTCAACGCGGTGCCGGGTCGAACACCTAGCAGCGCGCTGAGCCCGCGCACGGCGCCCACGTCGTTCGGCGGAAAGATCTCGAGCCTGCCGAAGCCGCGCAGCAGGACCAAGGCGGCGCTCCAGGGGCCGATTCCGGGAAGCTCGATCAGCGTTGCGAGCGCATCGCGCGTCGGCATGCCGGCAATGCGTTCCTCGACGAGCTCGCCCGAGTCGATCGCTCGCGCCACGTATCGCAGCGTCTCCGCCTTCGTGGAGCTCAGGCCGCATGCGCGTAACGCTGCGAGGTTGGCGCTCGCGATCGCCTGCGCGGTGGGAAATGCGAGGAAGCGGCGCTCTTCGTGCTGCAGCGGTTCGCCGAAGCGCTCCACCAGCCGCGCGACGATCGCGACGCCCGCTTCGAGGCTCAATTGCTGGAACGGCACCACCCGCGCGAACGCTTCGAAGAGGTTGACGAATCGCGGTGGCCGCAGCCCGCGTAGGGCCACGGCGACCGGACGAAGCACAGGCTCGGATTCCGCGACACGCCGGAGCGGCTCCGGGTCCACATCGAGACCGAGCACCCTCTGCAGCGTTCGCTTGAGTTGCGGAATCGAGCTCGCGGTCGCCGTTCCGGCGCGAAAGCCGAACCTGAGATTCGGCTCGTCGATCGTGCCGAAGTCGCGCACCTCGATCAGCACATGACTTTCCGTCGTGGGTAGCACACGCAGATACCGATTGTCTTCCCACAGGTCCACGCGGCTCACCGGTCGTCGCTGCAACACCCGAACGGTCGCTTCGAGATCGAAAGGAGCGCGAGTGGACAGTCGGTACCGCATTCAGATCCCGCTCGGTGCGCTCCTGAACACGATGCACGCGTTCCAGAGGACGTCCCGACCGAAGGCGCTGCGCCCGGCCACGCTTCAGTGTCTGCGCGCGGCGGCCGACCGCGCGCTCGAGACCGGCGTGCGCCTCGTATGGAGACGTTCGGTGAGATAGTCGGCGAGGACGCGGGCGCCGTTGTGCTGCTCATCCCGGGCGCTATAAAGAAGTGTGACGGGGCCCTCCTTGGCGGCCTCCAGGATCGGCGCCCAGGCGGCCGGATTCTCGTCGAGCTCCCTCCGGTACCGCCGCTGAAATTCTTCCCACCGCTCCACGCGATGCCCGAACCATTGGCGCAGCTTCGTGCTCGGCGCCACGTCCTTGAGCCACGCGTCCGCGTGCAGCGCTTCCTTCTTCATACCGCGCGGCCAGAGCCGCTCGACGAGAAAGCGCTGGCCGTCGCCTCGTGCCTTGGGCTCATACGTTCGCTTGATCTGAATCATGGTGCGCTCCGGCGCAAGAGCTGCCGAACTCCTGTGCCTTTGAGCCTAGTCCCGCCTCGCAGTTTTGCAAACGATGAATGTTGGCGGTTCATATCCACGCCGCGATTGCTGTGGCTGCATCGCGGCGCGGCTGCTGCGAGGACCGAAATGCCTGCTCACTCGCGGATCACGACTTCGGCTCCCTGCCCTTCGCCTCTTCGATGGTGTCGAGCGCCAGCGCCGCGTGAGCGTAGGCGCCGCCTGCGCGCATTTCTGCCGCGACCCAGATCGCCTCCATGATTTCTTCCGCCGTCGCGCCGTGGCGTAGCGCCGCCTTGGTGTGTCCGCGGATGCAATACGGACACTGCGTGACGTGCGCCACCGCGACCGCGATGAGCTGTTTGGTCTTCACCGGCAGCGCGCCCTCGGCAAACACGCGTCCGCTGAAGCTCATGAAGGC
>DASTRY010000041.1:0-84748 GCA_035760965.1 Steroidobacteraceae bacterium | reverse complement strand
ATCATCTCGCTCGTCGGTCTCGCCGGATCGCGCATCGTCTTCCACCAAGTCGTCGATGAGGCGCTCTTCAAGCGCCGCGTGATCGTCTACGGCACCGGCAAGAACGCGGCGCCGATCTCGCGTCTGCGCCGCCGCTCCGATCGGCGCGGCTTCGAGCTCGTCGGGTTCGTGCAGCCGGAGGGTGAGACGATCGCCGTCGCGAGCAATCTGGTCCTCGAAAAGCGCGGCTCGCTCGCCGAGCTGTGCGTGCAGCACGATGCGGCGGAGGTCGTCGTCGCGATGGACGATCGCCGACGCGGCTTTCCGATTCTCGAGCTGCTCGATTGCCGTCTCGCCGGCATCGACGTCACAGAGCTCCTCACCTTCCTCGAGCGCGAGACCGGCCGCGTGCGCATCGATGTGCTGAACCCGAGCTGGATGATCTTCGGCGAGGGCTTCCGCCGCGATCCCGTGCGGCTCTTCTCCTCGCGCACGCTCGACATCGTGGCGAGCTCGCTCATTCTGATCGTGACCTTCCCGCTCATCCTGCTCACCATGCTCGCCATCAAGCTCGAAGAGGGCTGGCGGGCGCCGGTGTTCTACGCCCAGGAGCGTGTCGGCCTCGGCGGGCGGCCCTTTCGCGTGCTGAAGTTTCGCAGCATGCGGCAGGACGCGGAGCGCGACGGCAAGGCGCAGTGGGCCAGCAAGGACGACAGGCGCGTCACGCGCGTCGGCGCCTTCATCCGCAAGTGCCGCATCGACGAGCTGCCGCAGATCCTGTGCGTGTTCCGCGGGCACATGAGCTTCGTCGGGCCGCGGCCCGAGCGGCCCGAGTTCGTGGCCGAGCTCGCGCAGAAGATTCCCTATTACGTGCAGCGGCACTGCGTAAAACCCGGGATTACCGGGTGGGCGCAGCTCTGCTACCCGTACGGCTCCTCGGAACAGGATGCGCTCGAGAAGCTCCAATACGATCTCTACTACATCAAGAACAACTCGCTGTTGTTCGATCTGGGGATCTTGTTGCAGACGGTGGAAGTGGTCGTCATGGGGCAGGGGGCTCGCTGACGAGGTCGATGTCGAAGCGCGCGGGTCTTGCGCTTGTACCCGCGCCAGTGTCGAGGAGTGTCATGAACGCAGAGAAGGAACGCCGGAAGCTCCTGATCCTGGAGAACGACCGCGCGTTGCGCCGCGAGCTCGAAGGTATTTTCGCCGACCTCGATGTCGTGAGCAGCGACGCATCGGAGCAGGCGCTCGCCATCGTGCGCCGCGTGGAGCCGGATGTCGTGCTGTTCGATCTCGGGGTCGCGCAGGAACCGGTCTCCGCCACCGCATCCCTGGAGCTGCTGCGGCAGATTCTGAACATCGCGCCGGACATCAAGATCATCGCGATGACCGAGCACGAGGCGCGCGATCTCGCCGTGCAGGCGGTCGGGCTCGGCGCGACGGACTTCTATCACAAGCCCATCAACGCGGCGGTGCTGTCCATCGTCGTGCGCCGCGCGTTCCGCATTCGCGAGCTCGAGACCGAGAACGGCCGGCTGCGCGAGCAGACGGGCTCGATGGCGCTCGAAGGCATCATCGGCGTCAGCGATGCGATGCGCAGCCTCTGCCGCGCGATCGAAAAAGTCGCGCCGACGAACGCGACGGTGCTCGTGCTCGGCGACAGCGGCACCGGCAAGGAGCTCATGGCGCGCGCGCTGCATCGCCTCTCGGGCCGCTCGCATCAGCCGTTCGTCGCCATCAACTGCGCGGCGATCCCGGACACGCTGCTCGAGAGCGAGCTCTTCGGCTACGAGAAGGGCGCGTTCACCGGGGCCACGAAGCGCACGCCCGGCAAGCTCGAACTGGCCGACACCGGTACTGTGTTCCTCGACGAGATCGGCGAGATGCCCGCGTCGCTGCAAGCGAAGCTGCTGCGAGTGCTGCAGGAGCGGACCGTCGATCGCATCGGCGGCCGCACGCCGATTCCGCTCGACCTGCGCTTCATCTGCGCGACCAATCGCAACCTCGACGAGCAGATCGCCAAGGGTGCGTTTCGTGAAGACCTCTACTACCGCATCAGCGAGGTCACGCTGCGCATTCCGCCGCTGCGGGAGCGGCAGGGGGATAGTCTCCTGCTCGCGCAGTTCCTCCTGCAGAACACCGCCGAGCGGTTCGGGCGTCCGACGCGCGGTCTCGCGCCGGATGCGATCCGCGCGATTCAAGCGCATCGCTGGCCCGGCAACGTTCGCGAGCTCGAGAACCGCATCAAAGGTGCGGTGATCATGGCCGAGGGAGCCGTCGTCACGGCGAGCGACCTCGGCTTGCAGGACCCGGGCGAAGACCCCGAGTACCTGAACCTGCGCGTCGCGCGGCAGCGCGCGGAGACGCAGGCCGTACGGCAGGCGCTGGCGGTTGCGCGCGGTAACCTGTCGCGCGCCGCGGAGCTGCTCGGCGTCACGCGGCCGACGCTGTACGACCTGCTCGAGAAGCACCACATCGACGCCGCACAGTTCGGCAAGTCCAACACGCCGGCTGATCAGGCGCCACCGGCGGCGTGAACGGGCGCGAAGGCGGGCACCGGCGTGCGCGCCGGCCGTCGCCTTGTGGCGCGCGAGCCGCACCACACGCGGGAACGCTTCCTGCTGTGCTCGTGCTCAATGCGCACCACCAACTCGCGCCGCATTCTCATGATTGTGGAGAACTTGCCATGCCCGTTCGACCGGCGCGTGTGGCAGGAGGCGCGCACGCTCGCCGCGGCGGGCTACACGGTCTCGATCATCTGCCCGAAGGGCAAAGGCTACGAGGCGGGTTACGAGGAGATCGACGGCATCGCGATCTATCGCCACGCGCTGCCCTTCGAAGCCGATCGCTGGTACGGCTATGCCATCGAGTATCTCTGGGCCTTCTTCGCGCAGATGGCGCTGTCGCTGCGCGTCTGGCTAGGGCGCGGCTTCGACGTCATCCACGCGTGCAATCCGCCGGACACGATTTTCCTGGTCGGCGCCTTCTACAAGCTCTTCGGCAAGAAGTTCGTGTTCGATCACCACGACATCAATCCCGAGCTGTACGAGGCGAAGTTCGGCCGGCGCGATCTGTTCTACAAACTCATGCTCGCCCTCGAACGCTGGACCTTCCGCACGGCGAACGTCTCGATCGCCACGAACGAGTCCTACCGGCGCATCGCGCTCGAGCGCGGAGGCATGTCGCCCGACAAAGTGTTCGTCGTGCGCAGCGGGCCGAGCCTCGAACGCCTGAAGATCCTGCCACCCAATCCAGCCTTGAAACGCGGCCGGCGCTACCTTGTGGGGTATGTCGGCGTCATGGGCCGGCAGGAAGGGATCGATCTGCTCCTGCAGGCCGTGCGCTACATCGTTTTCGACAAGCGCCGTACCGACGTTCACTTCGGGCTGGTCGGGGGCGGCACCGAGCTTGCGGCAATGAAGGCGCTCGCGCAGCAGCTGGGCGTTGCGGACTACGTCACCTTCACGGGCCGTGTGCCCGACGCCGAGCTGCTCGCGATGCTGAACACGGCCGATGTGTGCGTGAACCCGGACGTCGCGAACGAAATGAACGACAAGTCGACCATGAACAAGATCATGGAGTACATGGCGCTCGGCAAGCCGATCGTCCAGTTCGATCTCACCGAGGGGCGCTTCTCCGCGCAGGAGGCCTCGCTCTACGCGCGCCGCAACGATCCGATCGACATGGCGGAGAAGCTGCTCGCGCTGCTGGACGATGAGCCGCGGCGGCGGCGCATGGGCGAATTCGGGCGGGCGCGCGTTGCGAACGAGCTGTCGTGGGACCACGAAGCCCCGAACCTGCTCGCGGCGTACGATGCGGTGTTCGGCGCAGTCGCGCGCGATGCGGCCGCAAGCGAGTCGGTGTGAGCTTGAAGTGGCGGCTGGCGCGATTGCGCGCCATGAGCAGCCGCGAGATCGCTTTCAGGGTAGGACGCGCGGTCCGCGCGCGCGCCGAGCGCTTCGGGCTGGGGCTCGCGCGCGCTCCCGAGCCGAGCGGGGAGAGCGGGCCTGCGTGGGTGTCCACGCTGCCGCGGCAGTTCGATACGACGAAGTACGCGAACGCCGCGGATCGCATTTTGTCGGGCTCGTTCCATATCTTCGCGCTCACCGATGCGCGCCTCGGCTTCCCGCCGCGCTGGAACGTCGATCCCAAGACCGGGACCGTCGCGCCGCTCGTGTTCGGCAAGAGCCTCGACTACCGCGACGCGCGCAAGGTCGGCGACATCAAGTATCTCTGGGAGATCAATCGCCACCTCGAGCTCGTGACGCTCGCGCAGGCATGGCATCTCACCGCGCAGGAACGCTATGCGGTCGGGTGCCGCACCCTCCTCGAGTCATGGTTCGAGCAGGCGCCGTACCCATTCGGAGTCAACTGGTGCAGCAGTCTCGAGCACGCGGTGCGGCTCGTGAACTGGTCCTTCGCGTGGCACCTGCTCGGCGGGGACCACTCGCCGCTCTTCGAATCCGCAGAGGGCAAGGCGTTCCGGCTGCGCTGGCTCACGTCCGTGTACCAGCATTGTCACTTCATTGCCGGGCATCTCTCGCGCCATTCATCGGCGAACAATCATCTGCTGGGCGAGGCCACCGGGCTCTTCATCGCCTCGAGCACCTGGCCGATGTGGCAGGTTTCGGCGCAGTGGCAGGCGGCGGCGCGCGAGGAGCTCGAGCGGGAAGCGCTTGCGCAGAACTTTGCGGACGGCGTGAACCGCGAGCAGGCCGTCTGGTATCACCACGCCGTCGCCGACATGATGCTGCTCTCGGGACTCGTCGCGCGGGCGTGCGGCGGCGATTTCAGCGCCGCTTACTGGCAGCGCTTCGAGGCGATGATGGAGCTCCTCGCGAGCCTCATGGATGTTGGTGGCAACGTGCCGGCCATCGGCGACGCGGACGACGGCGTGCTGGTGCGCTTCGATCCCGACAGGACGCTCGATGTCTTCAAGCCGCTGCTCGCGACGGGCGCGCTGCTCTTCGAGCGCGAGGACTTCAAGCGGAAGGCCGCAGCGGTGGACGACAAGACGCGCTGGCTGCTCGGCGATGCGGCGGATGCGCGCTTCGCGGCGCTCAGCGTGTCGCCGGATCGCGTCACTCTGCCCGTGCGGCGCGAATTTCCCCAGGGCGGTTATTACATTCTCGGCGGTGATTTCGAAACGCCGCGCGAGGTACGCATCGTCGCCGACGCGGGGCCGCTCGGCTTCCTCTCGATCGCCGCGCACGGGCACGCGGATGCGCTCGCCTTCACACTGAGCGCGGCGGGCGAGCCGATCCTCATGGATCCAGGTACGTTCGCGTACCACACCGAGCGGCGCTGGCGCGAGTATTTCCGCGGTACGTCCGCGCACAATACGGTGCGCGTAGACAGCAAAGACCAGTCGGTCTCCGGCGGAAATTTCCTTTGGCTCGAGCACGCCCAGGCATGCGTGGAATCGTTTGCGAGCACGGCCGAGGAAGATCGCCTGGTTGCGCATCATCGCGGCTACGAGCGCCTGCCGGATCCCGTGCGGCATCGGCGTACGTGGCGCTATCTGCGCGCGACGCACGCGCTGCTCGTCGATGACGAGCTCGAGTGCAAGAGCGCGCATCGAGTGGAATGGTTCTGGCACTTCGCGCCGGGCTGCGGCGTCACGCTCTTCGGCGATACGCTCATTGCCCGCCGCGGAGGCGTAGTGCTGACGATGACCTTCCCGTCAGCACTCGCCTGCCGGCTCGAGACCGCCGCGGAAGACCCCCCGCTTGGCTGGTACTCACCCGGTCTCGACCGGAAACAGCCCGCGATCACCGCGGTCATGGAGACGCTCGCCGCAGCGAGCGCCTCGTTTCATTTCGAGCTGCAGCTCGAAATCGGCTCGCCTGTCGCTAGTTCAACTTCACCGTGACTTCCTGCGAGAACGGGCTCTCCGCTCCCGCCGCGTTGTACGCCGTCATCGCGATGTACAGCGTGCCCGCGGGCAGCGAATCGAGCGTGTACCGCGTGAGGCCGGGATTGTCGATCGCGACGTTCTCCGTGTAGTTCTGCGACTCGGTGCCGTAGTGGATCTTGTAGCCCTTCAGATCCGTCAGCGCGCTGCCGTCCGCGTTCTGCGTCGGCGGTGTCCACGCGAGCGAAACGCTCTTGCCACCGGACGATGCGGCCGCGTTCATGACGGTGATCGTGAAGTTCGGCAGCGCCGTCACGGCGATGCCATCCGTCGCAGCGATTTCGATGGGCGCGGTCGCACCGACATCTTTGTCCGTCGGCGTACCCGTGAGGGCACCCGTGGTGGTGTCGAAGGCCGCCCAGGCTGGCTTGTTCGCGATCGTGAAAGTCAACTTGTCGCTCGGATCCGGATCGCTCGCCGTCGGTGTGAAGCTGTACGTCTGGCCGACGGTCGCCGTGGCAGCCGGCTTGCCGCTGATCGTCGGAGCCTTGTTTGCAGGAGCCGTCGAAGGATTCGAGACGGGCGGAGCCGTGTCACCCGGCACCGTGGGCGCCTGCACTCCAGCCGTTGCTTCGGATCCGCCGCCGCCGCCACCGCAGCCCGTGAGCGCGAACGTTCCCGAAATCATCAGCAAACAAACGACAAAACGAACCCCCGAAGCAAAGCTCCGCATTTGTGCGACCCCGTTTTCTGTGACCCAACCCGTGTATCGAGCCTCGGCGTCGTCTCGGCGGTGGCGCTCGGTTCAGCGTCCCACGAGATCGCGCTGCAGGCTTTGCCTGGGCGGGAACGAAACCTGCGAAGGCTCTGCTCACGCACCCGGGCAACGACGCGGAGAGTGCAACGGGTATGCCAGTGCTCATAACGCACTGGCATGCATGAACTTTTTCTGAGTCACCGGCCGAGCTTCAGTTTTCCGGTGGGGCCTTTTTTGTTGCCAGGCGCAGACAGGGCGGCGCCGAAGGTGGGCGCCGTGAAAATCAAATCATTGATTGCATAAGAAAAAACGATGGTCGCCACACACCGACACGTTGCGTCACATGCGGACGAGCCACAGCACCAGCACGCTCGAGTCGTGCGGTGGGGCAAATCATGAGCGCGGGCGTCACCGTTCGCGACGTGCGTCGATGCTTGCGAGCACGGCCCGTGCCCACGCGTGCGCGCCCATGCCGGACGCGCACGCTTCGCCAAGCGCGCGCACTCACATGCATCAGTCGAACGAGAGCGATCTCCACCGAAATTCGCGCACGAGCCGCGCGTGTCGCGCGACATGCCGTCGCCGATTGGAATCGGAGAGCTGCATGCATGCGCAGACATGGATGTCTTCACACGTGGCAAGTTCGTCATCGGCGCTTCTGCAATTCCGACATTGCGAATCGTTGCGTCAACACAGCAATTCGCTCGATGACGGCACGCGCGTGCGAGAGGCGAAGTCCGCACGCATCGACTGCGAAACGAGCGCCTCGCGTACTGTTCAGCTCGAGCACACTCAACCCCGGGTCGAGGCTGCCCAATTCGTATAGGAGCGAATCTTGCTCGACGCAGCAGCGCGCGCTGCTGACGCGCTCTCTCGTGCGAGCACAGAAGAAGCGAACGGATGACGGACCCGGTGATGTTCACGCGCGGCTTTTCCATCGCGCTCATCTCACTGCTGCAGGCGATCATGCCGCCGCTGATCTCGGTCGGCATGCTCGTGTTGGTGTGTCGGCTGTACGACGTGCGCTTCAGCGACTTCTTCCAAGTGCTCGCGATGGCCGTCGCGGTGCTGAGCTCGGTGTTGCCGCGCGGACGCATGAACGGCCAGCTGCCGGTGCTGCCAGCGGCCATGCCTCTTGCGTTGAGCGTGCTCGTGCGCTGGATGGTGATCGTCGCCGTGCTGCTCGGCGTCGGCTTCATCACGAAGTATTCGGAAGACTTCTCGCGCCGTGTCGTCCTCACCTGGGTGGTCGTGACGCCTGCGCTGCTCGTGATCGTTGCACTGTATCTGCACGAAGTGATGCGCCGGCTCCTGAACGATCCCTCGACGAAGCGCCGCGTCGCGTTCGTCGGCTGCACGGAAGCCTCTCTCGCGCTCGCCCAGCGCATCACCAACAACTCGCAATCGCTCGGGCTCATGGTGCTCGGCTTCTTCGACGACCGCAGCTCGGATCGCCTCGGCCTCTGCACGAACGCGAACGTGCGGCTGCTCGGACAGCTGTCCGACATCGTGACTGCCGTTCATCGCGATCAGATCGACGCGATCTTCATCGCCCTGCCGATCCGGCAGGTGCAGCGCGTGATGGATCTCGTGCAGGAGCTGCGGAACACGACGGTCTCGATCTATTACGTGCCGGACCTGCTGGTGTTCGACCTCATTCAGGCGCGCACCGCGGAGATTCTCGGCATGCCCGTGGTGGCAATGTGCGAGACGCCGTTCTACGGATACGGCGGCCTCGTCAAGCGCATCACCGACGTGGCATTTGCGCTGGCGATTCTCACGATCGCGGCACCGCTCATGGTGCTCATCGCGATCGGCGTGAAGCTCACGTCACCCGGCCCCGTGCTGTTCAAGCAGCGCCGCTACGGCCTCGATGGTCGCGAGATTCTCGTCTACAAGTTCCGCACCATGACCGTACTGGAAGACGGGGACAAGGTGCATCAGGCGACCCGCACCGATTCGCGTGTGACGCCCTTCGGTCGCATCCTGCGGCGCTACTCGCTCGACGAGCTGCCGCAACTCTTCAACGTGCTGCAGGGGACGATGAGCCTCGTCGGCCCGCGCCCACACGCGGTGGCGCACAACGAGGAGTACCGGCGCCTCATCAAGGGCTACATGGTTCGGCACAAGGCGCCGCCGGGCATCACCGGCCTTGCGCAGATCAACGGCTGCCGCGGCGAGACGGCGCGCGTCGAGGACATGGAGGCGCGCCTCAACTACGACCTCGAATATCTGCGCCGCTGGTCGCCGCTGCTCGACCTGAAGATTCTCGCGCTGACGGCGGTGCGCATCCTCAAAGACGAGAAAGCGTATTGATGGTTGCGACGCTGGCCGCGCCCTGCGCGGCGAAAGGGTGACGCCGTGCGCTGGTTGCTCCTGCTCTTCATCGTGACCTGCGTCGGCTCCGACGTGTTCGGCGTCGAGATGAGTCTCGTTACCGGCATCAGCGTCAAGAACCTCTGGCTGTATCTCATCGTGTTCGGCGTGCTGTTCCGCCTCGCGCTCACGGGTGTCGATCGCGTGTTCTACGTGAGCCTGCACGTCGCATTCGTGCTGCTCATCGGCTACGCGGGGGCAACGTGGATCATCGCGGCGCTGGTCGTGAAATACCCGGGGTATCACCTGTTCGCGCACCTCGTCACCCTGAAGAACATGCTGATCGATCCGGCGCTGCTCCTCCTCGCGGCGTTCTACGGGTTGCGCGACATGGCAGATTCCCGTTTCGTGCTGAAGGCGCTGATTCTCGCGATCGGCTTCGCGAACTTCCTCACGAACCTCGACACCGCACACATCATCCACCTCGGCATGAAGATCGGTGAGCGCGGCGCGGAGGAGGGCCGCGTGTTCGGCGCGTTCGGGCACGCGAACGAAACGGGAGCGCTGCTGGTCTGCACGCTGCCGGCGATGGTGGCGTTCGCATACACGACCCGCGGGTTGCAGCGGGCCATGTGGGCCTTCGTGACGCTCTGTTCCGCGGTCGTATTGCTCATGACCGTCTCCCGAGGTGCGTTCGTCGGTCTCTTCGTCGGCGGGATCGGGGCCATGTGGCTGTGCCGGCGCTATGTTCCGTTGCGGCGCTTCGCAGTGGGCGGATTCATCGCGCTGTTCCTCGCAGTGTTGGCAGTGGTCATCGCCGGAATAGTCAATCCGTCGGTGAGCGACCTCATCACGCATCGCTTGCTGGGGACGGCCCAGACGGTGGACGCCGGCGAGATGTCGTCGGGACGCACCGCGATCTGGGCGGCGTTGTTACGACGCATGGCGCAGACCCCGACCACGTTCATCACGGGCTTCGGTTGGGACGTCTACTCCACGATGCCGTTCCGCTACATCCCGCACAACCAGTATCTGAGCTTGTGGTTCGAGCTCGGCCTGACGGGCATGCTGTCGTTGATCTTCATTCAGGCGCGGACGCTGCTCGAAACTCTACGCACGATCGCGGTCACGGAAGATCGGGCAATCCAGGCGCAGCTCCTGGCATTCGTATTCGGCTTCATGATGGTTGCCGTCGCGATCTTCTTCGTCAATCTCATCACGCCCTGGCCTTACGTGTGGTTGTACGTCGGGGTGATCTTGAAGATGTGCTCGCTGCTGCAGACCAACGCCGAACGCAGCTTCACGCCACTGCGCGTGGCCGAGGCCCCGCGCCGTCCGGTGGCGCGGCCGGTTCACGGCGCGTTCCCGCGCCCCGTTCGCTGACGAGGTCAATCATGCAATCGATTCGGACCCTACGACCGCACAGCGCGATCGGCGCGAGCTCCTGGCGCGCGCTCCCGTCGCGCCTTCTGCAGGATTTCGCAGGGCTCTTCACGACGAGCACGCCGGCCGAGCGCAGCAACGCGCGTACGCTCGTCATGCTTGCAGCCATAGTGGCCATTGGAACGTTCGTGCGGTTCTGGGACCTCGGCGCCGTCGGTCTGCATGGGGACGAAGAGACGATGGCGATGCCGACCATGCACATCGTGGAGCATGGGTCGCCGCGCTTGCCGAGCGGAATGCTGTACCCGCGGGGCATCGGTCAGCTCTACATGATGGCCGGATCGGTCGAGCTGTTCGGCGAAAGCGAGTGGGCCTTTCGCATCCCTTCTGCGCTTTGCGGCGTGCTGCTGATCGTGCTCGCGTACCGGGCGGGGCAGAGATTTCTCGCACCGGCGTGGAATCTCGCCTTCACGGCCACCGTGGCCCTTCTGCCCGCGCTCATTGCCGATTCGCAGACCGCGCGCATGTACATCTTTTTGGAGACGTGCGTCGTCGGGTATGCGCTCCTGCTGTTCGAGTGGGAACGCACCGACAAGCTGCGGTACCTGATCGGCGCGGTGCTCGTGCTGCTCGTCGGCATCCAGTTCCATACGCTCGCGGTGTTCGCTGCCTTCCTCGCGTTCTATCCGGGTTTGGTACGCGGCGAGTGGCACAAGGTGCTACTTGGAGCCGCCGCTTTCGTCGTGATCGTCGCGGGCTTCGCCGGCGTGGACCACTGGATCGCGAGTCAGTATCCGCCTCCCACCGAAATGCCGGGTGACATCGCAAATGTTCCGAGCGGTGCGCGCGCTGCGGCGGCGATTCCGCAGCTCGGTTGGTGGTTTTACGCGGCGGCGCTCGCCGTCGGTGCGGCTCTCGCGGCGATCGTTGCCCGGCGTGTCAACGGAGCGCTTGCCGCCGCCACGACTGGCGGCGCACTCGCGCTCGCGCTGTTTGCGCAAGTGGCTTTCAGCTATCACGTCGCGGCACTGTTGGCGGCGACGGGGCTGATCATCGGTCAACGCTACGGAAGGGTGACGATGCGGAGCCTCCTGCCGCTTGCGGCGATCGGCTTCGTCATCGCGGCCGCGCAGATTTACGTGCTGCATGTGAACGGCGTCGAGTCGCTGCGGCAGATTTTCGGGGCCATGGCGGGACGGCCGAGTCTGTGGCCGTATCCCCGGATTGCCGAGTACTCGGAGGTCGCCGCGCTCCTATTCGCCGCCGGCATTGTCGTTTCCTTGTGGCGGCTTGCCCAGCGCCGCCCGGTGCCGGACTTCATCCTGTTCGGCGTACTGGGTGTGTGGATCCCGCTGCTGTTGATCGGAATGTTCAAGTGGAATGTCCCGATGCGTTACACGGCGGCGCAGATCATGCCAATGCTCCTGTGCGCGTTCGCCGTCGCGCAGTGGTTCTTCGCGCGCTCGCTGCGCTGGCAGGCGGCGGTTGCCGCGGGAGTGGCGGTGCTCGCCATCAACCCCTTCGTGTTCGCTCGCGAGGTCGGTGTCGGATACGCGAACAGCCCGGATCACAAGGGCGCTGCCGAGTACATGCGTTCGATCCATCCCGGGCCGCGCGACATCATTCTCGCGGAGGACGTTCTCGAGCAGACGTACTACCTTGGGCACGTCGACTACTGGCTCATCTCGCGTGATGTCGTGACCGAATTCGTACGCATGAAGAATGGCCGCTTGCGCGACATGTACACCGACGTGCCGCTCCTCGGCACGGCCGAGGAGCTCGAGGAGCTGATCGCACGGCCTGACCGCGGAGCCATCTACGTGATCGGCAGCGGCGAGAACCAGGCGGACGGCCGGCGTCATGCGCGCGGCCCCGGTTTGTCCGCGCTCCTCCAATCGCCGCGCTTCAAGGAAGTCTGGCGCGGCCGGGACAACTTGACGGTGGTGCTGAAGGTGCCGCCGCCAGGCGCCCCGGAGTGATTCGATGTCGCGACTCGCACACCATGCGGCATCTCTGACCCTCGCGCGCCTTGCGAACTACGGGCTCATGGTCTTGAGCCCGATCGTGCTGGTACGCGTGTTGTCGGTCGAGGAGTTCGGCCGCTACCGTGAATTCCTGCTCTACGGATCGTTCCTGCAGTCGATCGGTGCGTTCGTCATTCCGGACAGCCTGCTGTATTTCATTCCTGCGAATCCGCAGAGCCCGTGGCGGCTGGTGCGGCAAACGGTCGTCCTGACGGGCGCGACCACGACACTGGTGGCGATCGGCCTGATCGCCATCGATCTCGCGACCGGCGGAGCGGTCGTGGGTGTCTACCTCTGGCCGCTCGTGCTCTATCTGCTGCTCGCAGTCAACTTCGATTTCTGGGAGATGTACTTTCTCGCGAACCATCGCCCCGGAGCGATGTTCGCGTACTCCGCGAGCCGGCTCACCGTGCGCTTGCTCGTGGTGCTCAGCGTGTCCGTGCTCACGCACGATGTCGGCGCGATCATCTGGTCGCTGGTCGCGCTCGAGGCCGCGCGCTTGATCGGCTCGGCCATCGCGTTCTTCGTCCACGTTCGCGCCGCGCGGCACGAACCGCCGCTCCCGAATCCATGGCGGGCGCAGTTGTCTTTCTGCATCCCATCCGGAGCCGGCTCGATGGTTGCGCTGCTCAATCGGACGCTGAGCAGTCTCGCGGTCGCCAAGCTGCTCGGCCCCGCGGCGCTCGCGCAGTTCGCGATCGGTCGGTTCGCCGAGCCGGTGGTCGTGATCATGCGCAATTCGATCTCCACGGTCGTACTACCCGAGATGGTGCGGCGGCGCCGGGATTCGCGCGAGAGTCCGCTCGTCCTATGGCGCCGCGCGACGGTGATGAACGCCATGCTGCTCTTGCCCATCGCCGTGTTCGTCGCGCGCTTCGCGCATCCGCTCGTGACCACCGTATTCGGCGAGAAGTACGCCCCGGCCGCGGCAGTGATGCAGATCTACATGCTGGTGCTGGTTCGCGAGTGCTGCGATTTTTCTCCGGCGTTGCGCGCGATCGGCCGTCCGGCACCGATCATGTTCAGCAACCTCGCGGCGCTCGCGGTCGGTGCGCTCACTCTGTTCACGATCCTGCCGGGTGCCGGCATCCGCGGCGCTATGGCGGCGTCGGTGTTGGCGTGCTTCGTGGACGCCACGTGGCTCGGCTGTGCCGTCGCGAAGTTCCATGGCGTGTCGCTGCGTGAGCTCGTGCCGTGGGCGACGCTCGGGCGCATCGCGCTCGCCGCAGGGCTGGCAGCCGTCGTGATCGCAAGTCCCATGTGGACGGAGACGCTGGGCTTCGCCGGTGTCATCGTGGGCGGTATCGTCTATGTCGCCGCCTTTGCGTTGCTGATGAAGCTGCTCCGCGTGCCCGAGCTGGAGCTCGTGCTCCAATCGGTCCGCAAGACCGTGTTCAACTGGAGCAGGGCATGAGCGTGCTGCTGCCGACGTGGGCGAGGCCCGCATGAAGGTCGGCGCGCTCGCCGGGGCGCTCGGTGCGACACTCGCGCTGGCAGCGCAGGCCCACGGCGACGACACGTATCCACGGATCGGCGGCGACCCCATCAGCAGCCCGCACGATTACAAGCGGCCGGAATACGTGAGAGACCTCGCAAAGCTCGACGTGTCCGTGCTCGCCGTGTATCCCGGTTGGAAAACGATGGACGACGTCGCGAGGCGCATCCATGAGATCAATCCGCACTCGCGCGTTACGGTGTACGTGCTCGCGGAGAGCTTCCGCTTGCCGGCGCCGGCGGTCTGGAAGCCGATGCAGGCCAAGATCGACGCGGAGCAGTGGTGGCTCACCACGAGCGATGGGAACAAAGTCCTGTCGGACTACGGGCACGGGACCTACATCCTGAACATCACGCCGTTTGCGCGTAAGGACGCGGACGGCCACACCTTCGGCCAGTGGTTCGCAGGTTTTGTGAACGACACCTACGTCGAGGCCATGCCGCACATCGACGGCATCTACACCGACAACGTGTTCTGGAAGCCGCGCCGCGACGGCGATTGGAACCGCGATGGCAAGGACGACAGCAACAAGGATCCCACCGTGCAGCGCTGGTTTCGCACCGGCTATCGCCAGTACGCCGATCGGCTTCGCGACCTGATCCCTCCCGGAAAGATCATGCTCGCGAATGTTGCGGACTGGGTGCGGCCGAATGCAGTGATCACCGAGTACGAAGGCGTGTTCGACGGCGGTGTGCTCGAAGGCATGATCGGCAAGAGCTATTCGATCGAGGACCGGCAAGGCTGGGCCGCGATGATGGCCGGCTATCGCAAGGTGATGGCCGCGTTTCGCGGGCCGAAGCTCGGCATCTTCGAGCAGCACGGGGACAAGCATGACTACCAGTCGATGCGCTATGGCCTCACGTCGTGTCTCATGGATGACGGCTACTACACGTTCAACGACATCGCGACCAAGAACTACGGCGTCAACTGGTTCGACGAGTACGACGCGAAGCTCGGCATGCCGCGCAACAAGCCGACGTCGGCCTGGCAGAAGGGGGTTTGGCGCCGCGACTTCGACGGCGGCATCGCCCTCGTGAATCCGAAAGGGAACGGCATGCAGGAAGTGACGCTCGAAGAGGACTTCGTGAAGCTGAAAGGCGAGCAGGCGCCGAGCGTCAACAACGGCCAGACGGTCCGCAAAGTCGTGCTGCAGGATCGCGATGGGATCATTCTGATGCGCAAGAAGCACTCTCGCCACGAGGAGGAGCATTGACGACCGATTCGAAATCCGGACAGCGCGCGCTCGCCGATCGCAAGACGGCGCTCATGGCCGCGCTCATACGCAGACACTTCGGGCGGGCGCCCACCCGCATTCTCGTCGTCGGCTGCGGCAGCGGGCGCGAGGCGGCGCAGCTCGCATGCAGCTTCGGCGCACAGGTGGTCGGCATCGATCTGCATGCACACTTCGATGCCGACGCCGCGCGGACCGTGGACCTGCGACGCGGCGATGCCACCGCCATCGAATTTCCGGACGGCGCGTTCGACTTCGTCTATTCCTATCACACGCTCGAGCACATTCCCGACTTTCGCCGCGCGCTCGCGGAGATGCGCCGCGTGCTCGTGCGCCACGGCGGGTACTGCGTCGGCACACCGAACCGGCAGCGTCTCGTTGGCTATCTAGGCAGCGCGAATGCCGGGTGGCGCGAGAAGGTTCACTGGAATCTCCAGGACTGGAAGGCGCGCCTGCGCGGTCGTTTTCGCAACGAGTACGGCGCGCACGCGGGATTTGCTCGCGAAGAGCTGTATCACGAGCTATGTGCCGAGCTGGGTCCTGCGCACGACCTGACGCTGGCGTACTACGAGAGCCTGTACGCGCGTCGTGCTGCCACGATTCGCCGGCTCGAAGCCAGCGGGCTCGCGAAGTTCTTGTTCCCGTGCGTTTACTTCTTCGGGTGGCGCGCGCAGCAGGACAACATCATCGCGCTGCGGCCAACGAGAGAAAGCGATCGACCATACGATCCCAGCCGAAATGCTCGACTGCCGCGCGACGCGCGGCACGAGCTAGCCGCTGCCTTTCGCTATCATCGCTCAGAAGGCGGGCGAGAACGTCGGTGAGATCGCGCACGTCGCCGGCGGCGTAGCTCACTCCGCCGCCATAGCCGATCAGCTCCTCCATCCCGCCGATGCGCGAGCACACGACGGGCACGCCGCACGCGAGCGCTTCGAGCGCGGCGTTGGAGAACGTCTCGACACTGATCGACGGCAGCACGAACACGTCCATGTCCGCGAGGTACGGGCGAACGTCCTTCGTCTCGCCGGCGAGCGTCACGAACTGCTGCATGCCGTGCGCGTCGATCTCCGCGAGGATGCGTGGGCGCTCCGGGCCGTCGCCGACCAAGAGAGCGCCGACGTCGATGCCGCGTGAGCGCAGTGTCGCAGTGACGGCGACGAGGGTGTGCTGTGCTTTCTCGGCTCGCATGCGACCGACGGTGCCGATCACGTAACGCGTGCGGAGGAATCGATGCGCGGCGGGCGTGCGCGCGGCGGGTGCGAAGCGGTCGGTATCGACGCCGTTGTAGAGCACGACCGAGGAGGCTTCCTTGCCGGGCCCCCGTTCGTCGCCGCCGATGCCATAGCGTTCGCGCCACAGCCGGCGTTGCGTCTCGGCGCCGAAGATCACGGTGTCCGCGCGCTTGAGCACACGCCGATACAGGAGCATTCGGCGCTCGTGCTCTCGGCTCACGAAGTCGGTGACGTTCACCGACATCAGCAACCGAAACCGATCGCGACCGAGCCACGAGCGCGCGAGCGCGGCATAGAGCGACGGATAGAGATTCATCGCCACCACGACCGGTGTGCCGCGTGTGCGGATCGCGTCTACCAAGCCGCGCCACGCGCGCACCGAAAACTTTCCCCGCCGACGCAAATGGAGCGTGCGCACGCGCGGCTCGATCTCGCCGATCAGCTGCTCGGGTGGATTGAGGTACGCCACCGTCACGTCGCTGCCTCGTGCGGCGAGCGCATTCGCCATCCGGATGCTCTTCGTTTCCGAGCCGCCGACCATCAACGAGTTCAGGAGAAAGAGCAACGGGGGAGTGGGTCGAGCGACGCGCAGCATGGTGGCGTTACATCGTCTTGTGCGGCGAAGGAAGCGGAGCCGAATTCGCAACCCATGTGCCCGCGCGCTCGCGCGAGCTCACTGCAAGAGCGCGCGTGTGGAAGACCGCGCGCATATTGCGCGTTTCCGAACCGAGAGAGTGAGCCGAGTCACAAAAGGCACGCTGCGCGGCTCTGTACGGTCGCGTAGGCGTGCGAGAGGGGTTTCGTCTCTGATTGAAGACATTGCGCGTGTCGCGCACACGTCCAATACTCGCGCCGGTTTTGACCGGGGGTTTGAAAAAGTGATTCGTAAATTTGTCATCACAATGACCGGCGCGCTGCTGCTCGCATCGCAAGCGCACGCCGCAGACAGCTACCCGCGCCTGGGTGGAGTGCTCATCAGCAATCCAAAGAACTACTACGACGCGTCGTATCAGGCGGATATTGCCAAGCTCAACGTCGCGGTGTTGGGTATGTATCCGGGCTGGGGCAAGGACCAGGGCACGTCGCCGGAACAGGCGGTCAAGCAGATCAAGTCGCGCAATCCGAACACCAAGATCTTTCTGTATGTGATTGGCGAGAGCCTGCGCTATCCCGTCAACCCCGCATGGGCGACGCTGGGCAAGACGGTCGATGCGCAGCGCTGGTGGCTGTACGGCGCGGACGGCAAGAGCAAAGTGCTCTCCGACTTCGGCAAGGACAGCTACGTCCTGAACATCACGCCCTATTCGAAGCCCGACGCGAACGGTCTGCACTTCAACCAGTGGTTCGCGAATCACGTGGCTCAGGAGATGGGCGCGACCACGCCGTCCGCGGACGGTCTGTTCACCGACAACGTGTTCTGGAAGCCGCGTCGCGATGGCGATTGGAACGGCGACGGCAAGGTGGACAGCCAGAACAGCGCGACGGTGCAGAAGTACTATCGGCAGGGCTACGTGCAGTACATCGACGCGCTGCGGCCGCGCATGCCCGGGAAGCTGCAGATCGCCAACGTCGCCGATTGGGGTCGGCCGCAAGCCGACATCACCGAGTACAAGGGCAAGTGGAACGGCGGCATCATCGAGCACATCAAGGATTCCAACGGCTGGGACGCGATGATGGCGCAGTATCGCAAGACGATGGCCGCGTTCGCCGCACCGAAGCTCGGCCTGTTCCACTACGAAGCCGATCCGAAGGACTATCGGAGCATGCGCTACGGCTTGGCGTCGTGCCTGATGGACGACGGCTACTTCGCGTTCAGCAACGACAACGGCGTCTACTCCGGCGTCATCTGGTTCGACGAGTTCGACGCGAAGCTCGGGAACGCCGTGAGCGCGCCCGCGACGAAGCCATGGCAGAAGGGCGTCTACCGGCGCGACTTCGAGAACGGCATTGCGCTCGTCAACCCGAAGGGGAACGGCGCGCAGGAAGTCACGCTCGAGGAGGACTTCGTCACCATCAAGGGCAAGCAGGCGCCGACCGTGAATACGGGCCAGAAGGTGCGCAAGATCCGTCTCGAGGATCGTGACGGCATCATTCTGCTGCGGCCGAATCCCGTGAAGCGCCCGGCGGCGCCCTCGGGGATCGTGGTCGAGAGCTCGAGCTGAGTATCGGCTTGCTGAACCGAGAAGTAGTGTGAGACGGGCTCGGGCGCGCGTGTTGCACGCGCCCGAGCTCTGCTCGCGAGAGCGACTCATGCCGGGGCCTTCGTGGCGAGCAAGTCGGTGAAGGCGTCGATGTACGGCTGCACCATGCTCGCCGGATCGCCTCTGCGCTCGATGTAGCTGCGGCATCGCGCGCTCACCGCCGCCCACGGCGCTTCCTCTTCGAGAAGCTCCGTGACGGCGCGCTGCATCGCCTCGAGGTTCGGCACTGCGCGTCCCAGGCCGTGTCGCGCGATCAGATCGTCGGGATCGAAGGTCGCCACGACCGGCGTGCCGCACGACCACGCTTGCAGGTACGTGTTGGGAAATCCCTCGATTTCCGAGGTGCTCACGAGCAGCCGCGCGCGCCCGTAGAATCCGGCAAGCTCCTCGTGAGGCACGAAGCCGTGAAAGCGCACGTTCGGCAGCGCTCGTGCGTCGCTCGCGACTTTCTCGAAGAACGCCTCGTGCCCCTTGATCGGACCGCCCACCATGGCAAACCGTGCGCGCGGCATGCGGCGTGCGAGCTCGAGCAGCAGGTCCGGACGCTTCAGCTGCCGAAGGTTGCCGACCCAGAGCACGTCGATGTCGCGCGCCTCGCACGCGACGCACTGCTCGCCCCAGTCGCTCAACGAAGGCACGACGCGGCTCGCGCGTCCGACATTCGCGAGCAACATCTCCTGCTGGGCGGTCGTTTGAGCCAGGATCAGGTCGGCGTGCCGCAGGCCGTATCGGTATAGCAGGCGATCGCGTGTGTAGCGCATGCGCGCAACCCGCGGATCGCAGTCGGTGTTGCTCGCAATTCGATAGACCGCTTTGCGCCCGTGCAAGCGTGCGAACAGCGCGACCTCGCCGATGAGCATCCCCGCGCAACTCGTGTAATAGATCTGCGCGTCCGCGCGCTTCATCGCGGCCCACACGCTCGTCCAGCGAGGATGGATGAAGCGCAGCCCGGGGATGCCCACGGTCGGCGCATAGGCCTTGTGCGTGACGATGCCGTCCCAGACACGGCCCTCGGGCTGGCCGTAGTCGTGAACGATCATGGACACGACGAACCCATGCCGCACGAGCGCGCGCGCGAGCAGCGTCTGCTGGCGCTCCGCGCCGCCGATGCCGGGGCGCGCGTATTCGGGGGCGAGTACGGGTAGATTCTGCAGCCCGACGAAGCAGATGCGCGGCCGGCCGACGCTGTTGCGGGCGGCCGCGGCTGCCGGGCTCGAGGTATCCAGCCCAGGCGGATCAGGCGGGGCTGGAGCGAAGTTTGCAGACGAAGAGGGGATGGCCATCGAACACATCTCTGCAACAGCTGTGCCCGAAGCCCACGACGCTGCCGTTCGGCGCCCCTGTCGCTCCGTGCTGATGGTCGGCACGGGCCTCGAAACCCGTGGCGGCATCTCCGCCGTCGTGCGGAGCTACATCGAGGGCGGACTGTTCGACCGCTTCGACGTCACTTACATCGTCACGCATCGTGACGGCGGCGGCCTGGCGAAGGCCCTTGCGGCCCTGCGCGGTTATGGCCGCTTCTGCGCGCGTCTCGTCACGGCGGATGCGCCCCTCGTGCACATTCACATGTCGCGGGCGGCGTCGTTCTGGCGCAAGAGCGTCGTGTGCGTGCTCAGCCTGCTGCGCGGGCGCCCCTACATTTTGCACATTCACAGCGGCGCGTTCGGCAAGTTTTACGATGCCGAGTGCGGCGCGGTCGCAAAGTGGTACGTCCGTGCGCTGTTCGCGCGCGCGGCGTTCGTCGTGGGTCTGTCGGAACACTGGTGCGCGGAGCTCGCGCGGATTGCGCCGGGTGCACGCATCCGGCGCGTGCCCAACGCGGTGCCCTTACCCCCTCGGATCGCGACCGGCTCGCCGCAAGCGCCTCGCATCTTGTACGCTGGACTCATTGCAGAGAAGAAGGGCGCGTTCGATCTCGTCCGTGCATTCGCGCGCGTCGCATCGCGGTTTCCGCAAGCACAGCTGGTTTGTGCAGGCACGGGCGATATGGCGGGCATAGCCGCACTCGCGCAAGAGTTGAAAGTCGAGACGCGCGTGACATTCCCGGGCTGGCTCACGCCCGCAGATCTCGCGCGCGAGTTTTCCAATGCAAAGATGTTCGCGCTGCCCTCGTATGCGGAAGGCGTGCCGATGTCGCTGCTCGAGGCGATGTCGTGGGCACTGCCTGTCGTGAGCACTCCCGTCGGCGGAATTCCCGAAGTCGTGCAATCGGATCGCAACGGTTTGCTCGTACCGCCGGGAGATGTCGAGGCCCTCGCCGCCGCGTTGGCGCGCCTGCTCGAATCGCCTTCCGAGTGCAGCCGGCTCGGAGCGGCCGCGCGCGCGACCGTCGGCGAGACGTTCTCGATAACGACGGCGATGAACGAGCTGGCGGCGATCTACCGCGAGCTGGGGTTGGCCGATCCGCCTCCCGCGCGGACCGGACAATGAGCACGCCTCCGATCCTCGTCGCCCAACTGTAACTACCGCTTACGCATCGCGATCACCGCTGGGCGCGTGCCCAGTCAGATCGGCACGGGCCGTGAGGCTGCGCTGGTGCGAGCGTCCCGCTCCATCGGGCCGGATGCCACGGTCGTGGCGGCGGCGAGCTGCGCGGCTTCCGCGGGCGCGTACTCGATGATGCGATCGATCTTGTAATCCTTCAGCTCGCGCGCGTGCGTGAAGATGATCAGCTCGCCGAGCAAGCCCAGTGCGAAGAGCTGCAGGCCCATCACGACGAGCAGCGAGGATAGGATCAGGGCCGGGCGGTCGGCGAGCGGGTGGTGGAGAATCAGCCTGTCGATGACCAGCCACGTCGTGAGCAGCACGCCCAGGCCGAACGTCGTCGCGCCGATCATGCCGAAGAAGCGCAGCGGCCGCTTCGTGAAGCGCACCAGGAAGAAGACGCTGAAGATATCGAGCGCACGCCGCGTGTAATCGCGCACGGTGTAGCCGCGCTCGAACCGGTCCTTCGGCGACTGGCGCACGTCGATTTCCGCGACGCGGAAGCCTTGCCGATTCGCCAGCACCGGCAGGAAGCGATGCTGGTCCCCGTACAGCGAGATCTCCTCCAGCACGCGCCGCTTGAAGGCGCGCACCCCGCAGCCGAGATCGCGGAAGTGCTGTCCCGTGACCTTCGCGATGATGCCGTGGAAAGCACGGCGCCGCGCGAACTCCCACCGGCTGCCGGCGCGCGGCCAGCGATGCGCGATGGCCATGTCGACGCCGTCGAGCGCCGCGACCAGCTTCCCGATCTCCTGCGCCTCGACCTGGTGATACGCCGGCAGCGTCACGATGACTGGCGCCGTCGCGCGCTGGAATCCGGCCATGAGCGCCGTCGCTTCGCCGAACGAGCGCGTGAGCTCGATGACGGTCAGCGGCTCGCCGGCCTGCAGCAGCTGCTCGATCTGCTGCGTGACCTGCGGCTGCGGCCCGTCGATGACGACGATCATCTCGACCTGCGGCGAGAGCGCATCGAGCGCCGTCTTGTATTCGCGATAGAGCGCGGCGAGCTCGCGGTGGCGGCCGCAGACGGGGATGATGGCCGAGAGATCGGCGCTCTGGAAACGTTCGGTCATCGGATCGATCCTCGTGTCACGGCGGCGCGCGCGGTCGGGCGCGTTCGCAGGCCCAGTCGTTCGGTCAACGCGGAGAACTCCTGTTCGCGCAGGTCGCCGAGCTTGTACGCCAGCTCACCCAGAGCGCCGGCGCACAGCAGGATGAATGCCGAAGTCAGGAAAATGATTCCGGAGCCGGCGATCGGCAGCGATAAGTGCGCGCCGAGCGCCCAGGTGATGAGCGCGTACCCGAGCAGCAGAGTGGCCGCGAGCCACAGCGGGATGGAGAGCATCCCGAACCACAACGCCGGGCGCGACGCGAACGAGGCGACGGTCTTGATGACCATGAGATCGAGCAGGACTTTGTAAACCCGGGACAAGCCGTACTTCGATTTGCCGAATTTGCGCGCGTGATGGCGCACTTTGATTTCGGCGATCCGCGGCCCCGCGACCGACGCCATCGCCGGAATGAAGCGGTGCATCTCGGAGTAGAGCGGGATGCGCTTGATGAGCGAGGCGCGATACGCCTTCAGCGAGCAGCCGTTGTCGCGGATCGGCACGCCGGTCACCTTCGCGATCAAGCGGTTGGCGATGCGCGAGGGAATCTTGCGCGAGAGGAGCTTGTCCTGACGCTCATGGCGCCAGCCGACGACGATGTCGTAGCCCTGCTCGATGAGCGCGAGAAACTCGCCGATGTCACGCGGATCGTTCTGTAAGTCCCCGTCCATCGTGACGATTACATCGCCGCGTGCGGCTTCGATCCCGGCGGCCATCGCCGCCGTCTGACCGTAGTTGCGGCGGAATTTCACGACCCGCACGCGCGGATCGCGATGGGCAAGCTCGGTGGCGATCTTCACGGTGGCGTCGCGGCTGCCGTCGTCGACGAACACCATCTCGAACGGCACGTTCAGCGGCTCGACGGCCTCGACCAACGCCTGATGCAGCGGGCCGATGCTCTCTTCCTCGTTGTAGAACGGTACACAGATGGACAATTTCGGGCGTTGCGCCACGGCGTTCTTCTCGCATGGGGGCTCAGGATCGCTCTCTCGCCTGCAACCGTCATGCCACGCCCCGGCCCGCGCACGGCACTCCGTTTGCTGACGCTCGTTCGCATAAAAAAAGAATTTCCCCTTCAGGAGTTTGCGCCGCAGGACGGCGGGCGCGCCGCCGTGGGCAGCGTGAGCGGAGGCTCGGGAACGCAGATTGCTCAACGGCTCTGACCAGTAAACGCAGCGCTCGCGCTCGCCGTATCGATAACAACGGAGGAACTCCGTAATGCCGATTCGTTCATTCCGCGGCTCGTCCGCTTTCGTGTTGTTGCTCGCCTGTGTTGCACCAGGCCTGGCCGCCGCACAAACGTTGGCGAAAGCCACTCCGTCGACTTCACAAGCCGCGCCACCGATCCAGGATGTGTACACCGTGAAGCCGGGCGACATGCTCTCGATCGCGGTGTGGAAGGAACCGGACCTCACCGCGCCGGTGCTCGTGCGTCCGGACGGCACCTTCTCGTTCCCCCTCTGCGGTCAGGTCGATGCACGCGGCAAGACCGTGACCGAGCTGCAGGACATCGTCACCAACCGGCTGAAGAAGTACATCGCCGATCCGGTCGTGACCGTTTCGATTCAGGAAGTGAAGGGCAACAAGGTCTACGTGCTCGGTCAGGTGAACAAGCCCGGCGAGTTCGTGGTGAATCCGCGCGTCGATGTCATGCAGGCGCTCAGCATGGCGGGCGGCACGACGCCGTTCGCGGCGCTCGGCGACATCGTGATCCTGCGGCGCACGGAAAACGGCCAGCAGGCCCTGCCGTTCAAGTACGGTGATGTCTCGCGCGGACGCAATCTCCAGCAAAACATCATGCTGCAGGCGGGCGATGTCGTCGTCGTTCCGTAAGTCCGTGAGGCCGGTCGCCGGGGCGGTGGCGTTCGCGTGCGCGGCGAGTGCCGCGCACGCGCAGGCATGGATCTTCGATCCGCGCGTCGAGGTTGCGGCTGTGTACGACGACAACTATCGGCTCACCGATCAACGCGGACAGGAGATCGAGGTGAAGGGCGGCGCGCTCGATGCGGCGCTCAACATGCATCGGGACACGCAGACGACGACGTTCGGCCTGACGCCACGCATTCACTCGACGTTCTTCGATGTCTCCTCGGAAGAGGCCACGGAGTATTACCTCGATGGCATTGCCGAGAAGAAGACGCAGCGGCTCGACTCGAAATTCGAAGCGCGCTTCGCGGACGAGAGTGTCGTCTCCTCCGAGCTGCCGGCCGCGGACTTCCCGGGCCTGGAGCTCGGGCAGCCGACGAGCGGCGACAACGGCCGCGTGACCTTCCGCAACCGCCGCCGGCTCATCGTGGCGGAGCCCTCGCTCGTGTGGGATTGGACCGAGCGGCGGCACTTGACGGGCGACCTGCAGTACGTCGACGCGAAGTACGACCGCAACGACTTCTTCGAGCAGACGAGCTATCGCACGGGCGTCGGCTCCGTCGGCATTCTCTTCAACACCACGCAGCGCTCGACCCTGTGGTTCCGGGTTGCGCAACAGGTCTACGACCCGGACAACTCGACGCCGAACACCGATACGACCAGCGCAACGGTCGAGTACCGCACCTCGACGACGCAGATTACGAGCTTCTACGTGCGCGGCGGTGCCGCGCACTCGACGCGCGATGCGAACGCCACGGCCCCGGGCGTTTCGGAAACGAGCTTCGACGGGGGCGTCGGCGTCGCGTGGAGCCTGCAGACGACGCAAATCGTGTTGGACTTCCTCCGCAGCTCCTCGCCGAGCTCGGTCGGCGCCGTCGTGAACCGCGACGAGGCCCGCTTTCGCCTGACGCACCAGTTCGATCCGCGCTTCTCGGGAGATCTGGCGGTGCGCGGCATTCGCACGACCGGTCTCACGAACGACGTGAGCGCGGTGCGCGACCGCAAGTACGCCGCGGGCACGATCAGCTTCGAGTGGCGCGCCAGCCGCCAATTCTCGATTCACGGCGCCTACGACTACACATGGCAGAAGTTCCAGTTTCAGCCCAACGATGCGGTCTCCAACGGCGTGACGCTCTCGGTCGTGTACGAGCCGCGCCGCCTGGAGAAGTAGTCCGATTCGCAAGCTCGCCGCCGCAGGATCCCATGGAACAGCAGCAATTCACCGCCGACATCTCCGACTACATCGCTGCGCTGAAGCGCAGGCGGATGTTGCTCGCCTTCGTCGCCCTGCCGATCGCCGTGCTGACGACGGCGCTCGCCTTGGGCCTGCCCGATCAGTACCTCTCGAAGGCGCTCATCTCGTTCGAGAACGCGCCCGTCTCCGGGTCGTTGCCGACGGACAAGCCGACCCATGAGAAGGCGTACTACGACCAATACGTCTCGAACCTCACCGACGCCGTGCTCGATTCGCGCTCGCTGAAGAAGCGCATCGGCCTGCCCGGTGCGCCGAAGCGGCTCGAGGGCGAGGCAATGGAGGACTATCTCGCGCGCATCGCCGACAACACGAAGGTCGACACGGTGCGGGAATCGGTGCTCGATCCCGATAGCGGGCGCCAGCGCGAGATCATCTCGGCGTTCACCGTCGGCTATCTGAGCCGCGACCCGAAGGAATCGCAGGATGCCGCGCGCTGGCTGACCGAGGCCTTTCTCGATGAGAGCCGCAACAACCTCAAGCAGCGCGCGCTGTCGTCCGCGACCTTCTACACGGCCGAGGGCGAGCGCTACAGCAAGCAGATCGCCGATCTCGAAGCCCGCCTCGCCGACTTCAAGGCCAAGAACTTCGGCCAGCTGCCCGAGCTCACCGACGTCAACCTGAACGTGATGGACCGGGTCGAGCGCGATCTCGACAACATCGAATCGCAGCTCTCGCAGCTGCGCCAGAACAAGATCTTTCTCGCGCAGCAGCTCGATCAGGCGCGCAACACCTCGCCGGATGTGACGCTGCTGAACCAGCTCGAGGCCGAGTACGCGCAGAAGTCCGCGATCTACGACCCGGATCACCCGGACCTCATCAACCTGCGCCGCCAGCTCGAGAGCTTGCGCCGCGGCGGTCCGGCGATCGAAGACATGAGCCTGCCGCAGCAGCTGGAAGCGCAGCAGGCGATCCTGGCGGAAACGCGCCAGCGCTACAGCGAAGATCACCCCGACGTGAAGCGAATCGAGCGCACGATTGCGAACCTCAAGGAGCGCATCGCGCGCGGCGAGAAGGCCGATTCGACGCTCCGCCCGACGCAGACCGTGGTGCAGCTGCAGACGCAGATGAACGGCATCGATACCCAGATCGCGGCCTTGACGGCGCGCGGCAACGAGCTGCGCGCCAAGCTCGCGCAGCTCGAGAAGCGGGTCGAGATGACGCCGATGGTCGAGCGCGAATATCAGAGCCTGACGCGCGACCTCCAGCTGGCTCGCAACAAATACGATGAGCTCCTGAAGAGCCGCATGGATGCCGAGCTGACCGCCGCCGCCATTGCGGGCGGCCGCAGCGATGAGCTCCGCATCGTGCAACCGGCACCGATGCCGGTCGACCCCGCCAAGCCCAAGCGCGCGATCATCGCGGCGGGCGGCATCATCCTTGCATTCCTCTTCGCGTTGGCCGCGGTGGTGATCGCCGAAGCCATGGACCAGACAGTGCGCGGCAGCCGTGACGTGCGTCGGGTGCTCGCGGTATCGCCGCTTGCTGTCATCCCGGAGATCCTCGATGCGAGCGCGATTCGCCGGCAGCGCCTGAAAGTGGGGCTGCTCGCCGCGTGCACCGTATTCGGATCAGTGATCGTGGTGATGACACTGCGGAGCTTCATGACATGAGCGTAATCGAGGACGCGCTGCGTAAGTCGGCGCAACAACAACAGCAGCAGCGCTCCCGGAGCAACTTCGTCGCCTCGAGCTGGGGCACGCGCGTGCCCTCGGTCGTAGGTCCGGAAGTGCCGGCGCGCCACTTCCGTGCGGCCGCCACCGACCCGGAGGTCATCGAGCGCAATCACGTCCTGCTCGGGGTCTCCGACGTCACCGTCACGCGTGCGTACAAGATCCTGCGCACGCGCGTGTTGCATCGCCTGGCGGCCAACAACTGGCGCTCGGTCGGCATCACGGGCACGAGCGCCGGCGAGGGCAAGAGTCTCACCGCGATCAACCTCGCTCTCGCGCTCGCGCAGGAAGTGAACACGTGGGTGTTCCTCGTGGACCTCGACTTGCAGCGCTCGCAGGTCGGGGGCTACCTCGGCATGAACGTCGACTACGGGCTCACGGACTATCTGACCGGGCAGTGCGAGCTCGACCAGTGCATCTACGATATCGGCGTGCGCCGTCTCGCGGTGATCCCGAACGTGCGCCGCGCTGAGAACTCGTCGGAGTTCCTGACGTCGCCGCGCATGGGCGAGTTCGTGCAGACGCTGATCGACGAGACCCCGCGACGCGTGATCGTGTTCGACATGCCGCCGCTCCTCGCAACGGACGACGTGCTCGCCTTCGGACCCCGCGCGGACAGCCATCTGCTCGTCGTCTCGCAAGGCCACACGGCGCGTCGGACGATGTCGAACGCCAAGGAGATGCTTGCCGAGATGAATGTCATCGGGGTGGTCCTGAACCGTTCGACCGAGCACAACGACAGTCCGTACTACTGACGGCGGTCCCTTGGAGGCAATCGTCGCGAGCCGCGAGCGGACGCTCCGCGCGCGACTCGGACACTTGTGGCGCTCGCCGGCCTTGTGGTCGGCGGTCTCGTTCGCGGTGGGTGGCGTGGGGTTCGCCGCCGGCAATCTGCTGCTCGCGCGTGTGCTGCCCGAAGACGAGTACGGGCGCGTCGCGCTATTCCTCGCGCTCGTGCAGATCGGCATCGTGACGGGGCCGCTCGGCATGGAGACCGTCGTCAATCGCCATCGTCTGAGCGCACACGCTTCGCTCCTGGGCCGCGTCAGTCTCACCAGTGCGTGCGTCGGCGCGGTGCTTGCGCTCGTCGCCTGGCGCTTTTACGGGCTCGGCGCGACGCTCGCGGGAGTGCTGGCGCTCACGGTGATCGTCGCGGCGGTGAACCGGGTCGGCGGTGCGTTTTTTCAGTCGCGCAGTCGGTTCGGTTTTTCGCTCTTTCTCATTCTGATCCACAACTGGATCGTGCTCGTCGCCGTGCCGGTGGTGCTGTTTGCGGATCGATTGACGGCGCTCCCGGTCGCACTCACGGTCGCGGCCGGCTACATCGCGATGGCGACGCTCGGCTGGTTCAAGGGGTTCGTAGCGCGGGTCGCGACCGGCGGGGCGGAGCCGCACGCTGCCGCGCGCACGCTCTGGTACGAAGGCCTCGCCGCGGTCGGGTTGCAACTTGCGGTGGGCGCGCTGTTTCAGCTCGACCGCCTGCTCATTCCGCGCGCACTCTCGATTCGCGATCTCGCCGTGTACTCGGTCGTCTCGTCGATTGCCGCATCGCCGTTTCGCATGCTGCAAACCGGCCTCGGCTTTGCGCTGCTACCGCGCCTACGTGCGTGCGAAAGCCGCACCGCCATCCTGCGCCTGGTCCGGCACGAAGTCGCCGTCGTGACGGTGCTCTCTGTGCTCGCGGCAGTCGCCGTCCTCGTGCTGACGCCATGGTTGCTCGGTGCGGTGCTCGATACTCGCTACTCCTTCTCGATGACGCTGCTGTACGCGCTCGTCCTCGTCGGTTTCGTGCGCGTGTGGAGCGGAGTGTCGGGCGCCGTCGTGTCGGCGCTCGGCAGCGCGCAGCAGCTCGCGCGTCTGAATCTCTACGGCTGGCTTGCGCTCATCATCGCGGCGGCCGGCGCGTTCGCGGCACGCGGCTTTGGACTGCCGGGCGTCGTTTACGGAATGGGCGCCGGCTGGTTGGCGCTTGCCGTCGCCGGCACGTTGATCGGCTGGCGCGCGCTGGCTGCGCGCGAGCCCTCGGGGGCGCCGCGGCGATCGATGAAATGACGCAACCACAGCTCCGCCGAGATGGCCGCCCACAGGATGTGCAGGCGCTCGGACGAGTAGGGCGTCGCGTGCGGGCGCTTCTGCAGTGTCGCCAGATATTCGGCGGCGACCAGCCCTCGCGCAGCGAGCGAATCACGCAAGTGAATCTGCGCGGCGAAGTCGTCGAGCACGTCCGAGAGCTCCGTGTCGTGCTTCATCCGCTGGATGAGCTTGCCGCGCTCGGAGATCGACGGCGGCAACACGCCGCGCATCGCGGCCCGCAGCACGCGCTTCTGCTTGCGCGCATCGATGAGGAAGCGCGTCGGGCAGCTCAGCGCGAAGGCGACCACCGCGGGATCGAAGAAGGGCGCGATCATCGTGACGTCGCCTTCCATCTCGACCGGTTCGTGGAAGCGCATGCCTTCGATCCACGCGATCGTCGAGCAGCAGTATTCGTCGAGGCTCGCGTAATTCATGTTCGCGGGGATCTCGTTCGCGTGCGTCACGGACGGCATGGCCGGCCGATCCCCGCGAAAGGCGAGACTCGCGAGACGGCGACCGAGCCACGATCGTGGTTCCTCGCGACGCTGCGTGTAGACGAACACCTCATCGAGCGCGGCGCGCAGCGGCGGCGGACAGCGATCGCGCAGCCACATCAGGCGATGGCGGGGCATCCCGGCGAATGCGACATCGGCGCCGTGCCCGACGAGGTACTCGCGCTCGCGCAGCGACATCTCGCCCGCGAGCACCTGCTGCAGAGCCGCCTCCTCGCGGCCGGTCAGGTCCTCGGTGAGCGCGACGAGGCGCCGCATCTCCGCGGGCACTTTCTCGGGCGGCAGAAAGCATTCGTGATGCTCGGTCCCGTAGTGAGCGGCGGCTTCGCGCGCCCGCACGATCTCGGGATCGTCTCGACCGTGACCGACCGTGTAGGTGGTGATGTGCAAGTCCGGCCGCACGCGGCGAGCCATCGCGAGCACGGATGCCGAATCGAGTCCCCCGCTCAGCGCGAGCGCGATCCGCTCACGGCCGGCGAGCTGTCGATGCAGAACCTGCTCCAGGATGCCGCGCAGCTCGAGCGCCGCGGCGTCGAACGAGCGGCCGGGCATGACGCGCCGGACCGGCGTCCAATACGGCGTGCAGCGCAGATCGCCGTTCAGTTCGAGCGTCCACACATTTGCGCCACCGATCGGCTGCGCGCTCGCGAGCAGGCTGCGCTCTGCGGGAAACGAGCGCGAACGCAGATACATTTGCAGCACGTCGCGATCGACGCTGGCCTCCACGTCGGCCAAGGCGAGCAGTGCTTTCAGGTCCGACGCGAGGGCGATGCGGCCCGGCAGCCGGGCGATGTACAGCGTCTTGTAGCCATGCCGATCGCAGATCAATCGCAGCGAGCGGCTCGCGTCGTCCCACCATGCGATCGCGAAGAAGCCCCGGATCGCCACGGCGCCGGCGGGGCCGCGCTTCTGCAGGATGCGCTCGATCTCGTCGCGCGAAGTGGTCTCACCGGCCGTATCGAACGCGAAGCATCCTGCGCTTGCGACGGGACTGCGCGCGTCACCCAGTGCCAGCTCGCCGAGAAGAACGCGAGGAGCGGGGCTCCACGTGCGCACGCTGCCACGGTAAGGCATGCGCGCAGCCATGCTTTCCAGCTCGGCGACAGTGCCGTCGCCGATGAGACCTACGATCCCGCCCATCTCGTGCTACTTCTGCCGCACCGGTTCGAGGGCGCCGGCACGCGCCAGGATCGCGCGCTCGAAGATCGCTTCGTAGCGCCGGGCGCAGCGATCGATGAAGTAGGTCTCGACCGCCGCGAGATTGTGCCGGCGAATCTCGGCACGTCGCTCCGGAGAAGCGTGCAGATCGAGCACGGCGCGCGTGAACGCCGGGAGATCATTGAGTCGCACGACCGCACCGGTTTCAGGCGTCGACAGGAAATCCACCTGGCCGCCGCGGTCGTAGCACGCGATCGGCAGCCCGAATGCCATCGCTTCGAGGAACACGAGGCCGAAGCCCTCGTGCTGGCTCGTCGAGACGAAGATGTCGCTGACGCTCAGCGCCGCATATTTCTGGCGCTCGGTGACATGGCCGAGGAGCTTGACGCGCGCCGCCACGCCGAGCTCCGTGGCGGCGCGCCGAATCTCCGCCGCGTCCGGCCCGTCTCCGACGATGAGCAGGTACATGTCGCGCCGTTTCGCCGCGGCGAGCACCTGCACCAGGTCGGGAGTGGCCTTGCGTGCAACGAGTCGACCGACGGTGGTCATGACGAACGCGTCTTCGGGGATGCCGAAGAGAGCACGGTGGGCCACGACTTTCGCGGGCGGCCGCGCGATGCCGAGCGGCACCAGCTCGACCGGACGTTCGACGCCGTAGATGCGCGCCACATTGGCTGCCGTATCGCGCGATTGCGCAACCACCGCGTCCGCACGCGTGAGCATGTTCGCGATCGGCGAACGCAGGAATCCGTGCCGATGCGGCGAGGTGGGCTTCGAGGGATCGTAGAGGTCGCCGCCGTGCACCGACAGCACGTTCGGAATCTGCAGGCGGCGCGAGAGCCACATGCCGAGCGGGCCGCTCGGCACGACGAAGTGCGTATTGATGATGTCGAACGGACGGCGCCGCCCGAGCTTGAGCCCGCGCCAGAACCCCATCGGCAAGTACGCGGCCATCGACGGGATGTTTGCGACGGCGAGCTGGCGCCGAAAGAACACCGGCACGCGGACGACGCGGACGCCGTCCTCGATACTATCCGCCGGCAATCCGAACGCCCGCGAGGTCAGCACGGTGATGTCGTGGCCGCGGCGCGCGAGCTCGGTGGCCATGGCGGCCATCACCACGCCGCCGCCGCCACCAATAGGCGGATACTCGTAATTGCAGAACAAAATTTGCATGCAGGACCACTTCGACGGGCTCGCGACCGGGCTCAGGCAAGCATCCTGCGTGCCAAAACGTCGTGACTCGTCAGGTTCGCGCAAGCTTGGTCTGTCAACGGGAGTCTGTTCCATGAGCTCGCTGCCCCATCCTGCACCGTTTCCGTCGCTTGCCCCGGTCACGCCGGAGCCGCGCGCGCTGGCGGCTCGGCTCGAGCCGTTCGACTCCTATTGGCAGGCGCCGAAGGACATCGACAAAGGGTTCAAGTCGTTCACAGCGTACTACCGTGCGAACTATCTCGGGCGGCTGCCGCAAGACCGCAACGCCAGCATTCTCGTCGTGAGCTGCGGGCCCGGATATCTCGTGAAGATGCTGCGCGACCAGGGCTACACGAACGTGCTCGGCATCGATTCCGACGCCGCGAAAGTCGAGCACGCGAAGCGCCACGGCCTGCCCTGCGAGACGGCGCGCGCGTTCGAGTTTCTCGAGGGGCGCAGCGCCGCGTATGACGTGATCATTCCCGAGCAGGAGCTGAACCATCTCACGCTCGACGAGACGCTCGACTTCCTGCGCCTCTGCCGGACAGCCCTGCGGCCCGGCGGGCGGGTGATCGTGTATGCCATGAACGGCGCCAACCCCTTGGTGGGATCGGAAAATTTGTCCCACAACATCGACCATTTTTACAACGTGACCGAGTACAGCCTGCAGCAGATTCTCGAGCTCGCAGGCTTCCGCGACGTGCGGGTGTTCGCACTGAAGTTGTATGTGTTCTGGAAGAATCCGCTGAATTATGTTGGGTTGGCGGTGACGAGCGTCCTCGAGCTGCTGATGCGCGCGGTGTTCTTGCTCTACGGTAAGAAAGTCCGCGTGCTGAGCAAGAAGATTGCGGCGAGCGCGGTGAGCGCTGCGGAGTAGTGAGGCTCAGCTCAGCAGTCCCTTCTCGCGATACCACTGCGCCGTGCGCCGCGCGCCGTCGGTGAACGGCACTTGCGGGGAAAAATCGAGCACGCGCGCCGCGCGCTCGGTCGAGAAGCGGAACGACTTGCGAAAGAAATCCAGCCGGCGCCGGTGCAGCGGCGGCTTCAGGCCGAGCGGCGGCAGGCAGGTCTCGCACACCGCCGCCGCCACGTCGAACGGCCAGAGCGGAATGTGGCGCGTGATCGGCGGTTTGCCGAGAGCGGCGCTGATCGCCGCGATCATCTGGTCCGTCGTCAGGCGCTCGTTCCCCGCGAGGATGATCGTTTGGCCCACCGCCTCGCGCGACTGTGCCGCCGCGAGCAGCGCGCGACACAGGTCCTCGACGTAGATGAGCTGGCGCTCGTTGCGCCCGTTGCCGAGCGTCACGTAGCGCCCCTTCCGGATCGCCTTGAAGAGCTTCAGAAGGCGCAGATCGGCGGGCCCGTAGGTCTCGGAGATCCGCACGATGACGGTCTCGATACGTTCGCGGAAGCCCTGCACGACGCGCTCGGCTTCGGCCTTGGTGCGGCCGTACGGATTGTCGGGCGCGAGCGGGCTCGTTTCGTCGAGCACGCCGTTCGACGCATTACCGTACACACCGATGGTGCTGCCGTGAACGAAGCGCGGCACGCCGCACTCGACAGCGAGCGTCAGGAGATTGTGCGTGCCTTCGACGTTCACCTTGCGGAAGTGACTCTCCGGCGCTTCCGCTTCGTGCTGCGCGGCTGCGAGGTGAATGATTGCGTCATGACCTGGAAGCACAGCTCGCAGGCGCTCGGTGTCGTCGAGCGCCGCTTCCACGACTGTTAGACCGGCGCGCCGGAGCAGGTCGCAGCGAAACTTCTCCGTCGCATTGTTGATCGGGCTCGCAACCGTGATGTCGTGCCCGGCGTTGCGCGCATACGGCGCGAGCTGCGAGCCGATGAAACCGGTGCCGCCGGTGAGGAAGACTTTCATACGCGACCCGGATGCAGCTCAGGCGGTCTGACCGAGCGGCGCGGGCGCCGCTCCGAACGCGTCCATGGGCAAGCTTGCATACGTGCCCGTCATCGAGCCGTCGCACGGGCGCTCGGCGCTCGCCAGATAGCGCGCGAACTGCGCGTCGACGCGGCGACGTTCCTCTGCCGTGCGACTGTCCGACCAGCCGAGTCGACTCTGCATGAACGCGGCAAGCTCGGTGAGCGCCGCTTCGCCGGGATGGCCGGCGGTTCCGAGCTCGGTGCGCCGGAACACGATATCGCTCATCGTCTGCGCGCACTCTTCGCGCAGCGCGTACGCGATCTCGGCGTAGGTCACGTCGGTGCCGGCCACGTACCTACGCAACGACGCGTCGGCATCCGCCAGCGCCAGAACGCGCGACATATGTGTGCCGAAATTCGCGAGCAGCGTTGCGGCGGAGACGGCGGAGAGCCATGCCGGCCGGGTTCGCTGCACTTCTTTGGCGAGCGCCTCGATGTCGTCGATGGCACCGCCCGGCAGCGGCATCGTCTCGGACGTGAGGTGGCGCAGGCGTGGATCGCGCGAAGCATGCTTCAGGATCTGACGCCCGGCGCAGTGTACGGCGTGTACTGCATCCATGCGCGCAACCGTGTAGCGCACGCTGATCGATGTGACGAGCCCCGAGATGCCGTCGACGCGACGATGATCGATCAGACGCGATTGCTTGCCGAAGCTGAGACTGCCCGGGCGCTGCTCGGTCGCATCGCCAAACGGGACCAGCCCGAAATCGACACGCTCCACTTCCGACTCGCGCAGGTTGAAGCCGGGGTGACAGGCGTTGATCTCAGCGACGTACGCACGCAGCTCCTCGCGCGTGAGACCCGTGGCATCGGGGTCGCGCGGCACTACCGAGTGCCAGACGCCGACGAGCGTTCGTTCCCGCCAAGGAACCATGAAGAGATGCCGCGCACTGCGGGCGAGGATGGCATCGGCATCTTGGCTCGCGCCCGGCACGGCCAGCGCGTAGGGTGAGGTGGGGCGCCGATCGATGACGAAGCAGGCGTCGCGAGAATAGGTGCCGGGCGTGCGTTCCGCCGCAGCGCTCACGCCGCGGAGCAGTCCTTCCGCCCATGGACCCGCCGCGTTGATCACCACTTTCGCGCGAATGTCGAAGCGCTCGTCCGTCAGCAGGTCGCGCGCGGCCACGCCGTACACGCGTTTGTTGTGAATCAGCAGATGCTCGGCGGCGACGTAGTTCGCGACGTTCGCGCCGAGCTCATGCGCCGCAGCCGCGAAGGCGAGCACGAGTCGCGGCGGGTTGTGCATTTGGCCGTCTTCGAACGCCGCCGCGCCGGTGAGTCCCTTGCTCGGCACGCTCGGAAACAAGCGCAGCGTTTCGGCGCGGCTGAAGAAGCGCGTCCACCGGATGCGCCGCGCGCGATCGCGTGTGTGCCGATTGCGATCCGCGCTCAAGACGTCGTACAGGAGCATCCCCGCGCCGAGAAAACCTTTGCCGTTGCGTCCCCAACCGTACGTGGGAATGAGGAACGGCAACGGTTTGACGAGATGCGGCGCGAGTCGCAGGAACACCGAGCGCTCGTGACAGGAGGCGCGCAGCCGCTTCACGTCGCCGTGCTGGATGTAGCGAATACCGCCGTGAACGACCTTGAAGCAGTGCGCGGACGAGCCGGCGCCGAAGTCTTCGCGCTCGATGAGCGCGGTCCGGTAGCCGCGCAGCGCCGCTTCGCGCGCTGCGGCCGCGCCGGCGGCTCCGCCACCGACGACGAGCACGTCATATTCGTTTCGGGCCAGCTCCGGGAGGTCGCGGTGCATCGTTTGTTATCGTGGACTCGACGCAGGGTACCGTACACACGCAACTATCATTCCCGGCGGGTAAACAAAAAAGGCGCCGGGTCCCTCGCGAGACCCGGCGCCGAAGCGCGATGACTAGAAGCGTATGAATGTCAGCGCTGTTTGAACTCCTCCGGCGTGAGCTGGTGGCGGCCGAGCAGCTTGTAGAAGTCCGTGCGGTTGCGCTTGGCGAGGCGCGCCGCCTGACTCACGTTGCCGCCCGTGATTTGCAGAATTTGCGAGAGGTAGCTGCGCGTGAACTCGTCGCGCGCCTCGTCGAACGAGGGCAGGCGGCCCGGGCCGCCGCCGAGCGACTGCTGAACGAGCTCGACGGGAATGATCGGCGTCTGCGACAGCGCCACGTTCTGGCGCACGACGTTCTGCAGCTGCCGGATGTTGCCCGGCCAATCCGCGGTCGCGAGCAGCTCCACCGCTTCCGGCGCATAGATCTTGCGCACGCCGCTTTCCTTCGCGATCTGCGCGAGGAAGTGCGCGACGAGCAGCGGGATGTCCTCGCGGCGCCGATTGAGCGGCGGCATCTCGATGTGCACGACGTTCAAGCGGTAGTACAGGTCCTCGCGGAACTGGCCCGAGGTCATGAACTGCTGCAGGTCGCGGTGCGTCGCCGAGATGACGCGCACGTTGACCGTGATGGCATCCGTGCTGCCGACCGGGCGAATGACGTTCTCCTGCAGCACGCGCAGCAGCTTCACCTGCAGACGCGGCGGCATGTCGCCAATCTCATCGAGCATCAGCGTGCCGCCGTCGGCCGCCTGGAAGAGGCCGCGATGATCGCGCGTCGCGCCCGTGAACGAGCCCTTCTGATGACCGAAGAGCTCGGACTCGAGCAGGTTCTCCGCCATCGCCGAGCAGTTGATCGCGACGAACGGCTTGTTCTTGCGCGGGCTCGCGCGATGGATCGCGCGCGCGAGCAATTCCTTGCCGGTGCCGCTCTCACCCGTGATGAGCACGCGCGCATCGGTGCCCGCGACCATGTGCGCCTGCGCGAGCTTCTCTTCCATCACCGAGCTGCGCGTGACGATCTCCGCGCGCCAATCTTCATCCGACGCACCGAAGCCCGAGATGCGCAGCGCTTTCTGCACCTGATCGAGCAGCTCCTGCTTGTCGACCGGCTTCGTGAGAAAGCCGAACGCGCCCATCTGCGTCGCCTGCACCGCATCGGGAATCGTGCCGTGCGCGGTGAGGATGATGACCTTCAGGCCCGGCCAACGATTCTGCAGCTCTTTCAGCAGACCGATGCCGTCCATCTGGTCCATGCGCAGATCGGTGATCACGAGGTCGGGACGGAAGCGACTGGCGGCCGCGAGGGCCTGCGCGCCGCTCTCGACGGCTTCGACGTCGTAGTTCTCCGCGCGCAACCGGATGGTCAGCAGGCGGAGCAGGCCCGGGTCGTCATCGACGACGAGGATGCGTGCCTTGCGTTTGCCAGTCTGGTTCACGATCGGTGTCCTTCGATTCTCGGTATATACGGCGGGCTGAAGCACGGGAAAATTCCTACTGGCTGTGCGACAGCCTCCGATACTAATACGTTCTGAGCGTGTCGCCGTTTGGCGTCAAGGCGAGCGTGATTCAGCGCTCGGTTTTCGCTCCGACAGGGAGCGCTCGATATCGGAAATGGCATCGAGCTTTGCCTGCGCGGCGTCGAGCTCTTTACGTAAACGGGCGTTTTCATCCTGCTCCGACTGAAGTCGCTTTGCCAAGGCGCTACTTTTGTCCGCTTGCGTGCGAGCCGCGGCGGCCTGCAGGCGCTTGTTCTCCGTGACGAGCGTCACTTGCGCGTCGACCTTCTGCATCTCGAGGAAGGCGAGCGCGCGTTCGGCAGGCAGGAGCGCCGCGGGCGATGCCATCAGCTCGCGCAACATGCGCTGCGCGCGCGGCTGATCGGTCGCGGCGTGGCCCGGCGTCGCGAGGATGAGGGCGTATCGAAGCTGATGACTCGGCGTCGGCGCGAGCTCGAATTCGCGCTGAGCCGCGGCGACGATCTCGGCCTGCTCGGCGGGCGGGCTCATGAGCAGCTTCTGCAGACCGTCGAGATAGCCCGTCACGACTATCGCGGCGGCGGTGGTGCGATCGACCACCGGCGCGGGCTCCGCCGCGCGCGGCGGGCTGCGTGTGAAGAGGTCGGCCGCGGTACAGCCCGCGAGCCCGAGCGCGACGAGCAGTGCGGCAGCGGTGGGGAACGCCGCGCGCGAGAGCCAGGTCGCGCGCCCCGACGAAAGCTCACGCGGCATTGGCATGTTCGCGTGAGTCCTTCGCATCTCGTGTCGAGCTGCTCGCGGGTTGATCGCCGCTCGCGGCGTGAATGGGCATGAGGATCCGGAAATGTGCGCCCGGGAATTCGCCGTCGATGAGCTGCACGCTGCCGCCGTGCGCGTTCACGAACTCGAGCACCACCGACAGCCCGATGCCCGTACCCTTCAGGCTGCCGCTGCGCGCGGCGCGTCCGGTATAGAATGCATCGAAGATGTGCGCGCGATCCTCGGCCGCGATGCCCGGGCCGTTGTCCGCCACATCGAGCACGAGCTGATCGTCGGCGCGCTGCGCGCTCATGTGAATGACCCCACCCTTCGGCGAGTACTTCACCGCGTTCGACAGCAGATTCTCCAGTATGAGGCGCACTTTGCCGCGATCCGCAACGAGCGTCACGTCCTCGATCTTCACGTCGAGACGCACGCGCTGCGAGAGCAGCGTGAGCTGCTGATTTTCGAGCACCTGCTTGACGAGCGGGCGCAGCCGGAACTCGCTGATGTCGAGCGACGATGCGGAGCTCTGCCAGGCGCTGAACGAGAGCAGGTTCTCGATCAGCCGCTGCAGCTTGATGCCGTTCTCCCGCAGAATTCCCGTTACCTCCCGTTGATTCGTGTCGAGCTCGCCGACCGCGCCGTCCATCAGAAGCTCCGTGCCTTCGCGGATGTTCGCAAGCGGCGTCTTCAGTTCGTGCGACATGTGGCGCAGGAAGCGGCTGCGCTCGTTCGCCAGATCGAGCAGGCGTCCGCGCAGCCATTCGAGCTGGCGGCCGAGCCGCTCGAGGTCCTGCGGACCGGAGACCACGATCTCGCGCGAGAACGTGCCGCTGCCGAGCTCGCTGATCGCGCGATCGAGCGTGCGCAGCGGGCGACCCACGACGAGCGTCACCGCGATGATCGCGATCACCGTGAGGGGCAGCAGCAATGCCGATTGCCACAGCAGGCGACGTCTTGCGCGTTGCGTCTGCTGCTCGAGAGCCGCGACCTCGGAGTCGATCTCCGCCTTGCTCTGCTGCGCGACTCGATTGGCGAGCGCGCTCAGCTCCGCGAACCGACGCGACAGATCGTCCGGATCGGCCGCGCCGTGGGGCATGGACAGTACGCTGAGACGAATCGTTCCCTGCAGATCGCCGAGCTCCTCGAGCGTCTTGCGCGATTCCGCCGTACGCAGGTGGCGGTCGAGCTGGCTGCGGATGGCGGAGAGTCCCTCGTCCTGGTTGCGGTAGGCGGTGAGAACGTCCGAGGTTTTGAGGACGTTGTACAGCTTGGCCGCGCGCTCCACCTCGGCGATCTTGCTGAACATCTCCTGCGAGGCGCGCGCGGCCCCGACGCCCTCGGTCACGAGCTTCTGCCCGGTGCTCGCGAGCACGCGAATTTGCAGGCCGGCATCGACCAGCGCGACGACGAGCGGCGCGGCGATCAGAAACAGGCCGAGCAGCATCAAGCCGCTCAGAGACTTAGGACGGGCCCAACGCATGGCCGTCCATTGTAGCGGTGCGGCTACCAGGGAGCGCGCTGAAGTTTGCGTTCCCAGTCGAGGGCGCTGCGGACGATGAGGTCGAGATCATCGAGTTTCGGGGTCCAGCCGAGCGTCGCACGCACCCGGTCGGCCTTGGCGACCAGGATCGGGGGATCGCCCGCGCGGCGGGGCTCCTCCTTCACGGGAAGCGGGGCGGCCACCACTTTCTCGACGGTCCGGATGACGTCGCGGACACTGTACCCGTGCCCGTACCCGCAGTTCAGCACCACCGACGGTCCGCCATCGCGCAGATAGGTGAGCGCGTCGAGGTGCGCCCGAGCCAGGTCCTCGACGTGGATGTAGTCGCGCACGCCGGTACCGTCGGGGGTCGCGTAGTCCGTCCCGAAGATCGAGAGGTGTTGGCGCTTGCCGACGACCACCTCGCAGGCCACCTTGATGAGCAGCGTCGCCTTGCGGGTGGATTGGCCGAGGCGTCCGCCCGTATCCGATCCCGCTACGTTGAAGTAGCGCAGCGAGACGTACCGCAGCGGGCTCGCCGCGGCGAGGTCGCGCAGCATCCACTCGGACATGAGCTTCGAAGTGCCGTACGGATTGATCGGTGCGGTGGGGGTCGTTTCGTCGGCATAGGGCGAGGAGGGGATGCCATACACGGCCGCGGTCGAGGAGAACACGAAGTGCTTGACCCCGGCCTCGGCGCAGCATTCGAGGAGCGTGCGCGTCCCGCACGTATTGTTGCCGTAGTACTTGAGCGGGTCGGCGACGGACTCGGGCACGATGGTGTGCGCCGCGAAGTGCAGGACGGTATCGACCTTGTGATCGCGCAGCACCCGGGCGACCAGCTCCCGATCGCCGACGCTGCCGACGATCAGCGGCGTATCGAGCACCGCTTGCCGGAAACCACTGTAGAGATTGTCGAGCACCACCACCCGCTCGCCTCGCTCGCGCAGCTGGAGGACAGTGTGGCTGCCGATGTAGCCGGCGCCTCCGGTGACTAAGATGGTGCCTCGATCCATTCGTGTTGTTTCCCCGTAGAGTTCGCCGTTGCCGATGATAGACAAAAGCCCCGACGACGCCGTGAAACCTTTCGCAGGGCTCACCCCGGATGTCGTGCTCGACGCGGCGGCCTCGCTCGGTTTCGAGAGCGATGGGCGACTCTTCGCGCTGAACAGCTACGAGAACCGCGTGTACCAGATGGGCACGCCCGAAGGCATGGTGGTCCTGAAGTTCTATCGCCCGGGGCGCTGGTCCGATGCGCAGATCGCAGAGGAGCATGCCTTCACGGCGGAGCTGGCCGCGGCCGAGCTCGCGGTTGCCGCCCCGTTCAACGTGAACGGCACGACTTTGTTCCGCTTCCGCGAGTTCCGTTTTGCCGTTTTTCCCTGGATGCGCGGTCGTCCGCCGGAGCTCGATGCCCCCGAGGCGCGCGTGATGCTCGGCCGCAGCCTCGCGCGGTTGCATCGCGTCGGCAGCGTGCGGCCGTTCCGGACGCGCGAGCGCTTGAGCGTCGAGCGGTTCGGGTTCGCCGCGCGCGACCAGGTGATCGACAGCGGCCTCCTGCCCGCGGCGCTCGAAGAATCCTATCTGCGCGCGACCGATGCGCTGCTCGAGCGAATCGAGCGGGTGTTCGACGAGGTCGGCGCCGTGCGCGAGCTGCGGGTGCACGGCGATTGCCATCTCGGCAACCTGCTGTGGAGCGAGGAGGGGCCGGTGTTCGTCGATCTCGACGACTGCATGACGGCGCCCGCAGTCCAGGATCTCTGGATGCTCCTGTCCGGCTCCGAGAGCGAGCAGCAGCGGCAGTGGCGCGAGCTGCTCGAAGGCTACGAGCAGTTCCGCGAGTTCGACTTCGTCGAGCTGCGGCTCATCGAGCCGCTCCGGGCCCTGCGGATGCTGCACCATGCGGCATGGCTCGCCACGCGCTGGGCCGACCCGGCCTTTCCGCGCGCGTTCACCTGGTTCGGCACCGGCCGGTACTGGGAAGGGCACATCAACGATCTGCTGGAACAGGTCGCAGCCGTCGACGACCCGCCGTCGCTCGCCATCTCGCGTCTTTGATCCGCCCCGCCGCGCGCCGTTTCGGGGCCGGTCGTGCCCGCGGCAGCGTCCGGATTTTGAGATATACGAGCGTGTGCTCCGGGCGCCGGTTCGGTATCGTTCGCACGCACCCGTCGCGGTCACGAGCACAAGAACACCGCGACGAATGACGAAGGGTCGGGGTTCGCGGGAGTCATGCGAATGTCGAGATGCGATAGGGGTACTGCCGGGTGGGCGGCGGGGCTCGTTTTGATGGCGGCCGCCGGCCTCACGGCCTGCGGCGGCACGCCCGAACCCGATCCCGCGGCCGCGGCGCCGGCATCCGACAAGCCCGCCGTCCCGCGCCCCGCCGAGGCGCCCGACATGGTCAGTGCCGTCAGCGCCAGCAAGGCTCCGGGGGCCGTGGACGTGAAGTTCGCCCTGTCGGCCCGGCCGGTCGTGGGCAAGCCCGTCGACATCCGCCTCGCGCTGACGCCGGTCGTCGAGCTCGAGCGCATGTACGCCCGGTTCCAGGCGAGCCAGGGCCTCACCCTGGTGAAGGGCGAGGAGACAGGCCAGATCGAGCGGCCCGCCGTCGGCAAAGGCATCTCCCACGTCGTCACCGTGAATCCGGCTGCCGACGGCATCTACTCCGTCACGGTGACCGTAATCAGTGACTCGCCGACGCAGTCGGTGTCGCGGATCTACTCCATCCCGATCATCGCCGGCGCGGGCTTGCCGGAGCTGCCTCCGCCCGCGGCCCAGCAGGTCGCACCCAAGCCCCAGCCCTGACCGAAAAGCGCGAGGCGGATCACGCGGCTCCCGCAGCCGCGCCTCTTATGATTTCCGCTGGGATCGGACGCCTCGCTTATGTCAAAAACGTCGAACATCCGCGCGCGTCTCGAGACGCAGGATGAGGGAGCCCTGCACCCCCAGGAACGGGGCTCGCTCGGCTCGAGCGCTCTCGTTCAGGACGCTCTGACGGCGAGCACGACGCTCACCGGCGTAACGGGTGTTTTCGGCGAAGACAGTCCCGAGCTGCACGCGCATCTGCGGGCGCAACTCCGCGAGCTGCGCTTGCGCAGCGGCTCCAGCACGATCGACGTCGGCGCGTTGCTGCGCATGGTGAGCGCGCACTATCAGGCCGTCGACGACGAACGCCGCGGCATCGTGCAGTCGATGCGGCTCATGGCGGACGAAGCGCGCGCCATGGCGCACGAGGTGCGCACGCAGAGCTCCGAGCATCTGCAGGTCATCCTCGATCACATCAAGGACGTGGTGCTGACGGTGGACGAGGAGGGCGTCATCCGCACCCTGAATCCCACCGGCGAGCGGGTGTTCGGCTTCAGCGAGGCCGAGGTGGTCGGCGAGCGCATCGACCTGCTGATCCCGCGCATCGCGCAGCACGAGAGCGTCACGCAGGCCCTGCAGCGGCTCGCCGCAACCTCCGGCGATACGCACATGGACTTGGCCTCGCGCGAGTCGTGGGGCATGCGCAAGGACGGCCGCGCGTTCCCGCTCGAGATGGCCGTGAGCAACGCGCGCTTGAGCCGGCGCGAGATGTACGTCGTGTGCTTGCGCGACGTTACGGAGCGGCGCGAGTCGGAGCAGGCGATGCGCGAGAGCGAGGCGCGCTATCGGCTGCTCATCGATCACGCGCCCGATGCCATCGTCGTGCTGGATGCCGATCTCAACCGCTTCATCGACGTCAACGAGAACGCCGAGCGGCTCTTCGGGCTCGATCGTGAGCACCTGCTGAAGATCGGGCCGGATGCGCTCTCGCCGCCGCGGCAGCCGGACGGCTCGGATTCGAGCGATCAGGTGCGCATGCGCGTCGAGCGGGCGCTCGATCTCGGTCCGCAAATCTTCGAGTGGCAGCATCGCGACGCGTTCGGCAACGAGTTCATGTGCGAAGTGCGCCTCGTGCGGCTGCCGAGCAGCACGCGCCGCCTCGTGCGCGGCAGCATCACGGATATCTCCGAACGCAAGCGCGAGGAGAGCGTCGCGGCCGCCGAGCGCGAGGTCTTCGAGAAGCTCACGGGCAATGCGCCGTTGCCGGAGGTGCTCGAATCGATCACCCGGCTCATCGAATCGCAGGGTGTCGGCACGATGTGCTCGGTGAGCGTGCTCGCCGAGGATGGCCGCTCTTTCGCCTACATCGTGGCGCCGCGCCTGCCCGAGCCGCTGCGCGCGTCGCTGACTCACGCGCCCATCGACATTCGCAACGGCTCCTGCTCTGCCGCCGTGTATCTCGCGCGGCACGTGCTCGTGCCCGACATCGCGAAGGACCCGTTCTGGGAGCAGCGTCGGCACGCCGCGCTCGATGCGGGCCTGCGCGCCGCCTGGTCGTTGCCGATCAAGGCGGCGAACGGCAAGGTGCTGGGCTCGCTCGGCGTATTTCGCAACGAAGTGGGGCTGCCGACGCCGGTCGAGACGGACATGATCGCGCACGCCGCGCAGCTCGCCGGCATCGCCATCGACCGGCGGCTGGCGGAAGAAGCCCTGCGCAGCAGCGAGGCGAAGTACCGCGGCCTGTTCGAGAGCATCTCCGAGGGCGTGTATCAGAGCGCCCGCGACGGGCGGCTGCTGTCGGTGAATCCGGCATTCGTCTCGATGTTCGGCTATTCGAGCGCGGAAGAGCTGTACGCGCTGAAGACCGCGGAAGTGCTGTACTGGAATCCCGCGGATCGGCTGCAGTTCGTGCGCCGGGTGGAGATCGAGGGCGAGATTCGCAATTTCGAGTTTCTCGCGCGGCGCCGGGATGGGCAGCAGCTCGTCATCCTCGAGAACTCACGCGCCATTCGCGACGCTGCGGGTCGGCTCATCGGCTACGAGGGCGCGCTGAACGACATCACCGAGCGCAAGCGCGCCGAGCAGGCGGTGTTCGAGGAGAAGGAGCGCGCCGAGGTCACCCTGCAATCGATCGGCGATGCCGTGATCAGCACGGACGCGGAGGGCCGCATCGATTACATGAACCCCGTGGCCGAAAGCCTCACCGGCTGGAGCGCCGATGACGCCCGCGGCCGCGACGTCGGCGAGGTGCTGAACCTCGTCACCGAGCTGCAGCACGAGCCGCTCGAGAACCCGCTGCTGCGCGCGCTCGGTCGCGGCGAGAACCGCCCCGACGCGAACGGCATGGACCACTCGGTGTTGATCACCCGCTCGGGGCAGGAGATCGCCATTCAGGAATCGGCGGCACCGATCTGCGACCGGCAGGGCCGCATGATCGGCGCCGTCATCGTGTTCCACGATGTGACGAAGGAGCGGCGCCTCAAGCGCGCGCTGGCCTATCAGGCGAGCCACGACGCGCTCACGGGCCTCATCAATCGGCGCGAGTTCGACAGCCGCCTGCATGCCGCCGTGCAGCGCGCCCAGCGGGGCGAGGGCTCGTACGCGCTGCTCTACATCGACCTCGATCAGTTCAAGGTCGTCAACGATACCTGCGGACACCAGGCCGGCGACCGGCTGCTGCGCGATGTGACCGGGCTGCTGCAGACACGCGTGCGCGGTTGCGACACCATCGCGCGTCTCGGTGGCGCTGAGTTCGGCGTGCTGCTCGAGAACTGCACGCTCGATCAGGCGATGCGCATCGCGGAAAGCGTGCGGCAGTCCATTCGGGACTACCGCTTCGTCTGGGGCGCGACGGCGCTGTCGGTGGGCGCCAGCATCGGCGTCGTCGAGATCAGGCGCGATACGGAGAACGTCGCGAGCATCATGAGCGCCGCGGATATCGCGTGCTACGCGGCAAAGGACGGTGGCCGCAATCGCATTCACGTCTACGACTCCGACGGCATCTCGGGGCGCCATCGCGAGATGCACTGGGTCGCGCGCGTGACGCGCGCGGCCGAGGAGAACCGGCTCGAGCTGTTCTTCCAGCCGATCGCGGCGATCGGCTCGCAGAGCGCCCCGCGCTTCCACGAGCTGACCGTCAAGCTGCGCGGCGAGGATGGACAGCTCGTGCAGCCGAGCGAGTTCATTCCGGCCGCCGAGCGTTACAACGCCATGTCCATCATCGACCGTTGGGTCGTGCAGAAGGCCGTGGCGCTGCTTCGCGAGCGGCAGCAGCGCGGCGCGCCGCTGCCGACGCTCGCCGTGAACGTGTCCGGAACCTCGCTCAACGAGCAGTCGTTCGTCGATCTCGCGCTCGCGACGCTCGCGGACCCGGTGATCGCCGGCGCCGTCTGCTTCGAGATCACCGAGACCGCCGCGGTCACGAACCTCGCGGATGCCGTGCACTTCATGCGCGAGCTGAAGACGCGCGGCTGCAAGTTCGCGCTGGACGATTTCGGCACCGGTCTGTCCTCGTTCATGTACTTGAAGACGCTGCCGGTCGACTACCTGAAGATCGACGGGCAGTTCATCGGCCAGATCGGCGCGGACCCGGTGGATCGCAGCATGGTCGAGGCCATCAGCAAGGTCGGGCGCGCGCTCGGCATCGCGACCATCGCGGAGTGCGTCGAGACGGCGGTCGTGCTCGAGGAGCTGAAGCGGATCGGCGTAGATTTCGCCCAAGGCTACTTCATCGCCCGCCCGCTGCCGATCAGCCAGCTGACCTAGCGGGTCTCCCCCTGCCACTCCGGCGCGCGTTGCCGCGGCGAATGCCGGCCGCCAACGGATCGTTCTGGGCGACGATCCCGTCGGCTACACTTGCCGCTTATGGCAATGAAAGAGCCGCCTTTCACGGTCGGTATCGAAGAAGAATACCTGCTGGTCGATCGTGACACCGGCGAGGTCGACAACGACCCACCGTCCGGGCTGCTGAAGGAGTGCACGGAGCGCGGGGCGGGACAGATCGCGCCGGAGTTCCTGCGCTCGCAGATCGAGGTCGGCACCTGCGTGTGCCGCACGCTCGCCGAGGCGCGTGCGGACCTGGCGCGGCTGCGCGCGCTGATCGTCGAAGTGAGCGGCCGCTACGGGCTCGCGCCCATCGCGGCGTCGACCCATCCGTTCTCACGCGCCCTCGTGCAGAAGCCGACGGAGAAGGACTATTACTCGGCGATGGCGGCCGAGATGCAGGCCACCGCGCGCCGCCTGATGATCTGCGGCATGCACGTTCACGTGGGCATCGATGACGACGACCTGCGCATCGATCTCATGAACCAGCTTTCGTATTTCCTGCCGCACCTCCTGGCGCTGTCCTGCTCCTCGCCGTTCTGGGAGGGGGAGCAGACGGGGCTGAAATCGTTCCGCTCGACCGTGTACAACGCGCTGCCGCGCACGGGTCTGCCGGAACGCTTCGAGAGCTACGGCGAGTTCCGGCGCCATCTCGACACGCTGATCCGCAACGGTCTCATCGAGGACACGACCAAGATCTGGTGGGACCTGCGCCCGAGCTCGCGCTATCCGACGCTCGAGACGCGCATCATGGACGTCTGCACGAGCATCGAGGATTCGCTGTGCCTGGCCGCGCTGACGGTGTCACTCGTGCGCATGCTGTTTCGGCTGCGCCGTGCCAACCAGAGCTGGCGGCGCTATCCCAACCTGCTGATCGCGGAAAACCGCTGGCGCGCCATGCGCTACAGCTTCGACGCGAAGCTCCTCGACATGGCGAAGGGCGAGCTCGTCGATTTCGCGACCCTGCTCGATGAGCTGCTCGAGCTCGTGGCGGAGGACGCGGAGGCGCTCGCGTGCTCGCGGGAAGTCGCACACGCCCGTCAGATCCTCGCGCGCGGCACGAGCGCGCACCGGCAGATCGCGCGGTACGAGAGCGCCCGCTCGCGCGGCGCCAGCGAGCGCGAGGCCCTGCGCTCGGTCGTCGACTTCCTGATCGCCGAAACCGCTGCCGGCACGCGGTGAATCGATCCGCGTACGGTCGCAATCCGCGCCAACTCGTGTAGACTGCGCGCCGTCATTGGGGAGTAGCCTCCCTGCCGCGGGACGCCCCGCGCGCCAGGGGCCTGCATCAACAGACTTGGCCTTCGGCCATGGTGCAGGCGACTTCGGTGTCTGGTGAGACCTTTGACTCTCGTGCGAGGCGCTGGGCCGCTTGCGCGAGGGTCATCGCGTCGGCATCGGCCCTGAGGTTCAAGGTGGAAGCGTTCCTCATCTCGACGGGCGTCGTCGCTCTCGCCGAAATCGGCGACAAGACTCAGCTGCTCGCGCTCGTGCTCGCCGCCCGGTATTCCCGGCCGATGCCGATCATCCTCGGCATGCTGGCGGCGACGTTGCTGAATCACGCGCTCGCCGGTGCGGTGGGCCGGTTCGTGGCGCACCTGATCGCGCCGGACATCATGCGCTGGATCCTCGGCATCTCCTTCATCGCCATGGCGATCTGGATCCTCATTCCGGACCGCCTGGACGAAACGGAGCAGCCGAAGCTTTCCCGCTACGGCCCCTTCTTGACGACGCTGTGCGCGTTCTTCGTGCTCGAGATGGGCGACAAGACGCAGATCGCAACGGTTGCCCTCGCGGCGAAGTACGCGTCGCTCGCCGGCGTGGTCGCGGGCACGACCCTCGGAATGATGATCGCCAACGTCCCCGTCGTGCTGCTCGGCAACGGCATCGCGAAGCGTCTGCCGCTGCGAGTCGTGCACGGGTGTGCCGCCGTGGTGTTCCTCGTCATCGGCATCCTCGTGATCGCGAGCAGCGGGGGCTACTTCGGCTTCCACGAGACGCCTGCGTAGACGGAGCGTCCATCGCCGGGCAGGAACTGCGCCGCATCGATGCCGCTGGCATCCGCAATGACGCCCGTCGTGGATGCATAGCGCCGATCCGCGAGATTGCGGCCTTCCACGTACCAGGAAAGCCCGTGCTCGACGTCGCGCGCCAGCTTCAGCCCGACGAGCGCATAGGGGTCGGCGAACCAGGTGGTCGCCATGTCGATCGCATAACGGCGCGGCGACCACTCGGTGTTCAGCGTGACCGCATAGCCGTCGCGAGCCGTCCAGACGAGCTCGCCGCGATAGAAATGCTCGGGGATTCCGGGGAGCGCATTGTCGCCGTAGGTCGCATTCCCATCGAAGCGGAAATCGCTCCACAGATACGAGGAGCGCCACGACAGCGCGTGGGTGAGCGCAAGCTGCGCGCCGAGCTCGACGCCGCGATGGATCGTGCGCGGCGCGTTCACGGTGCCGAGCGGCTGCCCGTTCGGGTCGTTGAGGCCGAGCAACTCGTCGCGCACGCGCGCGGAGTACGCGGCGAGGTCCCAGCGAACGCGGGCCAGCGTGCCGCGTGTGCCGATTTCGACGGTACGAGCCGTTTGCGCTTTCAGAATGCTCACGCCCGGCCCACCCGTCAGCTCACCGAAGCTCGGCGGCTCGAAGCTCCCGGAGAAATTCCCGAACACGGACCACTCGCCGGACCCGTGCCAGACGAAGCCGACTTTCGGTGCGAGGTGCGTGTACGCGGCGTCGAGGCTCTGATCGCCATTCGCGAGGAAGAGGTCGTCGTAGCGCCGCTCGGCATCCGTCCACTGTGCGCCGGTCACGAACGTCCAGCGCGCGTCGAGATCGAATTCGTTCTGCAGGTAGGCGGCGTAGTTCTGCGAGAGCTGATGGCTGCGCGCCGTGCGTGCGCCCTTCGTGCCGGCCACGTTCACGAAACGATCGTCGTGCACGCTGTTCCACGATGGCGCGAAGCCGGCGACGAGGCGATTCGCGTGTCCGGCGAGCTTGCGCTCGTCGACGTAGCGCGCACCCGCGAACCAGTCGTTCGAGCGCTGCTGCAGGAGCTGAAAGATCGGATGCCACAGGTCCTTGTATCCGTATCCCGCCGACAGCTCGAGACGGGCCTCGCCGAGCTCGATCACTGTGCGATTGGCGAGCCGATAGAGATCGAAATCGCGCTGCTGCCGGCCGGCGAAATTGCCGGGGTTCGCCTGCCGCGGGTCGGCGGCGAGCTGTGCCTTGGTGATCGAGCCGGGCAGCTCCGAGACCGAGTGCACGACCGACACGTAGAAGCGGCTCTCGACCGCATCGCTCAGGCGCAGCGCGCCGTTGCCGAAGAAGCGCTGATTCTGCTGCTTCGACCAGTCACGAAAGCCTTCCTGCGAGTACGCCGATAGCGCCGCGAAGTAGTCGCCCGTCGTGAGCACATCGCCGAGCGAGACGAGCGCGCGGCGATACGCGAAGCTGCCGCCTTCGAGTCGCGAGCGCAGGCCCCAGCTGTCGTGGCCCGAAGGCGAGACGAAGTTGATCGAGCCGCCGAGCGTCGTGCCGCCGTATTCCAGCGCGTTCGCGCCCCGCATGACTTCCGTGTACGCGAGCGCGAGCGGCTCGATCGCCTGGAAGTCGCCGCTGCCATCGGCAAGCGTGAGCGGAATGCCGTCCTGGAGCAGGTTGATGCCGCGCATGTGAAATGTGCGCTGCAGGCCCGAGCCGCGAATGGAAACGCGCGCTTCTTCGGCGCCGAACCGCGATTGCACGAACACGCCGGGGGTCAGCGCGAACACATCGGCCAGCGTCGACGCGCGTCCATCCGCATACTCGGATTGGCCCACGACGTTTGCGCCGCCCGGAACGCGCTCGGCCTCGGCCCGCGCGGCATCTTCGCCGGGCGCGCTCAGCGTGGGTCGATCGGCAGTGACGGTGATCTGCTCTAGAGTGCGCGGCGCGGTTGGTTCCGCGTGCGCGACGACGGCGGCCAGCAGCAATGCCAGTCCGCCTGGATACAGGACATTCATAAGCTCTCCGTGAACGAAGTACGCACGGCCGTGGCCATGCCACGCCGCACCGAACGGGACGTATTTCGTCAGGAGAGCGCGGGCGGTCCGCGCGGTTGCTGAATGCGATAGCGCGCGAGAGCCGGCGCGCTGGGAGCGCGATAGAGGTGATGGACGACAGCGGATTCGATCGGCACCAGCAGCAGTGCGGCTTGCGGCGCCGGACCCGTCGCGGCTGCCGCTGCGAACACGCAATGCTCGGCACGAGCGGCGTGATCGTGAGAGCCGCTACCGCCGTGCTGACTCTCCGCCGGCCCACTGGCGCCATGTGCGTGATGGTGGTGAGCGGCGTGCGGGTCAGAGTCGTGCAGGAGTTGGGCCGGGAACCCGTCGGGACAGATCTCGAACGTGAACGGCCGTTCCGTCGAGGGCATGAACCCCGCCGGAATCAGCGCGCGCGTGACCACCGCTACCAGCAGGATGCTGATGAGCCAGTGGTGCTGAACACGGCTGAGAAATCGGTTGGACACGCCTGCGGGACCCGATGTGCGTCCGCAGTTTAGCCCCGCGGCCGTCGCAAAACATGGGTCCAACTACCTAAATTGGATCTACGGCTACCTAAAACTCCGGCTGATGAACCAGTACATGCCCAGACCGACGAGCGCGGAGGACAGCACGTCCACGACGATCGGGCGCGGCAAGGCGATGCGCACGCGTCCGAGCAGGGCAACGAGAGCCAGGAGCGCGAAGACCAAGGTGAGCTGTCCGACCTCGACACCGAGGTTGAACCCGACGAGCAGCTCGACGAGCCGCTCGGTCGGCAGCCGCATTTCCAGCAGGTCCGACGCGAAGCCGAATCCGTGGATGAGGCCGAACACCAGCGTGACCACGAGGCGCAGCCGAGCGGCGTCGTACAGGTGGCCGGACATCATGAGATAGCACGAGCCGAACAGCGCGGCGCCCGCGAGGAGCGAGGCGGGCAGGCTGCCGAATCCGGCCGCGCTGGCAATCGCCATCACCGTGAGGAGCGAGGCGACTCCGATGGAGATCACCTCCGGTCGGCGCGTCGCCACCGCGATGTTCTCCGCGCCGATGAGCGCGATGGTCAACGCGACGAGCGCGTCGATGAACTCCGCGTGCGGCCGCAGGATGCCGGTGACGGCGAGCGCGAGCGTGGCGCTGTGGCCGAGCGTGAAGCCCGTGATGACGAACGCGAGATCGCGCGCGCGCCGCGAGATGAGCACGAGCCCGAGCAGGAACGACATGTGATCGACGCCCGTGAAGATGTGCATCACGCCCATCTTCATGTACTCGAAGAAGCTCGCGCTGCGCAGCTCGTCCGCTTCGCCGCCGGAGAGGTCGAGATCGCGATGATCGGTCGTGATCATCTGCTCGATCATGTCGCCGGAGTCGAGCTCGATCTGCGCGAGCGTCACGTGCGAGGGGACGAGCTCGAAGAACGCGGACGAGTGCAGCGCGATGCTTTCGCTCGATGCGCAATCGAACGCCAGGTCGAAGCGGCGAAACTGCTCGGTGGCCGCGACCGGGCGGACCGGCCCGGCGAGCGCGCACTTGCCTGCCTTCGACGTGACCCACACGTGCGTGGCGAGGTAGCGCGTGATGTCGTCGTTCGAGGCGCGCCCGCCGTCTTTCGCGAGACGATCGGCTTCGACGAGCGGGATCGAGAACGTGGCGCGCACGGAGGTGCCGGCGATGTGCCACACCGTGTACGTCTCGCTTTTCGTGTGCGCATGCGCCGCAAGCGGCGCGAGCGCAAGAAGAGCGGCCAGCGCCAGCCCCGCCGCGCTCGTCACCGCGCTCGCGAGGCGGCGCCGCGCGAGGGGTAGGGTAGGCGCGGCGCGCCGAAGATGCCGCAGCGCTGGGGGCGCAATCGAGAGGTCGCGCGCGAGGCGGTGCCGCGCGGGCTGCGCGACCGGCTCGGCGGCCGCAGCTGCAATGGCCTGGCGCAGTCGCGTGAGCAGGCTCACCACTTGTGCTCCGCGATGCGGATGTCGGCCTTGCCGGCGAGATACTTCAGGTTGGCCTTGCGCACCTGGTCCTGCGCATCTTTCTTCAGGTCCGTCCAGACATCGTTGGCGACTTCGTCGAACGGCCGCTGGCGCGGCGGATCGCGCTTCAGCATGACGACGACGTGCACGCCATCGGCGACGACGATCGGATCCGACGTCTGCCCGGCGCTCATCTTCGCGGCCACCGCGAACACGTGCGGATCGAGCCGCGCTTTCGCCGAAAAGTCGAACACGTCGCCCGTATCGACGTGACCCGAGTCGAGCAGCTTCCGCGAATCGCGCAGCCCGTACTCGCTCATCACCTGCTCGAGCGGCTTACCGCGCCGGAGCGCGTCGACGGCTTTGCCCGCAACGTGCAACGCCGGCTCCATCGACTGCTGCGAGCCCTGGCCCGCCGGGATCATGAGATCGCGGAGCTGCATGATGCCGTCGCGCACGTATCTTTCCCGGTGGCTCTCGTAGTAGTCCTTCAGCTGCTGCTCCGTCGGCTGCCGCGCGAGCACATCCGCGAAGATCTGCAGCTCGACGCCGTTCACGAGCGCTTGGCGCACCTCGGGGTCGTAGCTCGCGAGATCCGCTTCGAGCCCGCGCTGAACCATGAGCTCTTCGGCGATCATGTCATCGAGCACGCGCTGGCGTTGCGCCTCCGTGGATTGCGCGAACGGCACGCCGAACTGCGTCTGCACTTGCGTGACGAAATCCGTGCGCAGGATGAGCCGTCCGTTCACCGTCGCGATGGCTTCGGCCGGCATGCGCCGGGTCGCGGTGCCTTGCGCGGTGAAGAGCCCGTAGCCGGCGATGGCCAGCCCCACGAGCGCGCCGATGGCGAGGAGGGTCAGCGAGCGGCGCGTGTGCGCTTGGGAGAAATCGAGAAACGACAAACGGTGCTCCCCTTCGCCAGTGTTGCTGCTATTTGTCGGGCGGCGGCGGCGCCGCGTGGCGCACCACCTCGTGAAGGTAGATCGCGAGCGCGCGCACGTTCGCCGGACCGAGCTTGTCGATCCACGACGGACACAGCCCGTGCCGACCCTCGTCCACCGAGCGGCGGAGCTCGGCGCGACTGCCGCCGTAGAGCCAGGCGGGACCCGTCAGCGCCGGCGCGCCGTAATCCGGATTCCCGAGCGCATCGGAGCTGTGGCAGTCGAAGCAGTTGCCTTTGTTCTGATAGAGCGCGGCGCCTCGCTCGGCAGCGGCGGGGTCGTGCGGCTGGTTGCTGATGCTGAGCACGTACTCGACGACGTCGTCGATCTCCGCGCGCGCGAGCTGACCGGTCCGCAGAAACGCCGGCATGTCGGTGACGTTGTGCGCCTTCGGATGGCCGGAGCGGATGCCGTACAGGATGGTGTTCTCGATCTCGGAGATCTTGCCGTCGCCGTAGAGCCAGATCGCGTCCTGCAAGTCCGGGACGCCGCGCTTGGGGTCGCCTCGCATGTCTTCGCCGTGGCACGAGGCACAGTTCTCGACGAACAGGTACGGGCCGCGCGCCGTTGCGAAAGCGACGAGGGTCTCGTCAGCCGAAATATCGTCCGCCGGCAGCTCGAGCAGCCGCGCTTCGACGCGGGCCGTGCGAATCGAGCCGTACACGAAGCCCGCGGTGACGAGCGCGGCAAGGACGAGCACTGCGATGACGACCGAGCGGCGTCCTGTGTTCATGACGGGCCGTACCTTGCCCGCGTTCGCTCGGCCGTGCATCGGCTGCCGAGAAGATCACCGCTGTACGGGCGTATCGCGCCCGGCGCGGGTCTCCTTGGCAGGCGGCCGGATCGGCGCCGGCCGGATCAGTGACGGATCGGAATCCAGATTTCCAGACCGCCGTTGCCGGTCTGCGAGTCGAAGCGCTCGCCGTAGCGCTCGAAGGTCGGGCCGTCCGCCGGCTCGTGCCCGGAAGAGGGGAACCAGGCGCTCCAGATCGTCGCCCACGTTCGACGGATGCCCGAGACGTGGCCCGGATGATCGAACACGACGTAGCGCTGTTCCGGCAGCCGGATACGGGCCCAGTCCGCAGGCACGCGTGAGAAGTCCGGCACCTCGACACCGGTGAGATAGTCCATGTTGCCGGCCTCGTCGGTGTTGTAGCAGACGCCGTAGGCCACCTTGCCTATCTGCCCGGGCACTCGGTTGAAGTGCGGCAGAAAGCGCTGCCATTGCGCCGGAATGCCCGCGCTGGTTTCGCACGTGTAGCGCTCGCTCAGGCCGGCGATCAGCAGCGGCTTGCTACCGACGAAGCGGGGAGGTTGCAGGGTTTCGAGCGGGGTCTGGTCCATACGGATGGGCTCCACGAGGTCGAGGTTGGCGAGAGCGCCTTGCGCGCGGACCGCCTCGGGCGTGATGCCGAAGTGGTCGGCGAAGGCGCGCGTGAAGGCCTCGTGCGAGCCGTAACCCGCATCCAGTGCAACCGTGAGAATGTCGGGAGCGCCGTCCGCCAGTGCGCGCGCCGCCGTGCTGAGACGGCGTGCACGCACGTAGCGCATGAGCGGCTGGCCGGAGACTGCCGTGAATGCGCGCGTGATGTAGTAGCGCGACGCGCCGGCCGCGGCGGCAATCTCATCGAGCGAGAGCTCGCTGGCGAAGTGGCTTTCGACATACCAGAGCGCTTTCTGCACAGGTGTCATGTGCGGGTCACGACTCGTTGCGAGGCACGCTTCGCAGGATGCGCGCGCGAGCGGCGGCGCGTTTGATCGAAATTGCGCTCGGCAGTGTTACAGCCAGCGGCGTACGCGGCTCTTGTACTCGAGGTATTGCTGTCCGAACAGCTCCTCGAGGAACCGCTCCTCGCCGAGGATGAAGCGCGAGCGAATCACCCACACGAAGATCGGAATCGGCAGCCATGGCCCGACGGTGCCCAGGAGGAGCGCGATACCCGCGAGGATCATCACCATCCCGACGTACATGGGATTGCGCGTGATCCGATAGGAGCCATCCGTCACGAGCACCGTGGACCGCTCGAACGGAACGACCGGCGTGCCCGCCTTGCTGAAGCCCCGGAACGCATGCCCGCCGAGCCACATGCCGGCGACGATGAGCACGATCCCGGCGTACGAGATCGGCGGCGTGACGATTCGGGCGAGGGGCAACAGCCATTGCAGCGCTGCCATCGAGACCAAGGTGAGGAAGAAATAGACGGGCGGGATGACCTTGCGCTTCTGTTCCATGGACGTTCCACGAGCTCTGTCAGCTCTGAGCGCGTGAAACTCTAGCGCAAGCGGGAGCGCGGGGCGAACGGCCGCTCCGTCGCCCGCCGCGGCGGCCGAGGTCGAGCAAACGCCTCCGCTGCGGTGCGCAAATGGCGCGGTCGGTGCACTCCTTTAGGGACCGGCGGCGCCGGAACCGTGCGCCCGGGCGCGCGGTCCCGTACGCATGCAGGCGCTGGCGCGTTCCTTGCGGATTTCGCGCTCTCTCGGTCAGGAGCAGTCGCATGCAGAAGCCAGGCATTCCTCACGATGCGCTCGTTCTCGTCGGCGATGGGGCTCGCGCGATCTTCTTCAGAAACAAAGGCACGGTGCAGCGACCCGAGCTCGTTACGGAGCGCATCCTCGAGCAGGAGAACCCGCCGACGCACGAACAGGGTACGGACCGCCCGGGGCGGCGCGCCGGCGCCGATGTCGAAACCCTGCGCGGGGCCTTCGAGCCGACCGACTGGCACCAGCTCGCGGAAGATCGCTTCGCGAGCGACATCGCCAACGCCCTGTACCAGCAAGCGCACGCCAATCGCTTTCAGCGACTGATCATCGTCGCGCCGCCGAAGGTGCTCGGCACGTTGCGCAAGTCGCTGCACAAGGAGGTCACCGAGCGCATCGAGGCCGAAGTGCCGATGGAGCTGGCCTCGTACGACGTGACCCGTCTCCAGCGCGAGCTCGCGCAGTGGGGTTGAGCCCTCAACCGCCGTAGCGCTCGGTGCGGATGAGATTGCGCGGGACGTTCGCCGCGATGAGCGCCTGCGACGCGGCTTCGACGAAGGGATTCGAGCCGCAGATATAGACCTGACGCGGCGGCTCGGGCAGTCGCGCGAGCAGCTCGCGCATCATCGGCGTGTCGACGCGGCGTGAGTAGTCGCCCGCCCGTCGTGCCGAGTCGCGGGTCAGCGCGATCGCGAGCTCGAAACCGTCGCGCGCGGAAGCGAGATCGATGAGCGTGTCGCGATAGATGACGTCGTCCCAGGTTCGCGCCGAGAACAGCAGCAGCATGCGAGGCGGCGCCGTTCGCGGACCGTCCGTCGTCTCAGCCGCTCGCATGGCGCGCACGTGGTGCGCGCGATGGCGCAACATGCTCATGAAAGGCACGATGCCTGAACCGCCTCCGACCAGCATGACCGGCGCAGGGTCCGCAACGGTCCACACGAAGTAGCCGCCGATCGGGCCGCGCAGGTCGATCCCGTCGCCGATCGCGGCGACGTCGTGAAAGTACGGGGACACCTCCCCGTCATCGAGCCGCTCGATCGTCAGCTCGATGAGCTCCGACGTCTCCGGTGCGGAAGCGATCGAATAGCTGCGCTCGGCCCGATATCCATCGGGCGCGGTCAGTCGCACGTCCACGTGCTGACCCGCGACAAAGGCAAACGGCTGCGAGGGTGTGAGAAAGAAGCTGACCACCGTCGACGTTCGCCGCTCGATGCGGCGAATGGTCGCGGTCTGCCAGCGCAACCGCTCGCGCACTGTCGGCGTCACGGCTGGCGAAGCTTCGTCAGTCACCGGTGAAGCGCTGCTCGCGCCACGGATCGCCGTACATGTGATAGCCGCGCAGCTCCCAGAAGCCTGCCTCGTCTCGCTCCGTGAACTGGAGCGCGTTCACCCATTTGGCGGACTTCCAGAAATACAGATGCGGGACGAGCAGGCGCGCCGGTCCGCCGTGGTCGGGCGTGATCGGCTGGCCGTTGTACATCGTGGCGATCATCGCCTTGCCGTCCACGAGATCGGCGAGCGGCACATTCGTCGTGTACCCGCCGAACGAATGCGCGAGCGTGTACTTCGTCGGCGGCGTGAGGTCTGCGGCATCGAGAAGGTCGTCGATGAGCACGCCGCGCCAGAGCGTGTCGAATTTCGACCACTTGGTCACGCAGTGAATGTCGCGCGTGAAGCTCGTCTGAGGGAGCGCATTGAACTCGGCCCAGCTCCAGGACGCGACCGGTTTCGGGCCGACCTTCAACACGAACTGCCAGTCCTTCAGATCCACGAACTCCGTCGGACCGGCCGATAGCACCGGGAAGTCCTGCGTCAGCGACTGCCCGGGCGGCAGTCGACCCGTCGTGCCGGGCGGCCGCGGCCGGCCGGTGAATCCACGTGTTGCCATCAGCCTGCTCCCATGTTGCGGAGAGATTCATCGATCACGGCGGTGTTCTGGTCGCTCACTTTCTGGCCCGAGGCGAGCTTGTCGGCGTGCTCGAACAGCGGGCGGAACAGTCCGGCTTGATCGACCGGCGCCTTCAGCGTGATCTGCGGTGTCGCGCGAAAGCGCGCCGCCCACGCATCCCGCACCTGCCACCAGAACTGGCGCGTGCTCTCGTAATACTGATCCGCTGCCGCGAAATCCGGCATCCCGAGCCGCTCGTAGCGCGCGACTCCGTACTCGCGCGCGAGATAGGGCTGCTCGGACGACAACTTGCGGTCCTCCGTCAGCACGCCCTTCAGATTGTTCTCCTCCTGCACCCAGCCCGTTGGAAGGATCGTGTGCCGGTTCGTGCCGATGAGCACGTGATAGTCCTTGCGCACGCTCCACTCGCGCCGCGGCAGCGGACGCCACGTCTCCGCGCTGAGCCACGTCGACATGCTCGGCGAATGCTCCCACTTGCCGAGGCTCGCGTACCGCGGCGACTCGTCGACCTGGTACACCGTCTGCGACCACTTGCCGGCGACGTCCTGTCGCCGCAGCACGCGCCGACCCCATCTTTCCCGCCCGAGATATTCGACGAGCTCGGTGGGCTCGTACTGCCAGTCTTGCCGCCAGTGCTTCGTCACGAACGGCTCGCTCACCTTGCCGTCCTTGTCGACCATGCGCATCTCGAGAATGTGCGAGAGGCTGATGAACTTGCCGTCGTCGCGATCGACGTAGACCCGCTCGGTGCCCCAGGACTGATACGGCCGATCGCGCTTCGCGTCCGATGCGAACGGCGTGATCTCGAGGAAATCGAAGGTCACGCGATAGCTGCCGGCCATCGCGAGAATCGCGCGCCGGTCGCGCTCGAGCGGCGAGAGCCCGGGTGCCTGCAAGGCCCGCCACGCATCCGACGGCGTCTTGTCGAGCGCGACCTCGGGGCCGCGCGTCGTGCCGCCGCGAGGCGCGAGCGCCGGGTCGCCGGAGATGGGCCACGAAAACGTGTAGCGCTCGTTCGCGGGCTGAGCGGCAGATGCGGGCGTGGACTTCGCCGAGTCATCGGCGAAGGAAACCCTCGCGATCAGCGTGCCGGCGGCGGCGACAGCGATGAGGCCGAGCACCAGCAGCATGCGCGCCGCGCGCTCGAACGATGGGGGCTCCCGGGTGCTCACGACGATCACCTTTCCATGCTGTGAATTGCAGAATCGCGTTTGGCTGGCGGGCTGCCGCGAAGGGGCGCGGATGGGGCTTGCCCGACACGGTGGACGCCAAGTGGCCCGCGTGCAGTGCGGCCGACTGTGCCGTAGCTCACGCCAATGCGCAAGCCGGCGAGAGTCGCATCACAGAGTCGCATGCGCACGCGGCGACGTCCGTAGAAATCCGAATGTCTCGCATGCATCGCACGCGCATCGTTGTCGGGTGGCCGCTCTGACACCCCTTTACCGATCCGTCAGCGAATTTCGGCCTGCGTCCGCAAGCGCCGCTCCCGACTTCAGGGGAGCGGCGCTTCTATTCTCTAGCTTGCGTGCGCGCCGATGAGGCGCACTTCCCGTTGCGGCAAGGTGATCGCAATTCGCTTGCGCCGCAGCGCTTCGAGCACGGCCCGGTTGAGCTCGCCCGTGGCCGGGGCATAGTCCGGTACGGCGACCCACGGTTTGACGGCGATGCTCACGGCCCACTCGCCGAGGCGCGCGGCCTGGAGCAAGGGCGCCGGGTCGTGCAGCACGCGTGGGTTGTCGCGCAGCACTTCATCGATAGCCGCAAGCGCCGCGTCGATATCTGCATCGAACGACACGGCGACGCGGATATCGAGCTGCCGCATGCGTCCGAAGTTGTGCAGGATCTCGCCGACGATCTTGCGGTTCGGGATCACGACCAGCGAGCGATCGAGGTGGCTGAGCGTCGTGCTGAAGAGCGTGATCGTCTCGACGCGGCCCTCTTCGCCGACGATCGAGATGTACTCGCCGACGCGAAACGGCTTGGTGAAGATGATCGACAAGCCGGCCGCGACGTTGCTCAGCACGCCCTGCAGAGCGAGCGCGATGCCGGCGCCGGCAATGCCGAGGCCGGCCACGAGCGGCAGCAGCTCGACGCCGAGGTTCTGCAGCGCGATCACGACGAACAGCAGCGTCACGAGCACGCGTCCGATCCGCAGCAACAGGAGGCGCACCGGCGGCTCGAGCTCGATGCGCGCGAGACCGCGCTCGAGCCAGCGGCCTGCCCAGCGCGCGATGAGCACGCCGATGCCGACGATCAGGAGCGCGGCGAGCAGCTTCGGTCCGAAGCGGATCGCGAGATCGATGGCGGTGTTGCGGATGTGCTCGAGGGTTTGCAGCGAATCGTTCATCGGAGTGGTCCTGGCGGCGACACCGGTGCGAATGGTGGCCGATTCGTTCCATTCGCGACATCCCCCCGTTGCCGCCGGCGGTACTCATCGCCGCAAGCGCGCGTGACTAGGATGTCGGCATGAACGCAAGCACACAGCGGGTGGGCCGCGTTGCGCTCGCGGTAGCACTCGCGATCGCGGTGTCGGCGTCGCAAGCGGCGTCGGATTCAGCGGGCCGGGGTGGCGAGGGCGGTGGCACCGAGCCCGTTGCGACAACCCGTTTCGGCGATGTGCGGGGCACGCGCGACGCCGACATCTACGTCTTCAAGGGCATTCCGTATGGCGCATCGACCGGCGGCGCGAATCGCTTCCTGCCCCCGCGAGACCCGAAGCCCTGGAAAGGCGTGCGCAACGCGCGCGAGTACGGGCCGAGCTGCCCGCAGCTCGATCCGCCTGCGCCAGGTCACTCGGTAGGTCCGTCGTCGGCCGCGCGAGGCGCAAGCGAAGATTGCCTCGTGCTGAACGTGTGGACACCCGGCCTGCGCGATGGCGGCAAGCGTCCGGTGATGGTCTGGATGCACGGCGGCGGATATACCCTTCTCTCAGGCTCCTCGCCGGTGTACGACGGCACACGCCTCGCGAAGAAAGGCGACGTCGTGGTCGTCACGCTGAACCATCGCCTGAATCTCTTCGGATACATGTATCTCGCTGCGCTGCCGGGCGGCGAGAAGTACGCCGACTCGGGCAACCTCGGGCAGCTCGACCTCATCGCCGCGCTGCGCTGGGTCCGGGACAACATCGAGGCGTTCGGCGGCGACCCGGATCGCGTGATGATCTTCGGCGAGTCCGGCGGCGGCGGCAAAGTCGCGACGTTGCTCGCGATGCCCGACGCGCGCGGTCTGTTCCAGCGCGCAGCGATGCAGAGCGGCTTCGGTCTGACGGCGCTGACGCCGGAGGCGGCGACGGCGATGTCGCGCTCGATCCTGGAGGCGCTCGGCTTGCGCGCCGATCAGCTCGCCGAGCTGCAGCGCATGCCCGTCGCGCGCATCCTCGAGGCCTTGCAGAAGGTCACGCACGGCATGCCGTTCGGCATCGGTCCGGTCGTCGATGGGCGCTCCTTACCGCGCCACCCGTTCACGCCCGACGCACCCGATACCGCGCGCGACGTGCCGATCCTTCTCGGATACAACGCGACCGAAACAACCTACCTGTTTCCGCCGCCGGGGGCGTTCGATCTCGATTGGCCGGGCCTCATGAAGCAGCTGGCGGTCGCGCTGCCTGGACAGGATGTCGCCCACATCGTCGATGGCTGGCGCGCCCGCCACCCGCAGGCATCGCCGAGCGATCTCTATTTCGCCATCACGACCGAAGCGACGATGGGCCTGAACGCCAACACGCTTGCCGTGCGCAAGGCGGAGCAGGGCGGTGCGCCCGCGTATCTGTATCGTCTCGAATGGGAAACACCGATCGAGGGCGGCCGGATGCGCTCGCCGCATTCGCTCGATGTCCCACTGGTGTTCGACAACGTTGCGAAGGCGCCCGGCCTGATCGGCACCGGTGCCGAGGAGGCGCAACGCGTTGCGGATACGATGAGCGCCGCATGGCTCGCCTTCGCGCGCGCGGGCAATCCGAACGCCGCGGGCCTTCCGAGCTGGCCCGCGTTCACCGCCGGCAACCGCGAGACGATGATCTTCAATGTCACCTCGCGCGCCGTGAACGATCCGCTGCGCGAGGAACGCTCGCTGCTGCCGCAAGCGCCCTAGAAGCTCATGCGTACGCCGGCGCGATAGGACCGGCCGAGCGGATCGAACAGAATCATGTTCGTCGCGCCCTGATTGCTCGGTGCCACCGGCGGATCGCGATCGAACAGGTTCTGCACGCCGAGGAACAGCTCGATGTTCTGCTCCGCCGCGCTCGGCAGCTTGTAGCGCGCGCCGAGGTTCACGTACACCGCGCTCGCCACGTGATTGGTGTTGATGCTGTTCGGCAGATCGATGTTGTAGCCCTTCTGCTCCGGGCCGATGAGAGTCGAATCGAAGAGCCCATCGTCGATGAACCGGCCTTCGAGGCTCAGCGACAACGGCCCGTTTGCGTAGGTGACGAGGCTGTTGATCTGCCAGTGGGGCAGGCCGGCGCCGCCGCCCGACACGTTGTTGCCGGTGACGCCCGCGCGGTCGATCGTCAGGCCCGTAATGTCCGTCGTCGCGAGCTTCATGAGGCGCGTCGCGAGCACCCCGACATCGAGCCTGCCGCCGCCGACTGCGTGCGCGTAGTTCATCTCGATGTCGAACCCCTTCGTCTGCAGGCGATTGAGGTTCTGGAACACCGTCCGCACGAGCGCGACCGAGCCGTTCGGGTTGAAGTCGACGAGGTCGCAGTACACGCCTTGCGTGCGGCAGCGGGTCACGAGCAGCTGCGGCGTGAGCGTCGAGATCGCGTTCGTCAGATCGATGTCGTAATAGTCCACCGAACCGCGAAAGCCGTCGAACAGGCCGGCGCCGCGAATGGCGAAGCCGACCGTCGTCGTGTCCGCCGACTCGGGGATGAGGTTGGTGTTACCGCCGCTTTGCGTCGGCGTCAGGATGCCGTCGACCGTCTGAAAGCCCGTCGTGCGCGGCCGGAACAGCTCGTCCGTGTTCGGCGCGCGGATGTCACGGGAGCGCGTGGCCCGCAAGCGCAACCAGCCGAGGGGTTCGTACGTCACACCGTACTTCCAGGTCGTGACGCTGCCGCTCGTGTTGTAGTCGGTGACGCGCACCGCGCCGTTCAGATCGAGCGCTTGCAGGCCGGGCTTACCCTTCGCGAGCGGCACGCTGGTTTCGAGGTAGCCCTCCTTGACCTTCACCTCACCGCTGACGATGGAGCTGTTGAACACGTAGAACCCGCTCGTCGCCGAAATCGGATCGGCCGTCGTGTCGACCTCGTTCTGCCGGTACTCCGCACCGAACGCGAGCGGCACCGGCCCGGCCCAGGTCTCGAACAGATCGCCCTGGACGTTCGCCGCGACCACCTGCTGCTTGAAATGCTGGTTCTGTCGCGCCGTGCCGTACAGATAGTCCCGCGCGGCCTGCGAGAAGTTGTTCGTGCCGAACAGATTCGCGGGCTGGCAGCCGTTGCCCGGGTTCGTGAGCGTCGAGCGGCACACGATCTGCCCGGTCGCCGGGTCCACCACGGCGTCGGCAGCGAGCTGAATGCGGGTCTGCTGGCCGGGCGCCAACGGTACGCCGGGCACCTGCTGCTGAATGCGATTGTTCTCGACGATCTGGTCGTACTTCGTCTCGCCGTACTGGTAGTACGCGTCCCACGTCCAGTTGTCCGTGATCGAGCCCTTGAGGCCGGCGAGCGCGCGGTAGACATCGGTGCGCGAGGTGTTGTCGGTGAAGCCGAAGTCGTCGCCCATGCGGCCGAGCACGAAGCTCGTCGCGCTCGTCAACGGCTGCCCGGCCGCGACCAGCGCGTTCTTCACCTCGGTGGGCAGATACGGGTTGTCCCCGCGAATGGTGATGACGCTGCCGGCGTTCGTGTCGCGGGTCTGTGCTCCGCGCCCCTCCGCCTCGACGCGGCCGTAGGACAGCTCGAAGGAGCTCTTGAGCCCGTCGGTGATGTCGAAGTCCGCCGCGACGAATCCGTTGTAGCGGTCGACCGGCACGACCATCAGCGGCGCGCGGATGAAGCCATTGTCGCCATCGCCGCCGTACATGAAGGTCGAGTTGTTCGGGAAGACGGTGCCGTACTGATACTGGTACGGCGTGCCGTCCGGCCGGAATGCCGTGCCCCGCAATGGGCCGTTCGTGATGATCCCGCCCACCACGGCCGACACCGTGTGCGCGAGCGGCAAGATGTTGTTCGCGGGGAATCCCGCGAGCTTCGGCACCGTCGGGGTTCCCGGATTGGTGATGACCTGATACTCGAGCGCGCACCAGTCGCGCGAGTAGCAGTCCCCGGTGCCTTCGTTCTTCTCGTATTCGAGCGCGGCCGTGACGTGCCCGCGATCGCCGGCGAACTTCGTGCCGCCCGCCAGTCCCGCGAGATAGTCGGTGCCGTCGCCTGCCTCCGTGCGGCCGTACTGCAGCTGACCGCGAAGCCCTTGCAGGTCGTTCTTCAGGATGAGGTTGACGACGCCGGCGACGGCGTCGGAGCCGTACTGCGCGGAGGCGCCGCCGGTCACCACCTCGGAGCGGTCGAGCAGCAGCGTCGGAATCTGATTCAGGTCCACCGCGCCTTCGAGTGTCGAGGGCACGAAGCGGCGGCCGTTCACGAGCACGAGCGTGCGGCTCGTGCCGAGTCCGCGCAGGTCCGCGAGGCTCGTGCCGGCGGCACGCGGCTGGATGTTGGCCGTCTGCGGATTGGCGGTCGCCCGGAAGGAGGGCAGCGTGTTGAGCACCTGCCCGATGTTCGTCGCGCCGAGGTTCTCGAAACGCTCGGCGTTGACCACGGTGACGGGGGTCGGCGCGGTGATCCCATCCCGCACGATGCGGGATCCGGTCACGGTGACCTCTTCGAGCGTACCGGCCTCTTCCTGGGCGCGCGCGGTGTGCGCGATGAGGCCTCCTGCCGCACAGACGATCGGAATGAGGAGCGACGAGCGCTCGCGCAGCGTCGATCGGGCCACGGTTCTTCCCCCTCTGCAATCACCGGTTATGTGTTACGTTCAGAGAAGGCTAGAGGCACGCGAATGCGAGGGGTAGGTGCGCTCTCTGGAAAGCCCTGTTCCACAATTGGACCTGAACCTGCTGATGCTCTTCCTCGAGATCGTCAATGCGGGGAGCATCAGTCAGGCGGCCACGAGGCTCGCCACGCCCAAGGCGACTCTCAGCCGCAAGCTCCGCCAGCTCGAACAGCAGGTGGGGGCCGTGCTGCTGAAGCGCGGGCCGCACCGGCTGGAGCTCACCGAGATCGGCCAGGCGTTGTTGCAGCACTGTCAACGAATCGCCGCCGAGGCGGCGGACGCGAGCGTGGTCGCGTCCGAGATGCAGTCGCAGCTGCGCGGCACGATGCGCATCTGCATTCCGTTCGGGCTCGCCAGCACCTGGATCAGCGCAGCCCTGGCGCGCTTTGCGCTCGAGTATCCCGACGTGCGGCTCACGATCCACGTCACGAACAGCTGGGTGGACGTGAGCGAGGAGCCCTACGATGTCGCCATCTACATCGGGCGGGTCCGCAACGAGCACTTGCCCGTGCGGCGGCTCGCCGAGCTGCCGCGCGGCATCTACGCGAGCCCGAAGTATTGCGAGCGCCGCGGCACCCCACAGCGTCCCGAAGAGTTGCTCAAGCACGATTGCATCGCCTTGGAGAGTCAGCTGGGCGACAAGCTCTGGACTTTCGACGCGCCCGACGGCGGCCGCAGCATGACCGTGACGCCGCGCATGACCGTCAGCGACATCATCGCCGCGCGCGAGATGGCCGTGGCGGGCATCGGCTGCGCGATGCTGACGCACGCCGTGTGCGAGGCCGAGGTGCAGAGCGGGCGTCTCGTGCGGGTGCTGCCCGATTGGCAGATCCCGCCTGTCGAAATCTCGGCGACCTTTCTCGAGCGCCGTCACATGCCGCTGCGTATCCGGGCGTTCATCGACATGCTGGCGCAAGCGATCGACGTGCGCTGATCCGAGACGCCCCGTTCCGCCGGCGCGCTCTTTCGCGCATCCGAATGCTCGCTAGGATGCGCGCATGACGCACAGGGGAGATTCTGTGGGATTCGAGCTCATCATGCGTCCGGGGGTCCATCCCGATCGCGTCGTCGGCAAGAAGGTGCCGCCCCCGCCGGTGCATTCGGTGGTCCGCGAGAGCGACTTGATCATCGAGCGGAACGCCGCCGTGCGACTGCGCGACGGCGTGCGAATCTACGTGGACATCTATCGTCCCGACGGCGTGGCCGGAGATTTGCCTGCGCTGCTCGGCTGGAGTCCCTACGGCAAGCACAACACGTCGGATCGACTCGCCTGGCCCGAAGCGGGCATCGCGCCCGGCTGGATGTCCGCCTACACGGCGTTCGAAGCGCCGGACCCCATGTACTGGTGCCCGCGCGGCTATGCGATCGTGTATCCGGACCCGCGCGGCGCGTGGTACTCGGAAGGCGAGCTGCGTCATGGCGGAATGGGCGAGGCCGAGGATTGCTTCGATCTCATTCAGTGGATCGCCGAGCAGCCGTGGAGCAACGGCAAGGTCGGCATGACCGGCGTGTCGTATCTCACCGCGATTCAGTGGCAGGTCGCTCCGCTCAAGCCGCCTGCGCTCGCGGCCATCAATCCCTTCGAAGGTTTCAGCGACTGGTATCGCGAGTTCGCTTATCACGGCGGCATCCCGGAAACCTCGTTCCTCGTGCGCGGCACGGGGAATCTGCAATGGTCGACGACGCGCACCGAGGACACGCTGGCCAATGCGCTCGCGCATCCGCTCTACGACGCCTATTGGGCCAGCAAGGAGTGCGAGCTCGAGGCGATCGAGGTGCCGGCGTACGTCGTGGCCAGCTGGTCGGACCAAGGGCTGCACACGCGCGGCACACTCGAGGCGTACAAGCGGATGCGGTCGCGACAGAAGTGGCTCGAAGTGCATGGACGCAAGAAGTGGCACTACTACTACGAGCCGTCGAACGTCGAGCGCCAGCGGGCGTTCTTCGACCACTTCTTGAGAGCGCCCGGGACGGTGGTGCCGGCTTGGCCGAAGGTGCGCATCGAGGTGCGCGAGCGCGCGAACGTCGGTGCGATGCGGGCGGAGAAGGAGTGGCCGCTAGCGCGGACGACGTACCGCAAGCTCTACTTGGATGCGAAGGAGGGCGCGTTGCGCGATGCGCCTGTCGCGACGAGCGACGTTCGCTACGACGCCCGGACTGGCCGCGCGACGTTCGACTATGCGTTCGCCGAGGATACCGAGCTCACCGGGCACATGAAGCTGCACCTGACTGTAGAGGCGGTGGACGCCGACGACATGGACCTGTTCGTCGCCATTCAGAAGATGGACGCACAGGGAGCGCTGGTGCCTTTCGTGTTCTACGCGCTCCTCGAGAACGGGCCGGTGGCGCTCGGGTGGTTGCGCGTGAGTCATCGCGAGCTGGACGCCGCGCGCTCGACACCGCAGCAGCCGGTACACACGCATCTACGCGAGGAGCTGTTGAAGCCTGGCGAGCGCGTTCCGGTCGACATCGAGATCTGGCCGTCGTCCACGCTCTTTCGGCGTGGCGAGCGGCTGCGCGTCGTGATTCAGGGTCATGATGTGTATCAGGAGGGGCTGCCGAATGCGCCGTTCGCACGCCACGAAAGGACGCGCAACCGCGGCACGCACGTGATTCACACGGGAGGTGCTGAGGACACGGCTTCGCACTTGCTGATTCCGGTCATTCCGCCACGCCAGTCATGCTGACCGAAGCCGACTTCCGCTCTTACATCGCGGCGTTCAATCGCAATGACGCAAAGGGTTACTCCCGCTTCTACGCGGATGAAGTGCACTTCGTCGGCCGCGCCGCCGAGCTCCATGGCCGCGACGCGATCGTCGAGTTCTATCGCGGCGTCAAGCGGCGCCTGCGCGAGACACTGACCGTTCACGGCGTCATCGCGACCGAGCACGCCCTCGTCGCCGACGTCGAAACCGAGTTGCACGCGCTCGAAGACTGGCCGGACTTTCCGACCGGCGCGTTCAAGCGCGGCGACACGCGTCGCTCGCAGAACTTCATCTGGTATGACGTTGCGGGCGATCAGTTCACGCGCATCCGCGCCGCGCGCTATCGCATCCTGGAACCGGGCGAGATCGCGCCGGACACCGTGGCGAAACCGGATGTCGGCATGACGTCGGAACGCTTCGCCGCGTATATCGACGCGTTCAACCGGGACGATTACACCGGCTTCGGCGATTTCTATCACGATGACGTCACGCTGGTGATCGCGGGCAAGCGCGAGCTGCGTGGCCGGCAGGCCATCTTCGACTTCTATCGCGGCGTGAAGGCGACGACGCGCCGGACGATCCAGATCAACAACGTCGCGACCGTCGGCAATCAGCTCGCCGCGGAGCTCCAATCGGAATTCGAGGCGCTGGAAGATTTGCCGGATTTCACGGCGGGTCCGATGAAGAAGGGCGGGCGGCTGTTCATCAACACGGTGGTGCTGTACGAGCTGCGCGATGGCAAGTTCGCGCGCATTCGCTCGGGAGAATTGCGCAAGATCAGCAGGCCGTGAGAGGCGACCCGAAGGTTCTTCGTTCGCCGCTGCGGAGTGCGCCAGGCGTGGAGTCCGGGAGATCGCTGGCTGCCAACCGCGTCCGGTATTGCCCGGACGGGCAGCGTTGGTCGCGCGCGAAATACGCCTGAGTCAACTCGAGGTGTTCGCAGCCTGGCGACCCGCGCCGCGCACGAGATCCAGCAATTCTCGCGGTTGCGCAGGCACGGCATCTCCGCGCCAGGCGACGTGCTGATCCGGTCTGCTCAAGAGCAACTTGTGCCGATAGAGCGGGGTTGACTCTCGCGAGCGAACATCGAGCACCGCGAGCGGCAGGCCGCACTCCGACGCCGCGCGCGTCAACGGCGTCACATCGAGCGACGGGTCGAACCGAAGCAGCGTGTAGTCCGGCCCCATTGCGTCGTACAGCGACCGACCGTCCGCGAGCCAGATGTGCGGCGTTCGGCAACCCGGCACGGTCGAAGGCGTGTAGTCGTGCATCGTGTAGTGCGGCGGCGCCTCATCGTCGTAAGCAATGATCGGCGACGCGTCGTAGAAGTACCCGTAGTTGAGCCCCGCGCACGCGAACTGCTGAACGTTGAGCTCGTAGGCCGCCTTGCCTACACGCGCACGCGCCGCCGCGCCGACGGGCGAGTCCTCTTCGATCTCGGGCGGCAGGTGAGTGCGTTCGTGAATGGCGCCTTCGGCGTGTTTCATCGCGAACCGGGACACTTGATCCGTGATCGGCAGACGCTCCCGCTGATACGCATCGAGGATCGCTTCAGGCGCCCAGCCTTTCAGGTGAGCGGCCAACTGCCACGACAGGTTCATCGCGTCGGCGATACCGGCATTCATGCCGTACCCCGCGTAGGGCACCCACAGGTGCGCGGCATCTCCGCAAATGAACACGCGTCGCTCGCGCAAGCGGTTCGCGACGAGGCGGCGGCCGACCCAATCCTCCTTCGCGAGCAGCTCGTACTGGAAGTCGCTGCCGACGCCGAGCAACGTGCGAATGCAGCGATCCCGGTCGACTGCTTCGAAGTCTTGTTCGTGTGGCAGCAGATAGTTGTGGATCAGCCATTTCTCGTGCCCGTCGATCGCGATGAGATTGCCGGCGCGCTCGGGGTTGTAGAGATAGCTCATCCACGCAGGCGGCGGCGTGATCAGCGCCAGGAGTGTCGGCGCGCGGATGTAGCTCGACTGCACGCGCTGGATGACTTCGTCGCCCGCGAGTCTGGCGCCCATTTGCCGGCGCACGCCGGAACGTCCGCCGTCACAGCCGACGAGATATCGACAGTCGAGCGTGAAGGAGCCGCCCGAGTCGAGATCGGTGGCTCTCACGTGCACGCCGTCCTGGGTTTGGTCGAAGGCGTCGGCCCGTGCGCGGTTGATGAGCGTGATCTTCGCCATCTGCTTCGCGTGGCGGAAGAGGATGGGCTCGAAGAAGATCTGATTGATCCGATGCGCGGGCTCGGGTGTCGGCCATGAGGTGTCCGGGCCGGACTTCGAGCTGTACCGGTCGCGCCGGCAAGGAATCGGGATGCGCGTGAGCTCGTAACCGGTCGCGCGCGTGCGAAACACGACGTCGTTCGGGTAGTCGTGCGGCAAGCCGGCGTCGCGAATCTCGCGGACGACGCCGAGGCGCCGGAAAATCTCCATCGTGCGCGAGGAGATGTGATTGCACTTTACGCTCGGCGGCTCGGCCGGGTAGCGCTGCTCGATGACAGCAACGTCGATGCCGCGCCAGGCGAGATCGATCGCGAGACACAGGCCGACGGGGCCGCCGCCGACGATGCCGACGGATGCAGAACGGCGTTCTTTCATGCAATGAGAATAGCGCGGGAGCGTGCGGGGCGCTGTCATCGAGCTGCAGGTCGTTGCCGACCGGGGCTCCCGCGCGTGAGCGTATCGCGTCGATTGGCGATTGGCGATTGCTGTGGCGCCCTTCACCGGCGCGCCGATCGTTCCGTCCTCGATCGCGACGACTGGGCGTCGCTCGCCCGCGCGTCTTGCGGCTCCGACTCGGCGGCCACGGATTGCGTCACCTCGGCCATCGTTTCCGCCGGCGCGTCGATGAACGTCGCGCGCAGCCGGGCCTCCGAATCGAGCAGGAACACCTGCGAATTGTGCTCGACCAGATAGTCGCCAGAGGGTTGCGTCACGCCCTTGAAGAACGGGGCCGAGAACTGCGCGGCGATCTCGTGCACGGCGTTGCTCGGTCCGGTGAGACCGATGAACGTCGGCGAGATCGGCTTGAGCCACTCGGAGAGCGCGGCGGGCGTATCGCGCTCGCCATCCACGCTGATGACCACGATGCGGGTGCGCCCCAGCTCGCGCGCATGGTTGAGTTCGAGGCGGCGCAACTGGGTGAGCGCGGCCGGACAGATCGAGAGGCAATGCGCGAAGCCGAAGTACACCAGAACCGGTGCGCCGGCCAGCTCGGAGAGCCGCGCCGGCTTGCCGTCCTCGTTGGTGAGCGCGAAATCGCGGATGGCGCGCGGTGGATCGATGACCATCGTGCGCGCCGGCCTCGCGGCACCCATCGTCGTATCCGGCGCGAACGGTGTCCGCGTGGCGAGCGCTGCGCCGGACAGGACCGGGGCCGCTCCGAGTGCCGCCCCCGTGACCATCGGCGGTCTTGCAGCGGCGCGAGCGCTCGGTGTGGCGAGGACGGGCATGCGCGCATCCGCGTCCGCGCTTGTCGCTATGAGGACGGGTACGCCGGCATCCGCGGCAGCGTCGGCCCGCGGTGCTCCGGTCGCCGCGGAAGCCACCATCGCGGCGACCGCGACCAGGCCAACGGCTGCGCCCCGAGCGGCGAGTCTGGCAGCGAGCCAGCGACCACCACAGACGCCGAACCCACCACCAGACCCGCCAGTTTTCTGCTTCATCCTCGTCACGAATGCTGATCGACGATGGTCACACGGGAGGCAGCGCGCGCCTGCCCCTGATCGAGCTGGACACGCCATGACACGTGTACGCCGTGCGGTTCACAGGCACGAAAGATCCCGGTGTTCTTTTTTTAGCGCAGGACCGTCCAAGCGCGACGGCCGGGCTGTATCGCGAAGAAAGCAACCGCCATGCCACCGGAGCGAGGCGCCGTGCGCGTCAAGGAGTTGCGCGGCTACGGCGCGACCCACGTCGCGGACGTGTAAAGAAGGGCGACAGGATGGGCGACGCGCGCCGGCGGCGCGCCGGCCAGGCCGCTAGTTGACGGTCAGCGCCGCGGTCGCCGCGTCGGTCGCCCGCAGGTCGATCAGCTCGGTCGCGGGCTGCCTCGAGAATGTTCCGGTCGGATCGATCGAATTCCAGACCCAGACTTCCGCCGAATAGGTGCCCGCGTCGAAGGACGCGTCCGCGGCGCCCGCCGGAATCGGACTGATCGTCAGGGTTCCGGAGGCCTGCGCCGGCACGAGCAGCGAATCGAGCGCGGTCGCCGACACGATGGCGCCGTCGTGTGTGACCAGGACGATCCCCTTGTCGTACTTCTGTGGGCCGGCCACGGTGATGTTCGCGGTGAGGGTTCCCGACGTCGCGCCGCTCGGGACGTTCAATGTCGGAGCCGTGAACGTCGTCGTGGTGGTCGTCGTGCTCGCCGGCGGCGTGACGGTGCCGCCGAAATCGCCCTGGCCGAACACCGCTCCGGAGGCGGCGATCCGGTACGCGCCGGTGCCTTCGGTCGGCACGGAGGTCGTCAGCGTGAGGTTCGCCCCCGAGCTGAACGTGCCGGATGCGATGACATCGTTGGGGAGAACCTGGTCGAGGGCGAAGAGCCCGCTCACCGGGTCCACGGCGCGCTCTTCGATGAGGTAGGGCAGCTCACCGGATCCGCTGAGCGTCTGATAGAAGCCGATGTGCGCACCGCGCGCGGCGACTGGACTCGCCGGCGCGACATTCACCGGATAGGTCGCTGCAGCCGGGGCGACCGCGGCGTTGTTGAGATTCACGGTGGCGGCCGAAGTCGGCGAGCCGGGCTGTACCGGAACCGACTTGATGATCATCGTCTGAATGCCGGGGCCATGAACGACCAGGTCGTAGGTCGTCGGCGAATTCTTCCCTACGGGAAAGGGATAGAGGATGAACGTGCCGTCTGCGCGCAGCGGCGCGCTGAGCACGGGCAGGTTGCGCGTCTTGGCGCTGTCGGGCGCGGTGGCGGTGACCTGGACGTCCGGCCGGCTCGCGTTGGGATCGAGCGTCAGCGCGGAGATGTCGAGCTGACTGCGAATGGTGCCGACGTTTGCGAGATCGACGCCCGAAAGTTGCGCGTTCAGCGTGAAGCCGACGACGTTGGAGTAGGCGAAACGGGCGAGATCGCGGCCGGCATCGAGCACCACGGCGGCGGTCGCGGTGGTGGTGCCGAAGCCCTTGCTGCCCGCGGCGGTCGTGGTCGTCGTTGGCGTCGTCGGGGTTGTCGGCTGCGAGATCATCTGCTGCTGGCACAGCGTCGGGTTGTACTGCGCGCTGAGCGGATCGCAAACCGCGCTCGTCGTGGTGTTCGTCGTGGTGCCGCTCGTGAACCCACCGTTCGTGAACGAGCTGTTCGTGCCGTTGTTGAAGAGCCCGTTGCTGCCCGTGCTGGTGTTGGCCGCCGCCAACGCAGCGAAAATGGCGTCCCGCGACGTCAACACGTCCAGCTTGATCGGCACCGAGACGCCGTTCGCCGCATTGGGGACGGCGAGCGGCGCGGTGCGCGCGACACCGGAGGCGTCGAAGTAATCGACTTCGTTGTTGAACTGGGCGCCGGCGCTCTGCGCGGACGACGTGAGTGCCGCGTTCGTGTCGACGAGGAACAGGCGTAACTGATTGTAAGCGCCCGTCGGCACCGGAAGCTCGCTCGCGAATTCCGCGAGATTCCCGTTCGTCAGCGCCGCGAGATCGATCGTCTGCGGCGTATCGAGAGTCGTCTTGATCCACGCGGCATCATCGGGGCCGGCCGTCGCGCTCGCATTGACCCAGACTTCCGAGATCGTGACGTAGACGTGCGAGTACTGAACGGGTGCGTTCGTCGCAGCAGTGGCGCTCACACGCGTATCGCAGCCCCCGAGGAACACTAGCGCCGCGAGGGCGGCCAGTGTGACTCCAATGCGCTTTTGTATCGATCCAACCATGCGCCGCTTCTCACTGAGATTCTACGGGTCCGCGAGGTGACACTATGCCACTGCGCGTCGAGATTTTCGCCAACAAACGGCGTGCCCGAGCGCGCTCGCGCGTGTCGGCGAGCTGCGTCAGCTTGACGGCCCTCGCCCGTGGCGTGCCAGCAAAACTAAACCGCCGCTTAAGAATCTCTCACTGGCTCTGTACGGCTCGCGCTGACTATCTTCGCCGACACGTGTTCGTTCCCGGAGACGGCTATGGCGTTGGTGTCCTTGCGGCAACTGCTCGATCACGCGGCCGATCACGACTATGGCGTGCCGGCGTTCAACGTGAACAACATGGAGCAGATCCACGCGATCATGCAGGCGGCGGACGAGACCGACAGCCCGGTGATCCTCCAAGCGTCCGCGGGCGCGCGCAAATACGCCGGCGAGGCGTTTCTGCGGCATCTCGTGCTCGCCGCGGCGGAGATCTGGCCGGACATCCCGCTCGTGCTCCATCAGGATCACGGCTCCGGCCCCGCGGTGTGCCAGGCCTCGATCCGCTCGGGTTTCACGAGCGTCATGATGGACGGTTCGCTGCGCGAAGACATGAAGACGCCGTCGACGTACGAGTACAACGTGGACGTCACCCGCAAGGTCTCGGAGATGGCGCACGCGGTGGGCGTCTCGGTGGAGGGCGAGCTCGGATGTCTCGGTTCGCTCGAATCCGGCACGGCGGGCGAAGAGGATGGCGTGGGCGCGGAGGGAACGCTCTCGCACGCGCAGCTGCTCACCGATCCCGCGCAGGCGGAGGACTTCGTCGAGCGCACGGGTGTGGACGCGCTGGCCATTGCGATCGGGACTTCGCACGGCGCGTACAAGTTCTCGCGCCGGCCGACCGGCGACATTCTCGCCATCGACAGAATCAAGGAGATTCACGCGCGCATTCCGAACGTGCACCTCGTGATGCACGGTTCGTCGTCGGTACCGCAAGAGTGGCTGACGGTGATTCGCGAGCACGGCGGCGAGATCAAGGAGACGTACGGCGTGCCGGTCGAGGAGATTCAAGAAGGCATCCGCAACGGTGTGCGCAAAGTGAACATCGACACCGATATCCGCCTCGCGATGACCGGCGCGATGCGACGCGCGTTTGCGCAAGACCGGAGCGAGTTCGATCCGCGCAAAGCGCTGAAGGAGGCGACCGCTGCCGCGCGCGCCGTGTGCAAGGCGCGTTTTCTCGAGTTCGGCAGCGCCGGCCGTGCTTCGCAGATCAAGCCCGTGTCGCTGGAGAAAATGGCGGCGCGATATCGGGCGCACTGACCGCGCTTGCTTGGCTCTGACGACTTCGCCCTAGAGGTTGGAGCCTTTGCGGGCCGGCCTATCGCGGTAAGCCAGCGCTGTATGTTGACCAGCGGCAGGCTACGAGCGCCCTAGTTTGGCGGCGGACGCGGCCGAGTCGGACTCGACGGGGGGCGTCGCGCGGAGCCGCTGCCTCAGATCGCGGGATTCTTCAGCACTTCGCGATGAGCGATGAAGACATCTCGCAGCTTCAGCGGCGCTCGTCCCAGTATCCGCCTCACATCCTGTGATTCGATCGCAAAGAATCCTTCGCGCACTCCGCGCTCGTACGAAACGATGTCCCTGATCGACGACGTGCCCACTCCTTTGGTGTACATCCCTTCGGTGTAGTCCCAAGGAACTCCGACGCCGGCGAGCATCGCGGCCATCTCGTCGTCGTCGACGGGCGTGTATTCCAGAGGCCGCCCGTCGATCTCGGATGCGATCGCCGCTACCTCGCGATACGTCAGCAACTCGGGCCCAGTGATCTCATACGTGCGCCCTTCGTGCGCCTCGTCCAGCAGCACTTCTACAGCGCACGCCGCGCAATCCTCCTTCGCAACGAAGGGCACGCGTCCCTCGCCGGTGCTCGAAATCCACTTCCCCAGTGCCAGCGCGCGCGGTGCGATCTGATAGAGCGTCGCTTCGATGTACAGGCTGTCGCGAAGTATGGTGTACGCGCTCCCTGAATCCTTCAGCATGAGCTCCGTCGGCAAATGATCGCGAATGACCATTGCCGGGTTGCGCGCGTCCATCCCACCGCTCGAGGTGTACGCGATGTAGCGAACGCCGGCGGCAATCGCCGCGCGAATCGCGCGGATGTGCTGTTCGGAGCGGCGCCCGACGCTCAATGTGCTGATCAGGAGCATCCGCTCGCCGCCCGCGAACGCCGCGGGCAGCGACTCGGGGCGATCGAAATCTCCGAAGCGCACCGTGACGCCGCGCCTCGCGAGTGCGGCCAGCTCGTGCGGCTTGCGCGTGACCAGGATGACCTCGGACGCCGGCACGCGCTCGAGCAAGCGCCGCGTCGCGAGCCGACCCAGGCTGCCGGATGCGCCGGTGATGATGAAGCTCACGCCGATGATTGCGCCTGCACGGCGTGCGCAACGGGGATGTGTCCCTTGCGGCCGTAGTACGCGATGTACAGATAACAGACGAGCGGCAATGCGAGCGAGTAGAGCAGCCCGGCGTGATCCGCCATCCAGCCCATGATGACCGGCACGATCGCGCCGCCGACGATGGCCATGCACAGAATGCCCGAGCCTTCGCCCGTGCGCTTGCCGAGTCCTTCGATCGCAAGCGTGAAGATGGTCGGGAACATGATCGAGTTGAACAACCCGATCGCGATGACCGTCCACATGGCCGTGCGGCCGGCGAAGATCATCGCAAGCGCGAGCAGCACGACGTTGGCGAGCGCATTGAACGCGAGCAGCGTGCCCGGCCTCATGTAGCGCAGCAGCAAGGAGCCGATGAAGCGTCCGACCATCGCGCCGCCCCAGTACCAGGACAGCCAGCCGCCCGCCGCCACGGCGGTGAGCCCTGCGATCTCCGGCAACTCGAGGAAATTGACGAGCACGCTGCCGATGGAGACTTCCGCGCCCACATAGAGAAAGATGGCCACCGCTCCCAGCGCGAGCGGACGATACGACCAGATGCTGCGGCCGTCCTCGAGCAACCCGCCCGTGGCCGCGTCGGGCTTCGGCGCTTCGATCTTCGGCAGGTGGACGAGGCCGATGATCACTGCGATGACGCAGAGCGTGGCGGCGAGGCCGAGATACGGCCCCTGCACGACGTGCGCCTGCTCGGCTGCTGCCGCGGCGCCCGTGCCGGCGACGGGCGCGGCGAGGATGAGATACGTGCCGAGGCGCGGCCCGATGGTCGTGCCGAGGGAGTTGAACGCCTGCGTCAGATTCAATCGGCTCGACGCGGTGCGCTCCGGCCCGAGAATCGCGACGTAGGGATTCGCGGCCACCTGCAGCAGCGTAATCCCGGCTGCGAGCACGAACAGCGCGCCGAGAAAGAACGGATACGAACGCGTGCTGGCCGCCGGGTAGAACATGACGCAGCCGAATGCCGCGATGAGCAAGCCGACGACGATGCCCGTCTTGTAACCGGCACGCTCGACGAACACGCCCCATGGCAGCGAGGTGACGAAATACGCACCGAAGAAGCAGAACTGGATGAGCATCACCTGCACGTAACTGAGCTCGAACGCCGCTTTCAGGTGCGGAATGAGGATGTCGTTCAGCGAGGTGATGAGCCCCCACATGAAGAACAGCGAAGTCAGGACGACCAGCGCGCCCGTGTACGTCTTGCCTTCCGCGTTCCCTGCGGCGCTCGCTCTCGGTTCGGCAGTCATTCGGCATCCCCTTCGTTTGACTCGGCGGCGATTTCAGCACAACGGTGCCGCGTTGACACCGCTGTCGCGGCAAAAAAAGTCGTGTGCGGAGCCGAGGCGGGCGAGGTGGCTGCGGCGGAGCCGGCGCACGCCCTAGGGGGTGCGGTCCGGAGAAGGCCACGAGTGTGGTTAGGACGGTCCTGAGCCCCGATTTCGAGAGGATTCCCTGTTCGGGCCGATAGGCGCTTACTTACTTTGTTTTCAGAAGCAAGTCTGGCCTATGTGTCTTGCGCCAGGCCAAAACATCCTCGATGAGTTGCTTCGCTTCACGAATGCAATTCTCCGCCGTCGAAACATCCACATCGTCGCCCGTGAGTCGGCTACGTTTCTTTGTCGACGTAGGGCATCGAGTACGGCGGCGACTGCGCTCTGCATGATGGCCTTGTAGGCCACATCGAAGCGGGTTTCCGCGCTGTTTTCTTCTATGTGCGCGTCGCGCAGATTCCGTTGGGCGGCGGTGAGCAGCCGCTCGATTTCCTCGGCTGAGACCGGGTGTTCCTTAAGCTGCCCGATCTTCAGCAAGTTTTTCAAAGTCACCGGCATCTCCGATCAGAAAGATCTTCGGTTCCTTTGCCACTCTCGTGATGAAGCGGTCGTGCTCTCGATACTTAGTCTGGAAAGCCGATTTGCTCATCACGACGGGGTTCACTTCGCGTCCCAGCTGTTGTGTGCCGGCATGAGAGGCTTCGACCACATCCGCAAACGGCACGGATCCGACGACGAGCAGGTCGATGTCGCTGCCCGACTTCGGCTTACCTTGTGCGACGGAGCCGAAGATGAAGGCGAGCGATATCTTCTTGCCCAGTGGGGCCAGGAGGTCCCGCAATACGTCGGCGAGCCCCGCGGTCTTGCGAAAAATTCCGGCGAGCTCCTCGAAAATGGGGCAGGACCGATCTGCCTGGTATCGGACTTGGTTTCCGACGGAGGTCCGCACCAGAAGACCGGCGTCGGTGAGCGCCTTGAGCTCCCGATGCAATGACCCCGCAGGCACGCCAGTTACTCGCTCGATCTCGCGCACATAAAAACTTTCCTCTGGCCGCAGTAGCAGCAGGCCAAGGATTTGTCGGCGATAAGCGCCAAAGAGCAATTGAACCAGTTGCGGGCGTCCGTTCGGCCGCTGCGTTCTCATGTTGAGAACAATCGTAGCGTATTTGAGAACGATGGCAACACGGTGAGCGTGGCGTTCCTAGCGCGAACGAGCGTCGGAGATACCGCCGCTCGCGAATGGGGAGGTCAGCCATCTATAAGCCCCGCCGGGCTCCCGGCCACGCTTCGCCGATCGACCGCATGGTGCGCCCCTCGCGTTCCTCCGCTGTGCGAGCGAACTCCGTGCCCGCGCCGCCGGTCAGTGGCGTACCAAAGCAAATCGAAAGGAGGCAAGCACGTGACCAAGCTCTTAGCCATGAGCGCCGCTGTGGCTGCCGTCGCGGCCCTCGCCTCGGCTGATACGGCACGCTCCACGGAGGCGATTACGCGAAACGATGCACCGAGCGAAGTCGTGAAGTTCGATCGCGCCCAGCTGTCCACGCAAAGTGGCGCGGACGCGCTTTACGATCGGATCAGAACTGCGGCCTGGCGCGTCTGCAGCGCCATGTACAGCGGGCCCGAGGCTCTGGAGCGCCTGAAGTGCATCAACACCCTCACCGCCGACGCGGTGAAGGACGTGAACAGTCCGATGCTCAGCGCGCTGTACGAGGAGAAGACCGGCCAGCGCGTGGGCTGATCGTTCGGCTCGAGTCGGAAGGCGTCGCGCGCGATCGCTCCGCGCGACGCCGGCGTCCGATTACGCGCGCGGCGCCACCTTATCCAGCGCTGCCGCCAGATGCCCAACGGTGCGATCCACGTTGTGCCATTTCTCCAGCCCGAAGAGGCCGACGCGGAAGGTCATGAACTCCGGCCCTTCGCCGCACTGGAGCGGCACGCCCGATGCCGTCTGCAAGCCGGCGGCGATGAACTTGGCGCCGCTCTGAATGCCGGGATCGGTCGTGTAACTCACGACCACGCCGGGTGCCTTCCAGCCCTCCGCCGCAACGCTCGGAAAGCCGCGCGATTCCAGCAGTGCGCGCACTTTGCGACCGAGCTCGATCTGCTCCGCGCGCACCTTCTCGAATCCGTAGTCGCGCGTCTCGAGCATCGTGTCGCGGAGGCGCACGAGCGCGTCCGTCGGCATGGTGGTGTGATAGGCGTGCTGGCCTTTCACATAGCCTTCGGCGATCTGCATCCACTTCTTGAGATCGCAGGCGAAACTGGAGCTCTGAGTATCCTCGATGGCCTGGCGCGCGCGTTCGCTCAGCACGACCATCGCGCAGCAGGGCGAGCTGCTCCAACCCTTCTGCGGCGCAGAGATCAGCACGTCCACACCGGTGTCTTCCATGTTCACCCACATCGCACCGGAGGCGATGCAATCGAGTACGAACAGCGCGCCGACCTCGTGAGCGGCGGCGCTCACGGTGCGCATGTAGTCGTCCGTGAGGATCATGCCGCTGGCCGTTTCGACGTGCGGCGCGAACACCACCTTCGGACGTTCTTTGCGAATCGCCGCGGCGACTTCCTCGGCGGGGCAGGGCGCCCATGGCGCCTGCGGGCCGGAGCCTTGTTTCCGAGCCTGGCAAACGAGCGCACCGCCCCCGAGGCCACCGAAGTCGAAGATCTGGCTCCAGCGATAGCTGAACCAGCCGTTGCGTACGATCAGCGCTTTCTCGCGATTCGCGAACTGGCGTGCAACGGCTTCCATGCCGAACGTGCCGCTGCCCGGCACGAGCACCGCGGTGTGCGCGTGATACACGCTCTTCAGCGTCGACAGGATGTCTTGCATCACCCCGACGAAGCGCTTCGACATGTGGTTGAGCGCACGGTCGGTGTAGACGACCGAGAATTCGAGCAGGCCGTCGGGATCGATGTTCGGGAGTAGTCCAGGCATGAAGGGATTCAGCTCTTAGTAGTAGTGATGGGGAAATCCGGGCGTTCGAGCGCGGCGGGCGTGCCCCCCGGGCGCACCGAGGCTATCAAATCGCGTCCACTGGCGGAATGAATCGAAAGGGCGAGGAGGGCAGTTTAGCGGCATGGAGGTGAGAACGGCGGTTCGGGTGCCAAGGCGAGATCGCGGTTCAGCGGTGTTAGCGAGCGGAATCGGGCGTTCAGCGGCGCCGCCGCGGCGTGCGGCGGTGACGACTCCAATGTTATGTACATGTCGACCCACTGCAGGGCGCGGTCCTGCTGTGGGCGGCCAGCACGACACGGAGCACGGAAGAGACCGTAACTCCGGCAGGCGTCGTGGTCGCTCACACGAGTCGGGTGCGACCGCGCATGCGTCGTTGTGCCGATGCGCTCTAGCGGCGGCGTCATCGCGCAAGCGCGCCGTTCGCCGCGCTGGCCGCGTCGATCTCTCCGGCGCAGGCGCTCAGTACGCGATCGTCATCTGCCCTTTGCGATGCGCAGGCTTCTCCAACTCGTTGACCAGCGCGTGCGCGAAATCCTCCGCGCTGATCGCGCTCTTCTTCTGCGCGTCGTACAGAACGGTGGTCGTTCCGAGCTGGTATTTGCCCGTGCGCTCGCCCGGCCGAATCGACATGGGCGGACTGAAAAAAGTCCAGTCGATATCGCTCGCCTTGAGCGCATCGAGCACGCCGCGCATCGCGCGCGCTTCGCCCTGATAGTTGGGCGGCAGCGTGTTGACGACGGGCGTACCGTCGGGTGTATTCAAGCTGCCCGCGCCGCCGACGACCAGCAGTCGCTTGCCGCTCGCTTTCGCGGCCGCGATCTCCGCGTCGCCGACCGCTTTGGCTTCCTTGGCCGGATCGCCGCCACCGCGCGGGCTCGTGGCCGACACGATGACATCCACCTTCTCGGCCGCGGCAGTGAGCGCATCTTTATCGGTGGCGTCCAGCTTCACCGCCTTCGCATTCGCGCCGGCCTTGATCTTCTCGGGATGGCGAGACGCGGCGATCACGCAATGGCCGCGCGAGGTCGCTTCGTTCAGCACGCGCGAGCCGATCATGCCGCTCGCGCCGATCAGCAGGATGTGGAGCTGCTGCGGATTGGGCGCGCTCGTCTTCGCTGAATCGAAGTCGCACGCGGCCGCTGCGGTGGCGGGGTGTGCGACCAGAGCGAGCATCGCGAGCGCGGCAAGCACGCTCGATGAGCGCGCAACCCACCTGTCCGCCACGCTCCGCCGGCGCATCACCGGCCCGCCGACTACGATCCGCGGCACGCGTCCCGCAACCCCGCTCGGCTTACGCGACGCGACGCAGGCAACGACGCTTCGCAAGCGCATCGCGAGCTCGCCGATCATGCTCCGCATCGTGAGGTCTGAACTGGCGCTGAGAGCGTGTGGGCGAGCGGGGCAAATGGGAGCTCGACGGATCGTTATTGGCGTCATCGGGGCCTCCTTCGGTTGGCGCGGAATCATAATGCCTCGCCAGGGGTCGCGGTATGACGAGGATGCCCGTGAGAGCTCCGAGATCACGGGACGAACAATCGGCTCATGCGGGCCAGGTTGTCGGGAACGCTCCGTTCGCGACGAGGATCGGCGCGTCGCGCCATGTAGCGAGCGTGCGCTCGTACGGCGCTCCGTCGGCGGCATCACAAAAACGAGCGGGTGGCACGCCGCGAGCAGGGGCCGCATCGAGTGGAGGTGGAGAAGGCGCATCGAGTGAGGCGGGCAGGTTGGCGGCCCCTACGCTTCAACCAATGCAGCGCATTGGCAAGCGTGATCAAGATGGTTGCGAACGCACCTGAGCCGCCACGACCCGCAGCATCGCGATTTGCAGGCCTCGCATGCTCGCGATCGCGTCGCTCAGCGCGGTGATCTTGGCGTCCGACGCCCGGAACCGCTCCTCCATCTTGTCCCGCAGGTCGTCGATCGTGTCTCGCAGTGTTTTGTTATCGGCGCGCAGCTCGCGAACATCCGTTCTCACCTCGTCGAGTCCCTTCTGCAGCGCCTCGATGCGGACGTCGATTGTTCGTTGGGGCGTCACCGGAACCTCATGCCTTTCGCAAGCCAAGCTGTTCATGGATGCACACGTTCGCGGACAGTTCACGTGAATGCGCTCGCGTTGGGACGCAACGGTATCGCGTAGCTCGACGTTCGTCTATGCGTATGAAAGTACGAGAAATATAGGCTCGCGAGCGTTCGGCGCTCGCGCGATTCGCAGCGTCGAAGCGCAGCGCGAGAACACAGCGCGCTCGCCTAGCGCAGTACGCCAGCCGCCTGCGCAGGGAGGGATGTGCAGGGGCGTCATGGGCGTGAGCCGATGTACGCGGGCCGCGATGAGCACGCCGGATCACCGCGAGCAGGTCACGGACTGGCACGCTAAACTTCATGCCATGTCGACCCCTTCGCGCCGCCACCGGCCACCGGCGGCCGCTTCCGCTCCCAATCTCAAGCTCGAGTACGACCCGGCGCTGCCCATCACGGCGCATCGGGCGGAGATTCTCGAGGCGCTCGCGCGCCATCAGGTCATCGTCGTCTGCGGGGCGACCGGCTCGGGCAAGACGACCCAGCTTCCCAAGCTCTGTCTCGAGGCCGGGCGCGGTACGCAAGGCCTCATCGGCCACACGCAGCCTCGCCGGCTGGCCGCGCGCGCACTGGCGAGCCGCCTCGCGCAAGAGCTGGGCACCACCGTCGGCGCCGCCGTCGGCTACAAGGTGCGCTTCAACGATCGCACCGGCCCGCAGACGCGCATCAAACTGATGACGGACGGCATCCTGCTGAAGGAGCTCGAGAGCGACCGCCGCTTCCGCCGGTACGACACGATCATCGTCGACGAGGCGCACGAGCGCAGTCTCAATATCGATCTGCTGCTCGGGGTGCTGAAGCAACTGCTGCCGTCGCGGCCGGACCTCAAGGTCATCATCACCTCCGCGACGATCGATCCGCAGAAGTTCGCGGATTTCTTCGGTGGCGCGCCGATCATCGAAGTCTCGGGACGCAGCTATCCGGTCGAGGTGCGCTACCGTCCGCTCATCGTCACGGAGGACGACGACGAGGAGGCCGCGGAGCTGTCGCTGCCTGAAGGCATCGTCGCGGCCATACACGAGCTCGATGCAACCGCGCCCGGCGTGCGCGGGGACACTCTCGTATTCCTCCCCGGCGAGAAGCAGATTCGCGAAGCGGCCGAAGCGCTCGAAGCCGCAGAGCTGCGCAACACGCAGGTGTTCGCGCTCTACGCGCGGCTCTCCGCGAGCGAGCAGCAGCGCATCTTCGAGGGCCACACCGAGCGGCGCATCGTGCTCGCAACGAACGTCGCGGAAACCTCGCTGACGGTGCCCGGCATTCGTTACGTCATCGATTCCGGGCTCGCGCGCATCAGCCGCTACAACGCGCGCGCGAAGGTGCAGCGGCTGCCGATCGAGAAGATCTCGCAGGCGAGCGCGGATCAGCGCAAGGGACGCTGCGGACGCGAAGCCGAAGGCATCTGCATCCGCTTGTACTCGGAGGAGGACTTCGGACTGCGTGAAGCATTCACGCCGCCCGAGGTGCTGCGGACGAATCTCGCGAGCGTGATCCTGCGCATGGCGGCGGTTGGTCTCGGCGATCCCGAGCGCTTCCCGTTCCTCGATCCGCCCGACACGCGATTGATCAATGACGGCGTGCGCCTGCTGCAGGAGCTGAAGGCCATGGACGAGGAGCGTCGCGTGACGAGCCTCGGCCAACAGATTGCGGGCTTGCCGGTCGATCCGCGCCTCGGGCGCATGCTGCTCGCCGCCACGCGCCACAACTGTCTCACGGAAATGCTGATCATCGCGGCGTTTCTCGAAGCGCAGGACCCGCGCGAGCGCCCGGCGGACGCGCAACAGCACGCCGCGCAGAAGCATGCCGAGTTCGCCGACAGGCGTTCGGACTTCGTCACTGTGCTGAATCTCTGGCGCCTGTACCACGAGCAGGCCGCGACGCTGTCGCGCAATCAGCTTCGCAAGTGGTGTCGCGAGCATTTTCTATCGGCGATGCGCATGCGCGAGTGGCAGGACCTGCACGCACAGCTCGCGGACGCAGTTGCCGAATTGAAGCTGCGCCCGAATCAGGTGGAGGCGAGCTACGCGGAGCTGCATCAAGCCATTCTCACGGGCTTTCTCGGCTCGATCGGCAACTTGGACGAGCGACGCGAGTACGACGGGCCGCGCGGGGTGCGGTTCGTCATCGCGCCCGGAACGCCACTCGCGTCGCGGCCGCCGAAGTGGGTCGTGGCGGGAAGTCTGATCGAGACCACGCGGTTGTACGCGCGCATGGTGGCAGCAGTCGATCCGGGGTGGATCGAAGCGGCGGGCGCGCATCTGCTGAAACGTGTCTACACCGAGCCGCACTGGGTCGATACGCGCGGCTATGTGTCCGCGTACGAGACGGTGACGCTCTACGGTCTCACACTGGTCTCGCGTCGCCGTGTGAATTACGCGATCGTTGCGCCTGCGCAGGCGCACGAGATATTTGCGCGCGAGGCGCTCGTCGTCGGTCACTCCGACGTGAAGGGCGCCTTTCTCGCGGCCAATCGCGAGCTGTTGCGCGAGGTGGAGAAGCTCGAAGCGAAGATTCGGCGCAGGGATATCCTGGTCGACGAAACGACGCTCGTGAGCTTCTACACCGCGCGCATCCCGGAGCGCGTGAGCACGGTCGCCGCGTTCGAGAGCTGGCGCGGCAAGGCCGAGCGCGCCGCGCCGCGCTTGCTCTACATGACGCTCGCGGACGTGATGGCGCGCGAGACTCCCGAGATCACGCCCGAACAGTTTCCGGACGACTGGCCGGTCGGCGCGAATCGCTTGCCGCTGAGTTACAAGTTCGAGCCGGTCGAACCGGACGACGGGCTCACGCTCACCGTGCCCGAGCCGCTCGTCGATCTGCTCGATGCGGGGAAGCTCGCGTGGCTCGTGCCGGGCATGCGGCTCGAGAAGGTGACGGAGCTGATGCGGGCGCTGCCCAAAGAGCTTCGCAAGCCGCTCGTGCCCGTGCCGGACTCGGCGCGTGCGGCGCTGGCCGAGCTGCCTTCCGGCGCGTCGATCGAACACTTGCCAGACTTCTATGAGTGGCTGGCGCAGTGGCTCACGCCGCGAGTTGGCAAGCCGGTGACGGCCGCGCAGCTTGCGGCGCTGGAGTTGCCGGGCTACTTGCGCATGAACGTGCGCGTCGTCGATGCGAACGACGACGTCATTGCAGAAGGCCGGGATGTCGCCGCGATCCGGCGCGAGCTGCGCGGACGACCGGCGTCGTCGCAATGGCTGCAGTTGGCGAAGAGCGATGTGGGCGCGAGTGGCGGTGGGCGCACGAGCGGCGCGG
>DASTRY010000040.1:0-50106 GCA_035760965.1 Steroidobacteraceae bacterium | reverse complement strand
GTCGGCGCCACGTGGCGCCGACCGCAAGGCCCGCTCCCTGCTCAGAACTTGTAGCCCACCGTGACCCCGTAGGTCCGCGGCGGCAGGTACGTCACGCCGATGACACGCGCCGTCGCGAGCTCGAACGTGCTGGAGGCGACTCTCTTGTCGCTCAAGTTCCGGCCCCACAGATCCGCAGTCCAGTGTCCATCCGCCGATAGATAGCGGAACGCGAGATCGTAGATCGTGTAGGCCTTCTGCCCCTCGAGCAGCCGCGCGAATTCCGTGAAATACACGTTGTCCTTGTAGGACACATCGCCCATTACCCTCAGCGTGCCGCTCGCGGCGATCGGGAAGTCGTACTCCGCGTGAAAGTTGCCGGCCCAATCCGGTGAATTGCGCGTCGGATTGCCCGCGAGCTGCACATCCGGCACACCGCTCGGCGGCACGAAATCGGTTGCGGGATTGCCCGCGGGCGTGCCGCCCGCAACGTTTCGCGGATCGAGCGGATCCTTGGTGAGAAAGTCGTCGTAGCGCGAGTGCTGATAGGAGAGCGCAGCGCTGAAACGGAAGCGATCCGCAGGCGCGGCGAACACTTCGAGCTCGACGCCGTGCGCGGAGGTCTGTGCGGCATTCTCGAAGATCGTGCTGAACCCCGCCGGGCCGCCGCCCACCGTCTTGTTGATCTGCTGGCCTTCGAGGTTGTACGTGTAGGCCGCCACGTTGACGGCGAGCCGGTTCTGGAACCACGTGCTCTTGAGGCCCACTTCGTGGTTCCAGATCTTCTCGGGATCGACGATCACCGACACGAAATTCGTGGTCGCATCGGGCGCCGCATTCTGGCCCGCCCCGGACTTGAAGCCCTCGGAATACGTGTAATAGACCATCAGGTCTTCACTCGGGCGCCACGTGAGCCCCGCTTCCGGCGTGAAGTCGCTGAAGCTGCGGCGGTTGTACGAGCGATCGGTCGTCGTGAGCAGAATCGGCCCGAGACTGTTGCGCGCGATGACGATGGACGGGTTGGACGCGTTGCGCGTCTCGTCGCTGTAGCGCCCGCCGAGTTTCAGGATCCAGTCGCCGAACGTGACGTTCACCTGCCCGAACGCCGCGTACGCCTCGGTGCCGAGGCGCGAATGCACGCACACGCGCTTCGGCGGCGGCGGATTCGCGGGATCGATGTGGACGTACTCGGCCGTGTTGCAGAGCTCGGCCGCGAAGAGCGGATCGATCGGCGTCGCCGGAACGTTCACGCCGTCGATCTGCAGACCCGTGGCGCTGATGGGCGGAAACGCTCCGATCGCCGGGTTCGCCAGCACCGGCAGAACATACGAGTCGCCGAAGTACGCATTCAGGCCGACGGTGTCCACCGGGCGCTGCGTTTCATCGAGGTAGAACAAACCGAACACACCGTTGAGCCGTGCGCTCTGGAACTTCAGCTGCAGCTCCGAGCTCGTCTGACGGCTATTCACGTCGCGCCGTTGATACGTCGTGTTGAAGCCCGTGGTCGCGAGACTGTTGAAGGTCGCGGCGAGGTCCAGATCCTGGCCGATGACGGTCTTGAAGTCCCGACGGTTCGTGATGTTCGTCAGCGTGAGCGCATCGTTCAGTCGCCAGTTCAGGATGGCGGTGACCGCCCACGTCTTCGTGCGCGTGAACGGATCGAGCTCGGATGCCTCGTCGCGCGGATTCGTGGCGAACGTGCAGGGGCTGCCCACCGGCTGACAGCCACCCGAAGTGAGTCTCACGACACCCGGGAACGCCTCGCGCCGAAACTTGAGAGCGCCCGAGCGATCGTTCTGGCGGTAGTACTCGCTGGTCAGGAGCGCATCGAAGTCATCCGTGAAATTGAACTGCAGCAGCCCGCGCACCATCTTGCGGTTCAGGTCGTCGACATCGTTGCCGGTCACGGGATTTCTGCCGAAGCCGTTGCGGTCTTCGCTCTTCACGGCCAGTCGTCCGAGCACCCGCTTCCCGACGAGCGGCCCGCTGATCGCGCTCTCGAGATTCACGTAGTCCCGGTTGCCATAGCTCAGGCGGGCATAGCCATCGAGCTTTTCGGTCGGCTTGGCGGTGATGAGGTTCACCGAACCGCCGACGGCGTTGCGACCATACAGCGAACCCTGCGGCCCGCGGAGCACTTCGATCCGCTCGAGATCGAACAGCGATGCGAGCTGCGCTTCCGCGCGCGAGATCACGGCGCCATCGACATGTACGGCGACACCCGTCTCACTCCCGGTCGTCGACGTGTTCGAGCCGACGCCGCGAACGGTGAGTTTCGCCATGTTGAAATCGTTGCCGAAGTAGACGCTCGGCACGATGAGCTGCAGGTCTTCTAGGTTATCGATACCCGCGGCCGCGAGCCGATCGGCGCCGATCGCGGTGACCGCGACGCTGGTCTCCTGCAGCGATTGCTCGCGCTTCTGCGCGGTGACGACGACTTCCTCGAGCTCCGCGGCGCTGGCACAAGACATCCACGAGCCGAGGCAGATGAGCACGCAAGGCGTCAAGCGCCTGATCGAAAGTGTCTTCATCGCTCTCTTCCTTGTTTGCGGCGGACCGCGTGTTTGCGATGTTGTCTGCAGTATAGACCGGCGTCAGCGATAGATCATCGGCAGCACGAGTGTCGGCGAGTCGTCCCCGGAGTCGCGCGGCGCTTCCCCCGCCTGGGTCCATTCGCGGCCGCGCATTCTCTGCAGCACTTCTTCCGCCTCGACCGGTGCGCTGAAGAAGAACCCCTGCCCGTAGTTGCAGCCCATCTTCTGCAGCGCCTGGGCAACGGCCTGAGTCTCGATGACCTCGGCGATGGCGCGCAACCCGAGGCTCGCCGCGATCTGCACGACGGCGGCCATGATCCCGCTGTTCGCGCTGTCCGCTCCGAGCCGGCTGACGAACGGCCGGTCGATCTTCACGAAGTCGAACGGAAACAGCTCGAGATGATTCAGCGAGGAGTATCCCGTGCCGAAATCGTCGAGCATCAGCTCGATCCCCATGTCGTGCAGCCGGCGCAGGATCGCCCGCGCCTCGCCAACATTGTTGATGAGACCGGCCTCGGTGATCTCGAATTTCAGGGCGGCGGCCGGCGCGCGGGTGCGCGCGAGCAGGCTCGCGACGAGCTCCGCCAGGAACGGATCGCGCAGCGACGCCGCGGAGAGATTCACGCTGATGAAAAACGGCTGCCCCGGGTCGAGCCGCTGCCGCCACTCGCCCGCCAGCTTGCACACCCGCGCGATCACCCAGTGGGTGATGGGCACCATGAGCCCGGCCTCTTCGGCAATGGACAGGAACTTGTCGGGCGTCAGCAGGCCTTCGACCGGATGCTGCCAGCGAAGCAGCGCCTCCGCACCCACCGTCTGCCGCGTGTGCAGATCGACCACGGGCTGGAACAGCAGTCGCAGCTCGTTGCGCTCGAGCGCGAGGTGCAGATCGGCTTCGAGGCTCACGAGGCTCGCCGCGTCGCCGCCCATGCTCGGCGCATACGCCACTGCCTTGATGCCCTCGGTGCGCTTGGCCACCGACAGCGCGATGTCGGCTTCGCGCAGCAAATCCTCGGGTCGCTGCAAACCCGAATCGGCGCACGTGATACCGACGCTCGCGGCCACCGCGATTCGATGCCGGCGCAGCTCGAACGGCTCGCGCAGACACTCGAGCATCGTGTTCGCCACCTGCAACGCGGCGTCGCTCGTCGGCACGTCCGGGAGCAGCAACGCGAGCTGACTGCCTTCCCAGCGCGCCAGCACGCTCTCGAGCCCCGCCGCCCCTTCCTCGAAGCGATGCGCGGCTTGCACCATCAGCTCATCGCCGGCGGCATGGCCGAGCGTTTCGTTGATGAGCTTGAGCCGATCGATCTCGATGAGCGCGACCGCGGTGCCTTGCCGCCGGCGGGCGCGCACCGCGCGCAACGCCCGGTCGAGCTGATCCATGAAGTACCGGCGGTTCGGCAAGCCCGTGAACGCATCGTGGTAGCGGGCGTGCTCGAAGCTCTTCTGCAGATCCTGCCGCTCCTCGATTTCCGCGACGAGCTGCTCGTTCAGCATGCGCGCCTGCTCCTGCGAAGCGGCGAGCTGCTGTCGCAGATGCTGCGAGCGGACGATGAGATCGTGCGTGCCGAACGCGAGCAACCATGCGGTCAGCGCGAGCAAGCCGATCTCGCTGGCCAGGCGGCTCGTCGGATACCAACCCTCGCGCGGTTGAATTGCGAGCTCGAGATGTCCCGGGCGATCGCGCGTGAGCCCCGCAGGCGTGCGCAGCACCACCTTCATCGGATCCTCGAGCCGCACCGGACCCGAGTTCACGTATGTGCGCACGAGCGAGGTCGCCGGGTCCACCTGCGCGAACGTGAAATCGTAGCCGCGCGAAACGAGCCGCCCGACTTTCGCCTCATCGAGGAGCTGATCGAGATCGGCATACGCGACGGCCCAGACCGTGCCCCGCGCAGGTTCCGCGGCGTCATCACGATTTGCCGCAGCGGCAACCGGTGCGCGTACGGCCACGATCCATTGACTGCCTTGCCGCGTGGGACCGAGAAAGCGCGCCGCCTCGCCCGATGCCCCGAGATGACTCCATTCCGTCGCGATGCCCGTGGCCAGCGCGCGATCGACCTTCGGCGCGCGCACCACCGAGCCGTCCGCTTCGATGCGAAACGTGCCGTGCGCAGGGGCCACGGTCGTCGCGCCGCCGGCCAATGCACGCGACACGCGCGCCGCTTCATCGGAAGCGCGTTCTGCGAGCGCAGCGAGTTGCGACTCGATCGATGTCCGGCGTTCCGTGAGCTCGGCGCGCGCCGCGCGCCGGGCATCGTCTGCATGCCGATCGAGGCTCAGCATGATGAGCCGCGCACCGGCGAGCAGCACGACGAGGAGCACACATACCGTGGGCAACCACGCGGACGTGCGACTCAGCAGCGGGAGTTTCATCGCGCGGCGCTACCGTTCAGATAGACGGCGCCACTCAGCGTGACCATCCGGCGCTTGAAGTCGCCGAGCTCGAGATAGTCCGCCAGCAGGGTGACGTCGACTCGGGCAAACGGCTTGGTCACGCCAACGTAACCCTCGTTCGTGTCCAGGCCGGTCCCGGGGATCGGCACGCCCGTTTGCCCGAGGACCACGGGCGTTGCCCGACCCGTCGCGGCGCCGGCGAACACGTTCACCCACTTGCCGTAATAGTCCCCGCGCGCCGTCCACAGCTTCGTGCCGAGCGTGTGCGGGCTCGTCGATTGCGAGTAAGCGGCTTGCATCAGGAATCGCGGGCCGAAGAGATACTGCACGCCCACCTTCGGCAGGTTGCCGTGCGTGCGATCGATGTCGATCTGCCGGTCTTCGAGCTGAAACGCGAGATGCGTCGTCACGTTCTGCACCAGGCCCAGCACGTACGTTGCGTACGTGAACGAATGCAGAGCATCGTCACCGCCACCGGCTCGGATTTCGCCATAGACGTTCGAGCGAAACCTCGCGGGCCCGTATCCCTTCGCGAGCGATAGCGTGCCGAATGTCCAGCGCGTGTCGCCCAGGCGTTGATGCTCCGCCGCCGCACCGAACACTGCGCTGGATTTGAATGTATGCAGCCAACCGAGCGCGCCGCCGCCGCCATCGGCCGCGCCGTCCCAGTCCACTGCGCCCCCCATGAAGGTGAGTCTGTCCGTCGCCGGCTGTGGCGGCGCGGCCCGCGCGGCGCCGGCCAGCACCGCAGTCAAGGCAACCGAGACTAAAGCAATCCTGTGCGTCGCGTTCCGCGTCATGGCTGTACCGATGTCGCGCCGATGAAGGTCGCGCGCGTGATGGCCGTGTCCTGATCGCCCGCGCGGCCGACCGGCAGGAAGGCGATCACCTGAATCTTTTCCTCCTCTCCCGGCAACGGAATCGGCGAGAGGGTCACCTGGAACACGCGCGGCGGTATCTGCATGAGCATGCGCCGCTTGCCGGCGAGTTGGGGCTGCCACCACGTCCCCGGCAGGCCTCCCGCCGCGAGCACCGCTCCGGCCTCGCTCCCCACTTCGACGGTCGGGAAGAGCGTCGTCGCCTGGCGGTTGAACGCGAGGATGCGGCCGCGCGCATCGATGATCAGTGCCGCGGAATCCGACGCCTCGAGCGCCGCGCGGCGAATGAATTCGTCCGTCGTATCGATGATCAGCAGCAACGCGAATCGCCGGCCGCGCTGCGCGACGTGCTGAACGCGCACGTCGGTCACGCGCAGCTGTTCCCCCACGCGGATCATCGCGAGAGGCGCGATGCCGCCGAAACCGGCGATCAACTCCTGCACGACCTCGGGATAGGAGAAGCGAATGGCCTGAAACAAGTCGCTTCCGACGAGCTGCGTGTCGAGCTCGCAGAAGCTCGGTGCGACCTGAGCGCTCGCGCAGATGACCTGCGACGTGTCCGCATCGACCAGCACGGCGGCAACGGGCAGCTCCTCGATGAGCGCGGTCCACAGCTCCTCGCCGCGCTGGGCGTCGGCGCGCGCGGCCGCCGCATGGGCATACATGCGCTCGAATACCGTTCCGAGATGCTCCGCCGCAATGGCGCACGCGACCATCAGAATCGCAAACACCTGCAGCATCACGAGGAAGTACGCGGACGGTGCATAGAATCCGGGAAACGGCGCGCTGCCGTAGCCGGCGTCGCCGCTGAACAGCTTGTCCACGATCGGCCCGATCCCATGCAGACCGCTCGCGTACCAGCGCATCTCCGGGCTCTCCGCCACGGCAACGACGACGACGACGGCGATCGCGAGCAAGGCCATCGCGTACGGCTGCCAGCGCGAGATGAACACCGCGCCGATCACCGGCAGCGCGAACACGGCAAGGAACATCGGGTTCTGCAGGCCGCCCGTGTGCGACCAGATGTAGCCGATGCAGATGATCCCGAGCGCGTGGAGCGCGCCGAGGACGCGCGTATGCCAGCGCGTTCGCGGCCGCCCCGGCGCGGATGCCATCGAAAACGCGACGTGCAGTGCGCCCAGTGCGAGCAAGCCGAACGCGGCGTGCGCCAGATCGATCTGGAACGTGCTGATCAGCCACGGCAGCGCGGTGGCCAACAAGATCGCGAAGATCGCGAGCAGCCAGATGTCGTCGAGCAGATGCACGCGCGGATCGCGCCACGCCGGCGCCGGCATCAAGACCGTTTCGTCTGCCCCGGCTTTCATCTCGCGCTCGATGAGTTGACGACCGCCTTCGGGTGGAGCGCGCCGGCCGTGTCGGGCGCGCCGAAGGTGTTGTTGTCGAGATAGGGGCGCGAGGTGATTTTCGCGCCCTTTGGCGGCTGGAAGTCCTCGACGTGCAGCGCCAGCGCGTGCGGCCGGAGAACCTGATTCCGTCGCAGGATCGGCGAATCGCCGATCACATCGATGCCGTTGAACTTCGGCTGGATCACGGTGTTCTCGACCGCGGTGCTCGGACCTTGCGCGTCGCCGAGCACGAACGCCATGCCATATCCGCAGTTGTGCATGCGGTTGCTGCGCACGAGCGTGTTGCCCGAGCCGCGCACCATGATGCCGTAGGCGGTGATGCCGTCGAGCTCGTTGTTCTCGATGACGGCCGCCCGCGCGTTCTCCGCGACGATTCCCATCGCGGCGCCGCCGGTGATGCGATTGCCGCGCACGACGGCGCCGGCGCCCACCAAATGCACAGCCGCTTCGCGCGCGTTGATCACCTCGTTGCGCTCGATAAGCACGGAGATGTTCCCGACGACCATCCCGGTGCGGTCACCGGTCAGCTTGTTGTCGCGTATGGCGATCGGCGCGGGCGCTGAGTCCGGCGCGCTGCGCACCGCCCAGATCGCGGCGTCGCGACTGTTCGAGAACTCATTCTTGCCGACGGACGTGTTGCGCAGTGAGCCCGCGAAGCGCACGCCGATGCGATCGTTCGCGAAGCGATTGCGTTCGAGCAAGACGTCGCCCGCGTTCTCGGCGACGTCGACGCCCACGTCGCACGCGTCGATCGCGCTCGAGGTGAGGCGAAATCGCGCGGCGCGCAGGAGAACGGCTGCGCCGCTGCAGTTGCGGATGCGCACCCCTTCGATCGACGTGTTGGGCGCAGCGATGTCCAGCACGGTCGAGCTCATGAGCCCTTTGGCGTCGATCTCGGTGCCCTCTTGCCGAGCCGCGATCGACAACCCATGCGCGGTGACGATGGGCGGCAGCGCGGTCTCGAGCACGATCCGCGGAACCTGGAGCGAGATCGTCGCGCCTTCTTTGGCGGACGCAACCACGAACAGTGCTTCGCGCAAGCTGCCCGGCCCGCGATCCGCACCGCTCGTGACGACGGCGGTGACGCCGCTCGCTGCAGGCGCGGGCTGCAGATGGCTTTGCTGATACCACCAACCACCGGCTGCGACTATCGCCAGCGCTACCAGCAGACCAATCGCTACGCCTACGCGACGACTCGTTCGCATCACCTCTCCTCAAGCACCGCTGCCGCTTGGCGCGCGCTCGAGCACGAAGACGGCATGCCATGAGCGATTCGTTGCGTAACGCCCGAAGCACACATCGATGGGCAGCGACAATGCGGTCGCGACCGTGCTGGCGACCACGGCGAACTGCCGTGGCAGGCGCCGTAGATGCGGAAGCAGCTTGTACCGGAAAGGCGCCGGATCGACTCCCGTGATCGCGCGGAGCTGCAGACCGTGGTCGCGGAACAGAGCGAGATATTCGCTGCGCTTGCGCGCCTTGAAGATGCTCGTGTCGCAGGAGCTAGCCGTGGTCGTCGGCGCCGCTTCGAGGATCACCATACGGCCGCCGGGCGCGAGATGGTCGACCATGCGCCGGAAGGATGTGCCGAGCGCAACCGGATCGAGGATGTGCTGCAGCACCGTCACGGCAAGCACAAGATCGAACCGCTCGCCCGCATCGAGCTCGGCGAGGCTCTGCGTCTCGAACCGGCATCGGCCCGCGACGCCCGACCGCGCCGCGCGGCGCCGCGCTTCGTCGATCATCGTCGGGCTGATATCGATGCCGGTGACCTGCGCGCCGCGCCGGGCGAGCAAGCGGCTCCAGCGGCCGACGCCGCAGCCCACGTCGAGCACGCGCGTGCCGGGACGGATGTCGAGCCAGGGCTCGAGCGCCCGGCGCTGACAGAAATCGATGACCTTGTTGTAGAACTGAGGCATGCCGTAGGAGCAGACGGCAGCAAGCCCCTCGCCTTCACGCGCGAACCGTCGTGCCCGCGCTTCCCAGTACGCTTCGGGAACGTAACGCGCGGGCGCCGGCGCGCCGCCGAGAATCATGCAGCCCTCCTTGGACGCGTCGCGCTACGCCCATCTGTGGCCTCGTCTTTCCGGTCGACGTCGTAGTGGTCGCGGTACACGCGACGTCCGATGATCTGCAGCGCCATCCAGTTCGCGAAGCCGACGGTCATCGGCGCGATGTGGACGATGGCGTAGAAGAGGTACAGCGGCACGATGGGCGCCGTGTATGCGCGCTCCGCGCGCGGCACCACCGTGAACAGCGCAATGGCGCCGAGCGCGAGGTACCCGCCAACCGCCGAGATGAAGTACGTCGGATTGAAGAAGGCGCTGCCGTTCGGCAGCAAATGCGCGAAGAACAGCTCGTCGAAGCCGCTGATGAAGCTCACGATCAGCAGCGCCGCGCTGACCATCTTGGCCATGTGCAGAGCGAGCGAGAGCACGCCGACGTACAGGATGAAGTGATACATCGCAAACGGCGCCCGGCGGCTCACGCGCCAGACCTCCGCAAGTCGCTCGGCGTACACCTTGATCAAGCCGTGGTACCAGCCCACCCGTTGTGAGAACCAGCGCCGCACCGCACCCGGACCTTCGGTGCTCACGACGAGGCGCCCGTCGTAGTAGATGGACTCGCCGCGGCCGAGCAGGATGATGGCGTTCTCGAAGTCCTCCGCATACACCGAAAGCGAGTGTTCGGCGAGCGCGCTCTCGAGCGCCGCGCGGCGATAGATCGATACACCGGAGGTGATGCTGTAGTCCGCGAGACTTTCGCGACCGACGCGAAACGCCAGCGCGTACTCGAACGCCTGGAAGCGCGCGAGAAAGCCGTCCGGCTCGATCATGACGCGCGGACAAGCGGCAGCGGCGCCCGAGCGTTGGAAATCGGCGATTGCGCGCTCGAGATCGATGGTGCTGCCGTCGCCGCGTGCGCGAATGCGGATGTCCGGGTCGATGACCATCACCGTCTCGATGTGCGCCGGTAGCCTCGCGAGCAGCCGCTTGATCGCGCCCGGCTTCTTGCGATTCACGCCGTCGTCGAAGATGCGCCAGCCGGCGGCGCGGAGCCGCTCGACGGTGTGGTCCGTCGAGCCGTCGCTGATCAGCCAGACCTTGTCGCGCCAGGGCGCGTAGTTCTGCATGAAGGTTTCGAGGTGCGGCTGCAGATTGAACACCGACGCGATGATGGCGTACGGCCGCATGGGCACGAGAGGCCGACCGCTCCAGGTGCCGCCGTCCACGAGATCGATCGACACGTCGCGATTGTCCGCCGTTGCGATCAGCAGCGCCTTGCGACGCCGGCGCATGAAGAGACGCAGCGCGAAATCGACCGCGTCCGTGTACACGATGAGATTCGCGAGCGCGTAGACGACCAGCGAGAAGCTGGCCGCGCGCGCATTTGCGGCGGAGAGCGCGATCCACAAGCCGAGCAGCGCGCAGACCCCGAGCGGCGCGAAGATTCGCCATCTTTGTTTACGCGTCATGGCAACGTCCTGTCAGGCCACAGCAACCGCCGGCGATGCGGCGGCCCCTTGGGCGCGCGGCAGGCGTGCGGCCAGCTCGGCGCGCAGCTCGTTTGCGTCGGCGATCGTGATGCCGCGCTCGGCCATCACCGGTATCGACGCGAGAATCCACAGCAGCGAGCGAACGCGCGAAGGCAAGTGCGCGACCTCGTCCTGAAGCGCGCTCAGCATGTCTTCGAACGCGCATTCCATGCTCAGCACCGCATCTCTGACGGCGGGATCGATCGGCAAAATTTTCGCGGGCTGCTCGAATCGCAGCCCCGTGCCCGTGACTTCGCGCGAGGCCACCTCCGTGTAGGGCGCGAGGCGTGGGTCCTGCGCGAACGCCGCACCGGAGAAGGGGATCACGTACGGGTACATGCCGACCTCGCAGCCGCGGCGCAGCCAGCGATACGCCTCACGCAGCGTGTGTGCCACATCCTCCATCGACGCGTGCGGAGAGCTGAGGATCAGATCGAGGAACGGCGTCACGCCCATCGCGAGCGCCGCGCTCAGCATCGGCTCGATGTGCCGATGGATCTGCGCCTTGTTGAATTCCGCGAGCACGCGCGGCGCGAAGCTCTCAATGCCGAAGCCCAGCACGCGGAAGCCGGCGCGACGCATGGCCGCGAGCCGCTCCGCGTTCATCGCATCGATGCGATTCGTGCTGATGAATTGCAGGTGCGCGGGCAGCGAGCCGCGCGCCTTTGCGGCGATGATGCCCTCGCAGAGCGGCAGGATGCGGCGGTCCTTCGTGAACACGAAGATGTCGTCCTGGAAGATGACCGTACGCACGCGCGGGTGAGCCGCGACGATGCGTTCGAGCATCTGCAGCACCTCGTCCGCTTCGAGCCGCGCAATGGGCGCAACACTGCCTTGCGCTTCGTGCAAGAAGTTCGTCGCCGAGCAGAATGTGCATCCCATCGGACAATAATTCAGCGTGATGAGGCGCACGGAGCGGATCTCCGCGAGGCGCGCCTCGCGCGCAGCCTTCGAGGGCAACGCGCCCACGCGATACGCCGCTTCGAGCCGTTCCCAGTAAGCTCGGTACGGCATCTGTTCGTAGGGGATGTTGAAGATCGCGTCGCGCAGCTCCGCGCGATCGAGCGAGCTCTGCGGGATGCGCAAGACACCGCCATCCGCACGACGCTCCGCGGTTCCTGCAATACCGGCAATGGGTTGTCCGGCGCGGAAGCGAGCGGTCAGCTCGAGCAGCGGGCGCTCGCCTTCGCCGAGCACCACTCGATCGAAAGGGCCGAGCTCGAACATGAGCTCGGGGCGAAACGTCGCCTCCATGCCGCCGGCGATCAGCAGCGCGCGCGGCGCGAGACGGCGCGCGAGATGCGCGAGCTCGAGATCGAAACGCAGGGTCATGCCGGTGGTGGAGACGCCGATGACATCCCACGGTACGCGCAGCAGCTCGCGCTCCAATGCATTCTGCGGCGGCTCATTGCAGCAGTTCGGATCGAACACGCGCGCATGCACGCCTGCGGCTTGCAGCGCACCGGCAAGACGCCACACACCGAGCGGCGGCGCGAGAAAGGTGTACTCCCCACACTGCGGATCGTACGGACCGATCAGCAGCACTCGCGGCATTTCCTGAACACTGTTCGACATCGTGATGCGTGCTCCCTGAGCGGTTACAACCGCTTCTTACGCGCGCCCTCACAGCCGCGCCCTCGGTCCGGTTCGCTAGAGCGAGGCTGATCGAGCAACAATCATTCCCAGTGTTGCTGTGGACTCAAGGCAACGAGCGCATACGCACGAACCTTGCTGGCGCGCCGCGACATGGGTCGCATACAGGGGTCTCTCGGGGCGGTCGCGTTCGTGATGCTCGCTGCGTTCTGCGTATCGAGCTGCGGAGGCGGTGGAGGTGGCGGAGGAAAGGGAGGCGGAGGCAGCGCGCCTCCAGCGCCATTGCCAAATCGCACACCCTCGGCGAGCAATGACGTGCTGCGCGCGGACGGAAACGCGCTCGACGGTGTCACCGTTCTCACCAACGATGTCGATCCCGACGGCGATCGACTCACCGTATCCATCGAGGAGCAGCCACCGATCGGCGTGGCCACTGCGAACCCGGATGGCACCGTCCGCATCGATTCACTGCCATCGGGATTCAAAGGCGTCACGTGGTTCAAGTATCGCGTGACGGATCCCGCCGGCCTGTCGACCACCGCGACCGCCGTCGTGTACGTGGGGACCGACGCCTTCCGGGTGCTATTCGCGGGTGATGCGAATTCGAGCGGCACACCCGAGGTGTATCTCGCGAACTTTCTCGCAGCGCCGATCGCAGTCACGGCTGCAACCGAAGGCACATTGCGGCTGCGTGGATTCATCGCGTCCGAGAACGGAAGCACGGTCGTCTACCGCCGCGCGGATACGGCGACGCCGTCGATCACCGATCTGTCCTTCGTGCGAACGGCGACGCCGAGCCAGCAGGTGCGGATCGCGCTGCCGTCGGGCACGACACTCGTGCAGGACGCGGCCGGCAACGACCAATATGCCGTCAGCCCCAACGGACAATGGATCGCGTTCATTGCCGGCGACAGCGCGAACATCGAGTCGCTCTACGTACTGAACGTCGACACGCCGGCCACCGTGAGCAAGGTGACCTTGCCGGGCGCGCAGTACGTGGCGTCGCCGCGCTTCTCGAGCAACTCGCAAGATCTGTACGTGCTGGCATCGGCGTCGACGGATGGCGCCAACCGCTCACTCTATGTCGTCGGGCTGAACGGTGGGCTGAGTGTCAGCATGGTCTCTGCGCCGAATGCGGTGTTCAGCTCCGATGACGTCATCGAGTACGCGGTCGCGCCGGACCAGTCGCGGGTCGTGATGAGAGCCAATCGCGGTGGCCGCGAAGGCCTCTACTTCGTGGACACGAGCCATTTGCAGAGCGAGGTCCAGGTGAGTCATCCGTTCGCCGTCACCGAGCATCTCATCGACAGCACGCTCAGGTTTCCTCCGGGCCGAGGCGGCAGTACGAGCGGACAGCATGTCGCATACACGACGCAGGATGTGGTGACGGGCTATCGCGTGTACGTCGCGGACGTCTCGGCCACGCCGAATCCGCGCTTGGCGACGACAGCTTGCACGCTCGGCATCCTCGTCGACTGCCGCGGGCTCGGCTTGCGCCCCGACGACGGCGCGGTCCTCTACGTGAAGAATGGCGTCGAAGTGCACGAGGCCGTGCTCGCTTCGGGCGAAGACGTGCTCGTCAGCCCCGGTGCGGCGGGCTGGTACGACTCGACCGGCAACATCGTTCTGATCGAGCAGTTCCGGCCTTCGGGCGGTTCGCCCTCGTCCTATCCCGGGCTGGGGGTCGCCGTGCGCGGCGCCTTTGGCAGCGCCACGCCGCTGGGCACCGGCGGACTCGCCGCCTCGTATTTCGCCTTGAGCGGCATCGATCGTGCCGTGACGATCCTGGGCGAGGGTGCAACGACCGGTCCAGCGCCCGCGACGGCGCGGCTTGCGCTCGTGAACGAGATGGCGCCCGACAAGCTCCTCAATCTCGCGGACTTCGAGTCGCCTCTACAGCTCACATCGCCCATGGCGCAGATCGTTTCGAACTGACCGGAGAATAAGTACGAAAGGCGGCGGACCCCGCAACGGCGGGAACGCCGCGTCGGCACGTGACATCCATTGCCGTGAGGACAAATCACGGGAGCCGCTCGATGAAACTGATGCACGTTGTTTACGCCGCCGTGGCCGCATTGGGCGTCGCTACGGTCCAGGCCCAAAGCGCGCCGCCGACCGACGCGCAGATTGCCGCCATCGTCGTCGCCGCCAATCAGGTCGATATCGATGCCGGCAAGCTCGCCGAGACGAAGGCCTATGCGAAGGAAGTGAAGGAGTTCGCGCAGCTGATGGTGGCGAACCACTCTCAGGTGAACCAGCAAGCCACGGATCTCGTCACGAAGCTGCACGTGACGCCCGAAGAGAACGCCACCAGCAAGAGCCTGAAGGAAGGCGGCGACAAGAACCTCGCGTCCTTGAAGAAGCTGAGTGGCAGCGCGTTCGACAAGGCGTACATCGACCACGAAGTCGCTTATCATCAGACGGTACTGGACGCGCTCGACAACACGTTGATTCCGAGTGCGCACAATGCGGAGCTGAAGGCACTCCTCCAGCAGACGCGGCCGGCGTTCGTGACGCACCTGGAGCACGCGAAGCAAGTGCAGTCGATGTTGCGCAAGTGACGGCCATATGACCTCCACGGCGACTGTGGCGAGTGATGAAGCGAGCGTCGTACGGCGCATCGTCGCCGGCGACCGGCAGGCGTTCGCGTGGTTGATGCGGCAGTCGAACCGACGCCTGTATCGGCTCGCGCGCGCCGTGCTGCGCGATGCCGCCGAAGCCGAGGACGCGCTGCAGGAGGCGTATCTCGCCGCCTTCCGCTCGATGAATCAGTTTCGCGGCGAGTCCAGCCTCGCGACCTGGCTCGCGCGCCTCGTGCTCAACGAATGCCTCGGCCGCGCCCGCCGCGACGGTCGCCGGCAGAACGTGATTCCGCTCGTGAGCGCGGATTCGGAGATCGAAACGGTGCCCGCTGAGGATGACGATCTACCCGACAGAGCCGCGCAGCGGGCGCAGATCCGCGCGCTGCTCGAACAGAAGCTCGATCAGCTGCCGGAGGACTTCCGTGTGGTGTTCGTGCTCCGCTCCGTCGAGGAGATGAGCGTCGAGGAGACCGCGCAGTGTCTCGGCATTCCCGAGGCCACCGTGCGCACGCGCCATTTCCGCGCGAAGAGCCTGCTGCGCGAATCGTTGGCGCGCGATATCGATCTCGCCGAACGCGATCTGTTCGAGTTCGGCGGCGCGCATTGCGACGGGATCATTCGTCGCGTGCTCTTCCGCCTCGGCTCGGCTGACTGAAGATTCACGCGGACGGCGCGTCCCACCTGAGAAAGCGTTCGCGCTGGAATTCTTCCTCGTGCAGATGGCGCGTGACTTTCAATAGATCGCTGCGCGAGACGACGCCCACGAGATGGGTCCCGCTCGCGGATTCCACGACCGGCAGTCTTTCGAGCCCGAGCGCGGCCATGCGCGATGCGACGGTGCGGCACGTCTCGCTCGGCAAGGCGTGGGAAACCGCGGTGTCGATGAAGACGCTCGCGACGGGCTCGCCGCGCGCCTCCGGCGCGACGGCATTCAAGCGATCGCGGTCGATCATACCCAGCAGGTTGCCGCCGACGACGACGGGATACGCGCGATGCCGCTGCGTCGGGCCGAAGTAGTCGCGCAGCACATCGGCGATGAGCGTCTCACCGTGAACCGAGATCACGTCGCGCGTCATCACTTCATCGACGAAATGGCGCTCGAGCGGATCGACACCGTACTCGCGGTAGACGTGACGTCCGCGCCGCGCGATCTTCTCCGTGAGGATCGAGCGCGGCATGACGACGACGGTGAAGCCGTATGAGACCGCGCACGCGAGCAGCGTCGGCAGAAAGGCGTTCGCGTCGTGCGTCAGGCCGAACGCAAACACGACCGCCGTCAGCGGCGCGCGCATCGTCCCACCGAGCGTGGCCGCCATGCACACGAGCGCCCACAGGCGCGGATCGCCACCGGGCATCCACGGGCCGATGAGGCAACCGAGGCCGGCGCCCATGATCAAGAGCGGCGCGAGCACGCCGCCGGACGTCCCGGACCCGAGCGCCACGGTCCAGATCACGAGCTTCACGATCAGCAGCGCCGCCACCACCGAGAGCGCGAGATGGTTCGTGAGCAGATCGTTGATGACATCGTAGCCCACGCCGAGCGCGCGCGGCTCGACGAAACCGCCGATGCCGACGATGAGCCCGCCGAGCGCCGGCCACCACATCCAGTGAATCGGCAGCTTGCTGAACAGGTCCTCGACCCAGTACAGGCCGCTCGTCATGGCGGCCGAGAGAATCCCGCAGACAAGGCCGGCCGCAAGACAGGAGGCCAGCGCGACGAGATGCGGGACTTCGGTGTAGATCGGGAACAGCGGACCGGCGGACGACCACACGGGCCGGACGAACGCGGCCACCGCGCAGGCCAGCGCCACCGGCAAGAGACTGCGCGGACGCAGCTCGAACAGCAGCAGCTCGACGGCCAGCAACACGGCGGCGAGCGGCGTGCCGAACACGGCCGTCATGCCGGCGCATGCGCCCGCGACGAGCAGCGCCTTGCGTTCCGCGGACGTCAGGTGAAAGGCCTGCGCGAGCAGCGATGCCGACGCGCCGCCCGTCATGATGATCGGGCCCTCGGCGCCGAAGGGACCGCCGCTGCCGATGACGATGCCGGAGGACAGCGGCTTCAGCACCGCCACTTTCGGCTCCATGCGGCTCTTGCCGTACAGGATGGCCTCGAGCGCTTCGGGAATGCCGTGGCCGCGAATCTTCTCGGTGCCGAAGCGGCACATGAGGCCGATGATGAGGCCGCCGATCACCGGCACGAGGATGACCCAGGGCCCGAGGTGATGCCCGGCCGGCGAGCGATCCGCGAGCGAGAAGGTCTGATAGAAAAAGAGATTGGTGAAGAGGCGAATCCCGGCCAGCAGGACCCATGCCGCGAGGCTGCTCATGAGCCCGATCACTAGAGCGAAGGCCGACAGCAGCACGAGCCGCTGATTGATCGCAAAATCTCGTTTGTGCACGTCTGATCGAAGGGAGCCCGGAAAAAGGACGTGTACTCTACCCGACGCCCGGCCGCCGCGTGACGTGCAACCCGACCGAACGCGATAAACGCCGCAGCGATGCGGACGAGAAGGGCTCCCGCCGACCCCTCTTGGCCGGAAGTCCGACGGGAGTCGGTTTTATCGACGTCGGGTCGACGTCGCGGCGGGGCGCCGCCGGCTCACCTGTCGCGCTTCGGCCTGCGGACCGCGCGCACCTTGCCGCTCCCGCCGCCCCCGCAGAAGAACCGCTCGCCGCCATCGGATTCGAGGCCGGACACCTTCACGCCCGGAGGCATGTCGAGTTGCTCCAGCACCTCGCCGGTTCGCGGATCGACGCGACGCAGATCGCTCACGTCGCCTTCCCACGTGCCGTGCCAGAGCTCCCCCTCCACCCACGTCACGCCGGTGACGAAGCGCTGCGCCTCGATGGTGCGCAGGATCTTGCCGGTTTCCGGGTCGAGCTGATGGATCTTGCGATCGTGATATTGCCCGACCCAGAGCGAGCCCTCGGCCCACGCCATGCCCGAGCACGCGCCGCCCGCGGGTGCCGGGATCGAACCGAGGACCTGCCCGGTTCGCGGATCGATCTTCTGGATGCGATCCTCGGCCAGCTGGAAGAGATGCTGCCCGTCGTACGCGGTGCCGGCGTGCGCCCGCACATCGAGCGAGCGCACCGGATTGCCGTCCGCAGGGTCGAAGGCATTCAGCTTGTCGCCCGATGCGAACCAGACGTTGCGACCGTCATACGTCACGCCGTGGATCATCTCGACGCCCGTGAAGGGACCATATTCGGCAACGATTTCTGCAGTGGACTTTTTCATGGCGCCCATCCTAGTCCCCAGGCAGCGGAGCAGGGAGTAACAAGGTCGTCGTGAATCCAGGGATGGGCAGTGTCACCCAGCGACGCGCTCGTCCACGCCCGAATGACTGCACCTTGCCCGCGCCTGCGAGCGCGTCGAGCGCGCGCTGCACATTGCGTTGGCTAGTGCCGAGCGCCAGCGCGAGCGCCGAGCTCGACCACGACTCGCCATCCGAGAGAAACGCGAGCACCGACGCATGCTGTTCTTCGACAGGCCGCAGCAACACGACGACTTCACGCGCGCCGTGCGGGTCGAGCGCAAAGCCTCGCTTCGTCGCATGAATGCTCGCGAGGGGACGTAACAGCGAGCGCAGTCGGCCCATCTCCACGCGCAAGCGGGCGCGATGCGATTCGTCCGCGAGCTTCAGGCGAAACGCACGTGCGACGAGCGTGTCGCGCGGAACATCCTCGGGCCAGGCCTCACCGAGCGCACGCGCGAGCGTGAACAGCACCGGTCGCTTGGCGAGCGAGACCCGCTTGCGCTCGGCGCGCACGACATGACGACACGCGTCCACGACTAACGCTTTCGAGGCGAACAGCGCTTCCACTTCGTCGAGCAACAGAAGCCGCTCGGCGCCATTCGCGCGCACGCGCGCGGCGGGCGTGACGAGGACGCGACTCGCGCTCGCAACTTCTGCGAGCAGCGCGGGAATGCGAGCCTGGCGCGCCGCCTCTTCCGCACGCGCCAGTACCGCGCGTGCCTCCGCCGCTCTGACTCGTCGCATCGCGATCCACGCGCGCACCAGCTCGTGTGCTGCGCGCAAGGCGGGCGAGAGCGGCTCCGGGTCCACTGCGATGAGCGCGCTCTCGGCGGCATCGATCCGTCCGATCAACAAGAGGTGGCGAATCTCGAGGTAGCGTGCGTGCGCGGCATTCCTCCGATCCCCGTGGGCCTCGAGCGTTGCGCGGGCCGCCGCCAGCTCCTTCGTCACCTGACCGAGATCACGCGCGGCGAGCGCGATCTCGGCCTCCGCGACGACGCACCGTGCGCGTGCGACCGCTTCTTTCGCGCCGAACGCGCGGGCCGCAGTCCGCAGCAGTTCTTTGGCACGCACCAGGTCCCCGAGCTGCGCCATGGCGATGCCGCGCAGCGCGAGAGCGGGCGCGTCGTCACGAAGGGCGACGCGCTTCAGTGCGCCGAGCGGATCGCCTGCAGCGAGTGCGCGCGCTGCCGCTGTGATCAGCGAGTCCATTGATATGCCGCCAAACGCTTCACTCCACGGAGGATGCCGGGCGGCAAAGCTAACGCATCGACGGAGATGCGACGACCCGCCTTGGCGCGCGAGTCGCATACGGAAGCCGGATCGGGTGGTCCGCGCACCGGCGCGGTGGACGACGCGGTGGGCGAATCAGCGGGTCGCACCTCTCGATCCCGCCATCGCGCCGAAAAAGGGAAATGAGGGCCCGCGATCTTAGGCGGCGGAATTTTCTGCCGACTTGCCCGTCGGTTCGTGTCTCGCGCTGATCGCGTACGTCATGCGCAATCCGCACGTATGGCGTTGTAGGTCGGCACCGCATCGTGTACCGGTGCACTGGCTCACGCCAGAAACGCGGCTCTTTTCGCCGGACAGGGCGCGATTGGCTTCCGCGGCGAGGTCGTAGATGCCGTCGCAGTCGCCGTAGGGGCACGGATAGGCGAAGAACGCTTTCGCGGCGGGATAGAGCACGAAGGACTGCGCCGCATGCAGCGGCTCCGACCCCGGAGCGAACCGTAATTGGATGCTGATCGACGCCGCGCTCGGAGAAACGACGCGGAGCGGCTGCGCGGCGGCGCGGCCGGTGCGCAATCGCTCCTCTCTGTCGCGCGCCGGAGAGTGCTTGGGTTGGCCTCGGGTACGCATCTCAGGAAGGCGCAATGGCTGATAGACCGTGCGGGTGGGGCTTCACTTCGAGCGAAACCGTGAGCCCCAGCCGTCCGAGCAGTGCGAGCGACTCCGGCAGGAACTCCAGCCGAAACTCTTCGCGCGCGAACAGGCTCACTTGCAGCTCGGCGACCCCGCCGTTCGCCTTCAGCGATTCCAGAAATTCGAACGAGCGGCGCAACTGCGCCAGCACGCGCAACAGCTCGCTCTCCAGGCCCATGTGATCGGCGGCGAGCTGAGGTTGCGCCATGAGACGCCCCATCCAGTAGCTCTCGCGATAGCGGCCGCCGACCTCGCTGCCTTCGACATCACGGCGCGGATCGCCGGCGCGCCACATGTGCTGCGGCTCGATGGCGAGCTTGCGCGAGATTTCCGCGGGGTCGACAGTCGGATGCCGAATGCTGAGCGACATGGTGAATTCGTAATCACGCATGCGAATTGGCCGTAGCAGATGCTGGGCCAGTAGGGAAACGCTCGAAACCATCCCGCCCGATCTCCAAGGAGACGAGCGAGCGGGACGGACGTCGAGCGTGCGGCGACTGCCGCTCGGTCAGATCAGTAGCGGCGCGGTCCGCGGCTGCCGCCACGGTCGCGGTCCTGCGCTTCGTTGATCCGCAGCGCGCGGCCGTCGAAGTCCTTGCCGTTCAGCGCCTGGATGGCGCGTGCCGCATCGGAGTTCGACATTTCGACGAAGCCGAAGCCGCGGGGCCGACCGGTGTCCCGATCGCTGATGAGGGAGACCTTCTCGACCGTGCCGTGCGGCGCGAAGAGCGCGCGCACGCCCTCTTCGGTGGCGCTGAAGGGTAGATTGCCGACGTATAGTTTGGTCACTTCAGAAAACTCGCAGAAAAAAGCTAACAATCGGCGGGCGCTGGGCCTGCCTCCGGGTCGGTGATTTCTGAGGTGGCGGTCTTTGGCAGAATGCGCCGGAGCGGCGCGAGCCAAGGGCAGACAAGGCGGAAATTCACGAGCCGCAAGCACTGTAACTCAGATTGGGCGCCGACGCGCGGGTTTTTCCGTGTTCTGACGCACTGTTCGAGCCGACGCTGGAGGCGGCGAGCTCGCTTGGAATGGGCAAAGTGACCGGTGTGCCGGTTGTGGGATCGAACGGGGCTCGGTGGGCCAAGCGCGGCTACGCGTGGATCTGTGGCAACGACGGCTCGATGGATGATCCGGTCGATGGCACCAACCTTTCGCTCGGCTCGCTCTACGGCCAGCGCGAGGACAGCACCAGCGCAGCGGCGCAGAGCGCGGTGCGCGCCGGCGAGCGAGGTGCAGGCCGGTCAGAGCAATGCCCGCGAAAGATCGGCGGGACGAGCCGACTCACTCAGCTCGTCGCCGCTCGTTGATCTGACGCGTCATGCAGGGAATCACTGATATGCAAAGGGACGCGTCGGCAGCCGTTCGGGCCAGGTGGCCGCGTCGTAGCGGCGATTCGAACGAAGCGTGGAGTGATGTGGCGGGCCGAGAACTTCTTGTCTTTGGAAGGTCCACCGAAGCCAGCGGAGCATTCTCTTCAACATGTCGGCTCTCCTTCGTCAGCTCTATTCGCGGCGTACCTCGGGCGCCGCAGTGGGATGGCAGCCAGATAGATGCGGAAGGGTGTTTTTCAAGGGCGGGAGCGGCGGGCGCTCGGATCGAACGTTCGCGCCCGAGGCGGGCGCTGGCTCCGCCCGGGGGTCAGTGCCACGCGTTGCATCGCGTGCTCTCGTGCATGCCCGCGGCAGCGGCACTTGGATCGAGCGTTCGCGCTCTAGGCGGTGCTGGCTCCCCGCCGCGGGGCAGTGCCACGTGTTGGGTCGCGTGCTCTTGTGCACGCCTGCGGCAGCGGGCTCACCGCCGGCGGCGGCTCATGCGCGCGGCCGCTCACACGTGGGTGCGGCGGCTCACGCCGCGGTAACTGCTCACGCCCTATGGCCACGGCTCACGGGCGCGGGCAGCGACTCACCGCCCGCGGCGGTGCCTCGCGCCGCGCGGCGCCCAGGCTTGCGCAACATTTGATTGGGGCGGCCTCGGCCGGAGGCTGACAAGCGTCAGCTCACCGCTGATCGCGCCACGCAATTCGCACTTTCGAGCGCTTTTCCCTCGTTGGAACGCCGGACCCGGCACGCCCCAACGCGAGCGGCGCATCCTTCGCAAGCGGCAGCGAGATCGGCGCAAAGAACCGATAGCGCCGTTCCCCGACCCGCGTGCTGTCGACGAGCGCAACGTCACCGACGAACAGCGCGGGCCCGGTGCCTGCGATCGGGAACTCCGCATCGGTTTCGATATCGACCTCGATGCCTTCGCGCTCGGCGGTTTCCCGCCCTTCGGTAACGAACCGACGCGGCTTCTCGTACGACACGCGCCGTGCGACGGCGGATTTGATACCCGGCAGAGTAAAGGGTTTGCCGGCGCGCGCCGGCTCGCGGCTCGAGTCATCGTTTTGGGGTGTCATATCGAGCTCCGACTAAACGATTTGCAGATCGTCGAACGCGAGCGCTCTCGCATTCGGCTTGGTGCGATCGAGCTTCAGCAGAATGGCCCGGATCACCGCCTCACGCTTCGAGAGATCGAAGCACCGCGCGGGAAAGCGAAGCGTCGCGAGCATACTCTTCGTCGTACTGCCGTAGTCGAACGGCGGCGGCACGCCGCCGACGTCGTCGGAATCCACCCACTTGACCGTGCCGTTCGCGAGCTCGACACCGAGCTTGAATCCGGTCGCCGCAGCGGGAAACGTACCGTCGAAGACGTCTGCCACACGGACCCAGATTTCCTTGCCCGCGATGTTCGTCTTGGGCTTCAGCTCCGAGCGAAACGTTCCGGCGCCTCTGCGCGGCTCCGCAACCATCCCGGTCGAGTCGCCGTAGAAGGAGCCGTTGAACTGATTGCCGGCGGTTTGGCTCATGCCGTATTCGTCCGCCGTCAGACCCGTCTGCGTCGTCGGGAGATTGAAGGAATTGCGGGAGATCGTGTTGTTCTGCTCGTGATCGTCCACCGTCACGGCTTTCGTCCACTTGAAGGCAAGATGCACGAGCGACGTCGGCGTGGCCGGTGGCCGCTCCGTGCCCACGAGGAATCCAACCGTTGCGTGCCCGGCAAGGACGTTTCGGAAAAACGCGCAGCCATACGTCAGGAGCACGCGCTCGTGATCCGTGCGCGCCATCGTCGGCAACGTTCCGCCGTTGTCGTTGGCGAGCCACTTGCGATTGAAGAAGTTGTGACACGCGTTGTGAACGTAGAGTTGCGACTTGAGCGCGGGTGGCAAGCACCGGTCGTAGTACTTCGCACCGTCGTTGCTCCAGACGTCGCCATCTGCTGCAGGCAGCAGCGTGAGGAACTCATAGTCCTTCGGCGGTCCGCTCGTGGCACCCCAGTCGGTCGGTGCGAGCGAGAGCACGCCGCGAATCACCGCATCGGCAGGCTTGCTTGCGCGGATCGGGGCAATGACGACGGCTTCACCGCCGCGCGAGTGACCCATCAAGCCGATCTTCGTGAAGTCCAGTCGGCCTTGGAATATCGCGCCGCTGGCATGCAGCGTCTGGAAATGAGCGATCGAGGCATTGATCAGGTCGGCGCGATCGATGATGTTGCCGGGGCCCGACGCCGAGCCGTTGAGCTCGTTGCAATCCACTGAAGCCGCGACGAAGCCCATCTTTGCGAGCGCGTGCTGGAAATAGTCGTAGCCGAGGTAGCTCGGATCCGCCGGCGAGTGATTCCCGTGTGCGATGAAGATGAGCGGCACCGGTCCGCGCTTGCCGCGGCGAGTGTTGAAGGGTTGGCCTGGGCCGTCGTCATCGGCGGGGTAGTACACGTTGCCTCGCACGTGCAACGTCTGTCCGTTGATGTTCACGGTGCCGCCGTCGTAGTCCGTGAAGCCGACGGGGAAGAGGTCGAGGCCGGAAGGATCGTACGTCACGGGAGCGGCAACGCACGCGCACATCAATTCCTGCGCAAAGCGACTCACGCATTTGCCGACCGTCTGGACGACGTCGATGACATCGCCGTGCTCGATGGCGTGATCGAGGAGGACGACCGGACCACCGCCTTCACCGGCTTTGACGTGATTGCGGTACACCTTGATGGTGGCGCCGCTCGCCATCTGCGTGATCGTCACGGATGTATCGCCACACTGCACCGGCGCAACCTGCGGCGCCGGCAATGCCGAGCACGGCAGCACCACGGTGCCGCCCGGAGGGCTCGGCGGATCGTTGGGACACATGCGCTGAACCACGGAGAGCTGGTCCCCCGCGGCCAACGGAGACGACAACCCGACGAGGTGCGCGTACCCCCAAGTGCGCCAGATGCCGAGCGATACGCCGTTGCGCGACAGCTCGAAGCGAGCGCCATTCACGAGCTGAGTGATGCGAATCTGTTGCGTGCCCTCGTACGCCGGATCGATTGCGGGTGTGGGCAGAGGATTAGGGGCAGGGATCGTGTCGTACGCCACAGATGGCGGACTCGGGTCCTTGCACATCGACGCCCACGCACGGACTTTCTTCGCGAGGCCATAGTCGGGCGTCACGTCGACGCCTTGATGGGGCGCAGCGCCCTTCACTTTGCCGACCTCGATCGCGTCGGAGGTGATCCAAACGTCGCAGCCCGTGAGCAGGTTGTTCACGCCGGTGCGCGAACCGCATTCGTACACCGGCGCAGGATCGATCTGCGGCCGCGGCGGCCCGTCGGGGAAATCCTGCGTGTGATCGCGCACCGTGACGGGCGGCGACCAACCACTCGTCAGTCCGTTGGCTTTCTGACGTGCGCGGATGACGTCGCCGGCTGCGAGTTGCGCAGGCAATGTCACGAGGGCGCCGTGGGGTTGCGGGAATCCGCCCGGTGCTCCGGCAACCACGATCGTTCCGTTCCGCTCGACATCGAGCGTTGCCCCGATGTCGAACCCATAGACGACGATCGCCTTCGCGCACTGGTAGAGCGGGTCGCCGACGAGGGGCGGCGAAAGAATGCGTTTGTCCTTGAGCCGGAGGCGTTCCGTGGCGACTTCGGTCATTCTTGTTCTCTCCTCGATCGTGGCAAGTCGGGCTCGGTGGCGTGCGGCGTGCGTCCTGAGGTAGTTGATTCGCTTTAGTTCGAGATCGCATCAGAGGAACCGGCGGGCTGCGAAGGCCGCTGTCGGGGTCCTCTGAGAAATACTGTGTTCGCCGCGCATGACATCGCACGACTCGCGACAGCGGTTGGCGTGCTTCCGGGTAACCCGATCGCGTGCGACGGGTGCCGCAGCCGCGCATGGAATCTGGTGAAGTATCGAGAAGCCACGCTGTAATGAAGCCCTCGCGCACGTTCGCAGATGACGCGTACTCGAAAACCTACGTGCTCGGTGACTTCGTGCTCGATCCCGCACGTCGGCATCCGATCGGAACTGGCGTGCGGCTGCTCAGGAAGGTTTCCGACACGGAGATGACATGTCGACGTTGCAGCACGCAGCACCAGAGCTCTCGGCCTGCGGCCGGTGGTTGGAGATCGATCCGGGTGTCCCCCATTCGACGCTCGGCTGGACGCTGATCGGCGGAGGCCGGCGTCAGGCCCAGCGCGTTTTCTGGCACAACGTTCGCGACGGCGATCTCTCGCCCGAGCTCGACGCGAAGCGCTTCTTCGAAGAGCGACGCAAGCAGAGAGCGGGCGATACGCGAGGTGTGGGTTTTCTGACCGGTTGCACGCTGGCGGAGTACGTCGACCAGCGCAGGAATCTCGGCAACCTGTTTGCCAGGTGCGTCGCTACGGTCGGCCTGAACAATGCGCTGAGGATCGGGGATCGTCCGGGCACCACTGCGTTTTCCCCCGGGACGATCAACATTCTGTTGCAGGTTTCCCGCCCGCTCAGCGCGTGCGCATCACTGGAGGCTCTGTCGCTCGTCGCGGAAGCCCGCACGTTGGCGATGTTGGAAAGTCATGTTCCGAGCACGTGGGAGAAGCGCCCGCGACGGGCACTGGAACGGATTGCATCGTCGTGGCCTCGCCTCTGCCCTCAGACGACACTCCCAAGGCGATCTACGCGGGGAAGCACACGGATCTCGGTCACCTGATTGGCTCCTGCGTCTACGATGCTGTGAGCCGCGGCATCCGGCAGTCGAAATCGATCTGAACACTTGTCGCTCGGCTTGCGCACTTCAGACCGCGCATCGCGCTCACGGCAGCTCTGGACCCTGCTGCCGTTGCGGCAACACGCTACGCTACGACTACGTAGTTGGAGCCCTCTTTCGCGAAGTCGAAATCGCCGACGCGTAGAGAAAGCGCGCGACGTCAACGAACCTCACCTCGGGTCGCACCTCCAGGTCCTCGATCACAAGTGCAACGTCGGGACGTGGTATCTCGACCGGTCGCGCCTCCTTGCCGGATGCGGGTGAGTTCGTAAACATGTTGGCTGCGATCAGCTTGCTCACTACCGGATCTAAGCACTCGTGGGCGATCTCTCCTGACGAATCCGTTGCATCGATCGCGGGCCATCCTCTCACGCACGCGGCGAGGCTGTTCATCTGGTCACGATTGACCGCTACGTATGTGTCCCGCCGCAGATCCAGCATAACCGCGTAGTCATCGGTGATGCATAGGTACACGTGAGCGGTGAGAAAGTAGGATTGCGACTCTCCTGACATAGGCTCAGGTTAGGGCAGGATTCGAACCTGCGACGTGTCCTGGTTCGATGTGCCCGGGTTTCTCGCTCCATGAGACCCGTCGAAGACTCGTTGCACGAAGCTCGAATGCGTTCCCGCTGATGTTGGTAGCTCATTGCGCGTTAGCACTTCGATCCTGCGCTCAATGCGATGAATCCCTGCACAGAGTCTCTTACTGCGGACAAGCTGTTTGCGAGACAGCTGCGTTCGACCGCTCCGCCACCTAACCATCGACTTCATTTGCTGTTCGGTCTGCTCTCCACTATGCGCGACTCGAAAGTATTCAGGTTAGGGCAGGATTCGAACCTGCGATGCGTCCTATTACGCCACCTTGAGTTTCGCTCGATGCGTTGGTCGAAGAGCTCCGTTGCTTGAAGCTCTGATTGCAAGGCATTCGCGTTTGACGGCTCATTGCGCGTTAGCGCTCCAACCTTAGACGCTCGACGCTTCTGAAACCGCAGTGAAGTGGCTTTCCCTGGACAGACTGCTTGATAGGCAGGTGCGTTCGACCACTCCGCCACCTAACCATCGGTCGTACATATCTAGTTCCGCTTCGCGCGGCGGCTATCAACGATTCACCGTGGACAATCGCCGCGTGCTCTCCCGGCGCTCCAAGGCAACCAAGTAGTCGATGAGCGCGATCAGCTTCTCGGCGCCGCCCGCCTGCCCCATGCTCGTCGTGTACTTTCCGTCCACCACGATCGACGGCGTGCCCGTCACTCTGTAGCGATGGACTTGCTGTGCTGCACGAGTGATTTCCTGATCGATTGTCTGCGAGGAGAACGCGCGCTTGAACTCGTCCGCGCGCACTCCGTGCGCATCGGCGAATTTAGCTTGCAGCAGCATCGAATCTCCCTGTAGGGGTGCGTTCAACCGCATCTTTTCCTTGTGAAACGCATCATAGACTGCTTGGTGCAGGTCTTCGCGATGAAGGGCGTGCAACGTCAGGAACAGTCTTGCTTCCGCTCTGTCGGATTGAGTCCACGTCACCGGAATTCTCACAAACGCGACGTCTCTCGGCTTCCGCGCAATCCATGCCACGAGGTGGGGCTCAAAGGCGTTGCACACGCTGCACGAATAACGAAACACTTGCACAACTTCGATCGTGCCGGGCGGCGTCACTCGGGGTGCTACTGATTCGAGTTTTGTGTAGTGCACGCCCTCCTGCCAGCCGGCAGGAGACCCCGGAGATCCGGCGTAGCTGATCGTGGCGAATAGTGCGAACGCGATCGAAGTAATGAAATGACGCACGGCGCCTCCGTCTCAACAAGACTGCAGCAGTATCGGCTCGCACTCACATTCCCGATCAAGTACCCCGGAGAGTTTGACCCAGCGGTCGCTCGCATGAGCGCGGATTTACTGGCTCCTTGGCATTCTCAGTGCGTCTGTCTCGCCATTGGAGTATTGGAATAGATACTGTCGCTATCGCCGGTTCACGCCAATCGCCGTTTGTTATGCGGCTGCTCGATCACAACCCAACACTACAAAGATCGACCGCAGTAGCGCTGGAATCAGCGTGTACCCGTCGCAACTGTTCCCCTGGTTCGAGCCGCGGCGAGCACTTAGGCAGATTGCGCCGGCAGTCGCATCGACAACGGGCCGCGCATTGAGGCGCTGACGACTTGTATCCACTCTGGTACTCGGCGTAACAGTTCTGATAAGGAACGATCAGGTGACAATGGAATGCGCCGCCCTCTCTCAGTTTTGGCCGCTTTAGCCTTGGCGCCTGCGGCGTGGTCCGCGACGTCGCTCGAGCATTTCATGGTGCAGGAGTCTTGGATGCTCAGTTTCATCGAGAGGCGAGTGGCTCCTGCCTGTTCGTGTCCCCGCGATCCCGCCGCATCGACAGGTGTCGTCGTTGCAGAAATCGAAGTAACTCCGGACGGCCGTCTTATCTCAATCGGCATCCTCGAGGCGCCCACGCTGCTCGTCGCGCACTGCGTGCAAAGTGCGTTGAGCGGATGGACCTTTCGAGCGATCGGCGGCGAATCGTCGGTCCGCTACTGGACGAAGATATTCTTCTACTCCATCGCTGATGGAAGGGGTGGCATCACAGTTCAGCAAGCCCTTCCCGCGCCTAGTAGGGGAGCATGAAATGAGCGGCAGATGGACACGGTACTTCGAATGGTCGCTCAACGCCGTGAGTGTTCTGCTTCTCGCCATCCTCGCGGGCACATTTGCAGGCAGATTCGCGAGCAAGGTGCCCACGGAGAACAATTCCCTCGCGTCACCGTCGATGCGCGCTCCTCGCGCGGGCGAAGCCCTAAACGTGCCGTCTGTGGAGTGGGGCCTGTCCGCTCGTAATCTTGTATTCGGCCTGTCCATGACTTGCCCCTATTGCCGTGACAGCCTTCCGTTCTACGAGAAGCTGAGCAGACTCTCAGACGGCCGGTCCTTACGCACTATTGCTCTTTTTCCCGAGCCGGAAGACGCGGCAACTGACTTTCTCGCGATTCATGGGGTGCGAATGGACGTGCTGCGGCGGGTGAAACTCAGCACCATTGGGATCACGGGAACCCCAACACTGATATTGACTGATGAACGCGGAAGGGTCCTGCAGTCCTGGATAGGTCGGCTGTCACCTGAGCAGGAGGAGGATGTGCTTCGTGTACTCTCGCCCCATGCTGCGCACAGTCAGCATTCCGGGGCGAAGCCGGCCCCGCACTCCGGGATGAACATCCTTAGCGTAGACGATCTGAAAGCACTGAAGCAGCAAGGACACAAACTCGCACTGATCGATACGCGCGAGCGGCGGTGGTTCAATGCTTCGCACATAGCCGATGCGCGAAATATTCCAGCGGACGAGCTCGTGCAGCGAGCGCCCCATGAAGTTCCGATGGATTCAATCGTCGTCGTAATCTGCAGGTCAGCAAGTGCCGCCCCCAGGCCCACACCGGTTGCTGACGCAAACACGCTCTGCGGAGCAAGTGTATTGCTATTCAACATGGCCGGTTTCGGGGACGTACGCGTGCTAGACACCCATGGCAGCGGTCTTCGCGAAGCAAGTATTCAAACGGTGTCATCGGCGCCAGTAAGTTTGCCGCGCGTGGTGCTGGATGTTTCGGAGCCGCGAACGTGAGGAGATGGTTGATTGCAGTGTCGATCGCGGCTCTCGCTGCAATTTCCGTTCACTTCGACATCGTGCGGGTCTCGCGGAATTCTATGGCGGCCACGTACTGCGATGGCGATCTGCTCGTCGCAACGTCAGCGACGCCCGGCCGCTCCCTTCGGGGCAAGGTCGTCGTCGTCAGCCACCCTACATACGGCCAGCTCCTCAAGCGTGTCGTTGCGGAAGGGAGGGATCACATCCGCGCCGAGAACGGGGTGATTTTCATCAATGACAAGCAAGTGCCGAGAGCGGTTACCGCATGCCTGGATCGCCGCGTACGTAACGAGAACTGGAGATCGATTGATGGCCTTTTCGATGTGAAGGAATACATCATCCCGGACGGCCAGATCTACGTTCTTGGTGACAATCAAGCGATGTCAACCGATTCAAGGATCTTTGGAACGATTGACAGAAGACTTGTTGTGGATGTCGTTGCGTTCAGATTGCTGAACAGAAGTCCATCGACGTGCAAGTGCGCAGCATAGAGGAGCCTGAAGTGGTACGGCGAGGGAGTGAAGGATGGAAACCACTAAAACTCGAATTGCGAGCTTCCTAGCGGTTGTAGTGGCTTCGGCGCTTACGGCAGCGGTGTTTCTGAACGCCGAAGACGAGCCGCGCGACGAGTCTATGGCGCAGACCAAGAAGGCGTCGTCTGCTCCACTAACCGCAGTCTCTCCGGCACAAGCGGTGCCGGTCTCGCGGAGTCCGGCGAAATCGAGCAACCGCTCGGCCGATGAGAAAGCTCTCACAGCGCCAGTGGCGCGACCCAGCGGATCGGAACGGTCTGCGGTTCAGTTGTCTTCGCATGTGATGCCCACATCTGAGGCTGCGCCGACGCCGCTTTCATCGGTGCACTTGGAATGGATCAGTCAGCATCCGAAGGATCCACTCATTCAAGCATGGGTGGCGAGGCACGAAGAGTTCGAGCAGGAGCCTAGAGACACTGCGTGGAGTGAGGGAATCGAGCGGAATCTTTTCGACCACTACGGCAAGAAAACAACGGCGCCGGTATTCGAACTTCTGTCCGTTTCGTGCCGATCCACAAGATGTGAGATTCAAGCCGCAGATGCGCAAGCGACCGAGAATGGAATGCGCGAAGGCCAGCAATTTCTGAGCACCATGCTCCGCCAGCCTTGGGCGAAGATCGACATCGAAGACATGCAATTGTTCGTTTCGAGGATGGATGGAAGAACCGTCTATTGGGCATACCTGATTCGTAGGCAGTGAGAGGTCGCGTGGAAGCCGATGTTCGCGCCTACCATCGCGCGAACGAACAGACTCAACAAGGAGAGTGCCGTGGGTAAATCAAGACTGACAGGGATCGTTGTGCGTACAGTCGCAATCGGGATGGCAACCTATGCCTTCTCAGGCGACAAGATTGTTACGGTGCAAGCGTGCCAAAGCTGCGGAACCATAGGAGGCTCGTACGCCTGCATTTTTGTGCCTTCGGGTGCGTACAATTGTCAGGCCGACGCGAATGGCTGCCTGGAGTGGAACTATGGATGCGGCGGTGGCGGATGCTAGTTGCAGCGCGCTGCGTCAGCGCGTTCGCACAGCGCGCGGCCGGTTGCTGACGCAAAGGTCGCGGGACTGGCGAATGCGTTAACGCCGAGGGTGTCCGTGGTTAGGTGGCGGAGTGGTTGAACGCAGCTGTCTCGGAAGCAGCCTGTCCATCGAGAGCCTGGGCAAGAGGGGTTTCATTTTGAACCGAGGGGATTGAAGCGCTGACGCGCAATGACCCGACGCCGTGAGCGATGACGCATTCAGGGGCCTCAAGCAACGAGCGCTTCGACGATCTCGTGGAAAAGGAAATTCAAGCGGCAGACAAGGACACATCGCAGGTTCAAATCCTGCCCTAACCTCAAAAGCTCGCTTTGACGCGCCTCTCTGGTCCTCAGTGCTTTCTAGGGAGAAACGCGACGTACCCGTGACGGCCGTCAGGCAGCGTCGTTACCATCACCATCATGTCTCGGGGGTCGAAGTCACCGGCGAGCGGCCCGCGAACCATCCGCCCAAACAGCATCTGCGGTTCGTTGGGTTTCATGCCGTCTTCTATCTGTGCGACAGTAGCAGCTTGTATCTCGCACCCTGTCGTGCGGCATTCGATTACCGAGAGTTGGATACGCTGCGGGTCCAGACCTTCAGCAGTTAGCGATTTCTCTACGTAAAGACGGATGTCGGGCTCCACGCGGCCGGCCCACTCGTCGTCACGCACTTCAGTGAGGAGTTGGCGGTGTCGCCGGACGATGGCCGAGCTGGGGCTCGTATCAGGTGGGTCAGTGGCGGGCGCAAGCAGCGATTCGAAACCTGGCGAGACATCGATTGGTGTGGGTTTGGTTGACGCCGTTCCTGTTGAGTTCGGCTGCGTTTCCCGCGGAGCGGGCTCTTTGGGGCTCAGTGCAGTCTCAGTTAAAACACCACGCTGAGAAGTAGTGGCAGGCGCAGCCGCCGGGCTACCTGCCACAACCGGATCGGATACCGCCGAAGTCGTGGGGACGTTCTGCGTTACGGAGGACACCGCCGCAGTTGAAACGGGGCCGGTAGGTTGCGCGTTCTTGTTCGAGAACCAGAGCCCGCCGACGAGCACGACAGCAACGATCGTTATTAGGACAATTCGGCGCATCGTACACACTCCTCTGTGCGTGAATTCGTTTTGCCGCAGACCGTAACGGCTCCCAGGCGCAAACTCGCCGGCACCCTCTGTCTGCGTAGTTTCGCCTATTATTACTGCCCAAAGCAGGGCTGCGTCTCTCGTGCGAAGACGGTTCGGCGAGAGACACTCGAGTCGGAGTTTGAATCTCTGTTGCAGCGGTTGCAGCCATCCGAGGATCTGTTCGAGCTTGCGTACGCGATGTTCAAGGCGCTGTGGGATGAGCGCCTAAATGCGACGGAAGCGGAGGTGCGTGCGCGCAAGGAAGAGCTGGCCAAGATCGAGAGGTCAGTCGAGCAGTTGCTCGACAGGATCGCGGTGGCCGAGTCGCCGACCGTGATCGGTGCCTACGAGCGGCGCATCCGCGCGCTCGAAGAACAGAAGGCAATCATCGCGGAGAAGCTCTCCAACAGCCGCGCTCCAGCGCGCAGCTTCGAGGAGTCACTTCAAACCGCGCTTCAGTTTCTCGCAAATCCCTGGAAACTCTGGAATTCACCGCGCCTCGACGACAAGAGAACGGTGCTGAAACTCGCGTTTACGGACCGGATTCCGTACGTGATGAAAGAGGGATTTCAAACCGCCAATTTGGCGTTGCCGTTCCGTGCGTTAGCGGAAATTTCCGGCGAAAAAAATGGATGGCGCGCCCGACTGGATTCGAACCAGCGACCTGCAGCTTCGGAGGCTGCCACTCTATCCATCTGAGCTACGGGCGCGTGAGGCGCGGATTCTACGGAGGTCCGACGGAGGGCGCCAATCGATGCCCCGGGCTGCCGGTGGCCCGAGCTCGAGCGCCCGCCCAGCCAAGGACAACCACCCCGCGACCCAAGCGAACGTGCGCTGACGAGCACGATACGACCGTGGGAGGACGCCGCATCCGGGCCGCGGATCGCGCGAAACCGAGCTCGGGATTCACGCGCGGGTAAGGCGGCCCCCGTACGCTGGCCTTCATCGCCCCGCAGGAATGACGTTTGCTGAACGCGGCCGCCCCGTCCTCCACGTGCTGGCGAGGACGGCGGGAGATCGCAGCCAGCCTGCTCGGCCAGTCATCGTCGAGGGCAGAGAGCGATGGGCACGTGTATCGCGGAGTTCCTGCGGCCGCAGGGGATCATGCGAATCGAGTCGCTGCCCGACGGTCGGAACCGAATCTCGCTCACCCCCGCACCCGGCTGCACGGTCCAACGTCGTGCGTGGACCACGTCGTACCCGCTCGCACTGATCCGCGCGATCCACTCCACCAAGGGTCTGTACGTCTGCGACGAGATCATGCGCGAGGAAGACCCGCGCTACGTCGAGCACTTCTTGCGCCACGCGGTGCTGAGCTACCTCGATCCGGCCGCCTTCGCCGGCAAGCGCGTCCTCGATTTCGGCTGCGGATCGGGTGCGTCGGTGATGGTGTTGAGCCGGCTGCTGCCGCCCTGCGAGATCGTGGGCATCGAGCTCGATGCCCGATTGCTCGAGATCGCGCGCCTGCGTGCCGAGTACTTCGGTCGAACGTCCGTACGCTTCCTGCAATCGCCCTCGGGAGACCAATTGCCGCCGGAGTTGGGTGAGTTCGACTTCATCATGTTCAACGCAGTGTTCGAGCATCTTCTGCCGCACGAGCGGCGACAGCTGCTCCCGCTCGTCTGGAAGCACCTGCGGCCGGGCGGCGTGCTGTTCCTCAATCAGACTCCCTATCGCTACTCGCCGATCGAAGTACACACGACGGGCGGCTTGCCCTTCATCAACTACCTGCCGGACAGACTCGCTTTGCGGTTCGCGCGCCGGTTCTGCAAGCGCGTCGCCCCGGATGAGACATGGACGACGCTCCTGCGGCGTGGCATTCGCGGCGCCACCGTGCCGGAAGTGATCAGCTGTCTGAATGATCCCGGGCACATCGCGCTCCTGCGGCCCTTGCCGCGAGTGGGGGACCGCATCGACCTGTGGTTCAAGTCGCTCTCGAAGAAGCACCTCGGGGTCAAACGCGGCATCTGGGCTTCGCTGAAAGTGATCAAGCTGCTCACGCGCAAGGAACTTACGCCGACGCTGTCTCTTGCCTTCCGAAAGACCGCGTGAGGCCGTCGTCCCGCGCCGCGGCGCGCGGGACTCTCGCATCCCGTCGGAGCCACCGGGGCGCCCGGGCACACAAAAGCGACCAGCCGGATTCGGGCGTATGACTGCCCCCCACGACGAGCACCGACCATCCGCTGTTCGATGGCGCTGGCGCTGGAGCTCGCGAGGCTCGCGGTTCCCGCGCTCTAGCGCTGGATTCGGGCACCGGGCGGCGGGGCCGGGCCAGTCGCCAGTTGGCGTCACTTTCAGCCCTTGGCGAATGCGCCGCTACGCTTGAGTATCATCATGGGGACCGCCCCGTCGTGTTCGTCCGTGGAAACTAAGGAATGGCTCTGACGCTTGACGATCTGACGGTGAGCATCCGCCACCTCGATCGCGCGACATTGCTCCGCGACTGGCGCTGGCTCACCGGTCCAACGAAGCTGCCCGTGCTGGTCACAGCGCTCGGTAACGCGTTCCTTCGGGACGCGCAGGACGACACGATTCACGTGCTCGACGCCGGCCCCGGCACGCTCACCCAGGTGGCCGCGTGCCTCGACGAGTTCCGCAAGAAGCTGCGCGATCGCGATTTCGTCACCGAGCACTTCGTGCCGCTCATCGTCGTGCGCATGCGCGAGCGCGGGCAGTTCCTGCAGCCCGGCCAGCTCTACGGGTTCAAGAAGGCGCCGCCGCTCGGCGGCGAATACTCACCGGACAATCTCGAGCCGACGGACATCGACGTGCACTTCGCGCTGCTCGGGCAGATCCACGAGCGCAGCCGCAAGCCGCCCGAAGACGCGGCCATCGACTATCTCGAGATCATCAGCTGACGCGGGTCCGGGGCGCGGCTCGCGCCGACTGGCCGGCACGGCTGACCGACGTGGGTCACAACCGATGTGGGTGACGGCCGAAGGGCGGGCTCACCCGGCGCGCGGCTTCTTCGAGGAGTCGGCGCATCGCACAGCGATCCGGCCGCCACGCACGCGCGTCTGCCGCCGCCAGCGTACGGCGGCGGGGCGGCCACCTTCCCGCCACGTGCGGTCGGCCGGCCAAGCCCGGCACCCCAGCCGGGGCGATTTCGCTATACTTCGCCGCCGTTTAGGCACCCCCCTCACCCGTCACGAGCCGTCATTGTGAGCAAGCAGGACACCCACTTCTTCAACGTATTCAGCCTCGTCATCGGCCTTCTGGTGGCGGTCGCGATCGCGCTGTTCGCGCTGGCCCGCGTCGTTGCGAGCCACACCCAGGACAAGCAGGTGCTGGAGGAAAAGGAATACCTGAAGAGCGTGAACGAGCGTCTGGAGCCGTTCGCGAAGGTGGCCATCGCCGGGCAGGACAACTCGGCGCTCAAGATCGAGTCGACCACCCCGGCCGGCTCGGCCGCGGGTCCCGCCCCGCCGAAGAACGGGGAAGAGCTCTTCGAGCAGGCCTGCAAGGCGTGCCATGGCGCGGGCATCGGCGGCGCGCCGAAGGCGGGCGACAAGGCCGCCTGGGGACCGCGCATCGCCAAGGGCAAGGACGTGCTCTATGACCATGCCATCCATGGCTTCACCGGCAGTGCCGGCATGATGCCCGCCAAGGGTGGGCGCGTGGACGTCTCGGACGACCTCGTGAAGCAAGCGGTCGACCACATGGTCGAGATGGCGAAGTAAGCCGGTCTTCTGCGTCGAGCGGCCTCGCGGTCCCGGAGGACCGGAAGGCCGCTCACCACTTCAATCCTTCGATCCGCCGATCGCGATGCGCGAGGATCCACTGCGCGTGCTCGGCGAGGCACGCATGCCCAAGCGATCGCATGATCTCGAGCTTCTGCGCCTCCGAGCGCGCGGAGCGCAGCTCGCGCGCCGCGACCTGGAAGATCGAATACATGTAGCGGTACTGACGAATGAGCGCGCGATCGGCCTTCTCATTGACGTAGGTCTCGAAGATCACCGCGTACACCGTCAGAAGCGCGAGCCCCCAGAGCAACACGCCGCGCACCCGTTCCGGAAAGATCTCGATGTCGAACGCGCGCAGCGACACCTCGACCGCGAAACCCACGGCGAGGATCAGCCCGGCGACGAGCAGGTAGGTGCCGAAGTGCTCGACGAGCTCGAGCCGACGTTCGAAGCGCTCCATCCGCCTGCGGTAGTACGCGAGCTGTCCGGTGCCATTGATCGGATCGTCATCGCCCACCCATCCGGCAAAGGCTTGCGCGAAGCCCGACACGAGACTGCCGCCGCCGCGCACCGCCAAGCGCAGACTCACCGCGCGCATCGCCGCGCGAATCCATTCGAGCTCGATGTCCTGCTTCTGCAGAAAGCTCTCGTGTGCGAATTCACCATCGAACCGGCGATGCACGCCGGCAATCTCCCAGTAGAAATCGACACGCAGTCCCTCGGCCAGCGCCCGATAGTCCAGGTACTTGCGATGCCAGCTGCGGCGATGCGCCCAGAGCGCCAGCCCGAGACCGAGCACGAACACGACGAGCACCCCGAAGATCGCGACGACGCCCACGGTGCTGTCGGACTCTTTCTTGAAGGACAGCAAAAGAAAGGCCATCACGGCCCACAGCACATAGCGCGCACGCAACGCCGTCGTGAATGCGCGCCGATAGTGACTGCCCAGCCAGTCCGCCGCCCGAAACAGCTCGTCCAGATACGTGAGCCGCTCGGGCACGGGATACGGGCTCGGTAACGACAGACGATGCGAGCGACGCTCGATGTCCTCACGAAACTCTTCGACATCGCGATTGAATGCGGAGATGCGTTCGAGCACGGTCGCGAGGGACGCGGGGATCGCCTCGCCACCCTGCGCGCCCGAGCCCACGAACCCGATCACCCGCGGCGTCGTCTCGTTCGGCGGCGAACCGGAGCGGCGCGCACACCGTATCTCGAACATCATGTCGTTGTCCTGCGCGCTGAGGAGCATGTGCACCGGCAGCGCGCTCGCTTCGTCATCCGGCGGCTGCATTCCGCATCGTCGATACTCGACGACGCGCGCCGTGCCGGCCGCGTGCTCAGTATCGAGCCCGTCCCAGATCGCGATGAGCAGCGCGCTGTAGCGTGCGACCAGCGCACCCGCGCGTTGAAATTGCAGATCGCGCTTCTGCTCGGCGCTCAGCTCCTGCGCCGGCACCGTGCCGTTCTCCGGCAACGTGACCTCGAGCCGTTCGCACCGCGCGTAGATGCGATCGAAAGAGGCGCGCGCCTCATCCGTTGCGAGCTCCGCGCGGCACTCATCATGCGAGAGCGGCAGCACTGCGATGATCGGAATATCCAGGTCCGCCGCCACTTCGGCGACGAGCAGATCCGCGCCATCGGCCATCGACGTCAACAGCGTCGGCGTGACATCCGGGTACTCGCTGCAGATCTTGCGCAGCAATTGCTCGACGGCGACGCGAATCGGGCGCAATTCGCCCGGCACCAGATCGCGGTGCCCGACGACCCCGATGAGAAACGGAATTTTGTAGCGCTCGGCAGATTGGGTCGTTTTCACGATGTGGAGAGGTTTCAGCGACGTTCGAGTGCGCGAAATTCGGCGAGCTTCTCGGGATTGTTGGCGGCCGTGTAGAAGCGGACCGCGCGCTGCACGGCATCCGCGCCGTACAGGCCATCTTTGCCCCACTTCTGCAGCAGCACGGGTGTGCTCGTGGCGAGCAGCGGCTCGGCGTCGGCCACACGCTTCAGGCCGAGAAGGCAACCGGCGCGAACGTTGTCGATGAGCGCCGTCCGCCACGTTTCTTCGGGATAGCGTGCAGCGACGATCGGCCGCGCCTCATCGAGACGCTGCAACCCGGCATCGAAGTGCCCGCTGCGGCAGTCCAGATCCGCCATGTCGGTGAGAATCGGCCCATGCAGGCGATGGTTGTTCGCGACCGCCGCACGCAAGGCCTTCTCGTACAGCGGCCCCGCGCCGGCGAGGTCGCCCGTTTCCATGTGCGCGAGCGCGAGATTGCTGTAGACGAACGCCATGTTGTCGTTGGTCTCGTCTTTCTGAGCCAGGTTGATGTCGGCGGACTCCTGCAGCATGGGCATGGCTCGCTTGAAGTCCCGACGCTCCATGTAGATGCGAGCGAGATTGTTCAGCGTCATCGCGACATCCGGATGCCGCTCCCCCAGCACATGACGGTAAATGGGCAGCGCGCGACTGAAATAGCTCTCCGCCTCCCTGTTGCGACCGCGCCCGTACTCGATTGCGCCGAGCGACACGAGAGTTTCCGCGACTTTCGCGTCCTGCTCGCCGCTCAGACGAGCGCGCAGCTCGAGCGCCCGGCGGAACTGGCGTTCGGCTTCGTCGAGATCGCCCGCCCGATACGCGCTGACGGCGAGCCCGTCGATGTTGCGCGCCGTGAGGGCTTGCTCGGTTCGCCCGCCGCCCGTCAGCAGCGCGAGCGACCGCTCGAACAGCGGGACGGCTTCCTGCTCGCGGTCCAGCTCGTTCAGCATCTCGCCGCGACCGGTGAGCGCACGCACCAACAAGGTGCGATCCCCGCTCGCCGCACCCTCGAGCAGCTGGATGGCGCTAGTGAAGAGTGGCTCGGCTCTGTCGTAGTGGCCTTGCAGCAGCTCCACCTCGGCGAGCGCCAGGGCCTGACGGGCGCGAGCGCGCTCCGTCTGGCCGGCAACCGCGCGCGCCTTCTCGAGCAACATGGCTCCGGTGCGATACAAGCCGAGATTAGTGTAGACCTCGCCGAGCGTCGTGGTCAGATCCGCCCGCACCAACGGCTCGCTTTCGAGGCCGGCGTCGATCTGGCGCACGCCGCGGTCGAGGATCTCGCGCGCCGTGATGGAGTTGCCGCGCGCTTCGCTCGGGTCCGAAACCTGGAACAGCGACTTCATGAACTCCGCGGTGCGCTGGGCCGTGAGCGATTGCTGTTCGGCGAACCGCCGCTGGCGCTCCGCTTCATTGCGCGCCAAGACGGCTGCGGCGGCCAGACCCGCGAGCACCACACAGCCCACGGCAAGCCCTGCGGCGACGGCGGCGAGCCGCTTCTGTCGGCGTGCCTGCTCGCGTTGCCGCAGGTCGTCGAAGCGCAGCCCCAGCAGCGCCGCGACGATCTTCAGGAGCGCATCGCGCGGCCCGTCCATGCCCGGCCGCAGATCCGCCGCGAGCGGCTCGGGGGCCGGCGTCCCGTCCTTCGCCGGGGCGAGCAGCGCCGGCGGAAAGCATTCGTCGTCGGCCCTGCCGGAGCGCTCCGCATGCGGCTCGCCCCCGACGATGAGGCACAGGATGCGGTCATCGCCTCCTAGAGCTCTGAAATAACCGATTTCTTCGTTCACCCAGCGCGAGCGGGCGGCGTTGGGGGAACAGACGACGATCAGATAGCGCGCGCCCTCGAGGCCCGCGCGCACCGAGGCGGCGAGGTCGGCCGAGCTCGAAAGCTCCTCGCGGTCCAGGAACACCGGGCTCAGCTTGCCGGGCACGCCGCCGAAGGCCCGCGCACTGCTGCGCAAGCGCGCCGGTACGCGATAGGTCTCCAGGCTCCGATGCAGCCAGCGAGCTCGCGCGCGGTCGCGCTGGCTGTAGCTGATGAATGCGACGTAGCGGTCCAGTGGCACGGCTTCTACTTCGTTGTGTGCCGGATCGTTTTACGTCCGGATCGTTTTCCAGACAGTGCCGCCGCCAAGCCGCGACTGTCAAATCGCCGTTTCCGACGATCCGCGCTGGTGTATCGTATTCCCGCCGGTTCAAAGGGACCTCAAGAAATCCCGAGCGGGGGCAATCCATGTCGAGCAGCAAGACTTTCCGCGATATCGCGATCCTGTGCATCCTCAGCCTGGTGTGCGCGCCGAGCGCCTACGCCGGGCGCATCTACATCGATTTCGGCGACGGCAACTTCGACCTCTCGGGAAACGCCTTCCCGGTCGGCACCTCGCAGGATGTCGACGTCGCTCCCGATCAGTCGGCGGGGCCGATCGCGCTGCCGTTCTCGCTCGACTTCGGTACGGGCACGCTCTACGACAGCTTCTTCCTGAACGAGAACGGTGCCATCACGTTCGGCTCGGCGCTGCCGGCCGGCGTGTTCACCAGTGTCACGAGTCTCGCCGATCTCGGCGTGCCGGTGATCGCGCCCTTCTACTCGGACCTCGTGGCCGCGCCCTCCGACGGCGACGTGTTGAACATCGTCCCCGGGCAGGTCTTCTACTCGCTGGGCCAGGCCGACCCGACGCCGGACGCGGGCGGCAACTATTCGCTCGCGGACGCCGTCCCGGCCCTGCGCATCACCTGGTACGACATCGCGAGCGCCACCGATCCGACGGCGCGCATCTTCACGCAGCTCTATCTGTACTCGGCGGGCGGCAACGACTTCGACATTCGCTTCTCCTACGGCAATCCCGATTTCCCCGGCGGCGATGTCACTCCCGCGCTGGATGCCAAGATCGGATTCGTGCTGGGCTCGTACTCGGCCTCGCTCGCCGCCCCCTCGCCGCTGACCGGCGATGCCTTCTTCAGCTTCCGCGGGGGCGAGTTGGTGGACGGCGGCAGCCCGAGCCCCACCCCGGTCTCGGAGCCGCCCGTCGGCTGGCTGGTGGGCCTCGGTGTCGCCTTGCTCGCGATCGGCGCCGCATGGCGCCGCCGCCGCGCACCGCCGCCGCGCGCATAGCCCGCCTGCGCGTTCACCGGTACCGGACCGCAATTGGCCGGCAAACGCTGGAAAGCGCTGCCGCCCGCTCGTAACGTCCGCCTCCTGTTGATTTTCGATGCGCCGGCGCGCCCCCGCGGTCCGCGGGGATGCCCGCCTGCGCATTCGTCAGGAGATGCTCAATGGCGATCGAGAACTCACCCCGACGCCGTTTGCGACGCGAACGAAGTCCCATCGCCTACCTCATCATCGGCTCGCTGATCGCGATCTACGGACTCGGACTGCTGTTCGACAATCTCGGCTTCGGCGAGGTGCGCTACTACGTTCGCCACGCCTGGCCGGCGGCGCTCGTGATCATCGGCATCACGCTGCTGATCCGGCGCGATGAGAACTGCAACCGCTACGGCTTCTGGGGCACGGTGCTGATCTTCGGCGGCCTCTGGGCCTACGCCGCGCAGCGCGGCTGGATCCACGTGAACTTCTGGGCGGTGTTCGGCCCGACGATGCTGGTGCTGCTCGGCGCATCCTTCGTCTACCGCGCGCTCTATCGCCCGCGGCCGGACAGCGACTCCGGCTCGTACATCCATTCGTTCGCCATCTTCTCCGGCAACGAGCTGAAGCCCACCACGACACCCTTCAGCGGCGCCGATCTCGCCGCCCTGATGGGCGGGGTCGTGCTCGACCTCAGCAACACCCAGATGGAGAGCGACAGCGCCACGATCGACGTGCTCTCCGTGATGGGCGGCATCGAGCTGTTCGTGCCACGCGACTGGAACGTCACGACCAAGGTGATGTCCTTCATGGGCGCGTGCGTCGACAAACGCCGTCCGGCGACGACGCCCGGCACGAAAACGCTCATCGTGCGCGGCGCGACGTTCCTCGGCGGCATCGAGATCAAGGACTGAGGCGCCAGCTCGCCATGCATCCGATCGTCGCCAGACGCGAACGACTGATCCTCTATCTCTCGTTGTGGATCGTCTTCGGCCTGCTGCTCGCCACGGTGATGACCGTGGGCGGCCGCGAGTCGGTTCTCGACTCGGTGAAGCTCGCGCTGCCGATCTCGTTGCTGCTCGGCGTGTTGTCGCTGCCGTACTGGTATCTCGTTCGCGTGTTGCCGGCGGATTCGACACCGCTGCCGCGGCTCGCGGGCACCTGGCTCGGCGTCGGCGTCGTCTCGCTCGCAATCTGGATCTCCGCGGGGATCGGCTGGGAGTCGCTGCTCCTGCGGATTTCACAAGGCGCGTGGGTGGAGTGGGACTTCACGCCGCTCGTCACGTTGCTGCTGTTCTCCGGCACGATCGGGCTGCTGGTGGCGCTGCTCGGCCACTACATGCTCGCCGCATTCGAGCGTTCCGTGCAGGCGGAGCGGCGCGCGCTCGAGCTGCGCGTGCTCGCGCGCGAAGCGGAGCTGCGCTCGTTGCGCGGGCAGCTCGATCCGCACTTCCTGTTCAACAGCCTGAACTCGGTTGCCGCGCTCATAGGCTCGGATGCGCAGGCCGCGCGGCGCATGTGTTACCTGATGGCCGGTTTTTTTCGCAAGAGCCTGAGCCTCGGCGGACAGCAGTCGATCGCGCTCGCCGAAGAGATCTCGCTCGCCGAGACGTTTCTCGCGATCGAAGAGGTGCGCTTCGGCGACCGCCTGCGCAAGAAAGTCGACGTGGACCGCGACGCGTTGACGCTCGCCGTGCCGCCGCTCGTTCTGCAGCCGCTCGTCGAGAACGCGGTTCACCACGGCGTTGCCCATCTCGTCGATGGAGGTGAAGTGATGGTTCGCGCGCGCCAGCGCGACGGCTTGCTCGAGCTCACCGTCGAAAACCCGTGCGATCCGGATCGGCCGCCATCGCGCGGCACCGGTGTGGGGCTCGCGAACGTGCGCTCACGGATCGAGGCGCTGTTCGGTCATCGCGGCAGCGTGGATGTCGTCGCCGCGTCCGATCATTTTCGCGTGTGCATCGTGCTGCCGGCGTCGCCGATCACGTTGCCCGCTTCGCCAGCGGCAATGCCGTCGCGCGCGGCGGTGGGATGAACGCCATGCGGATCCTCATCGTCGATGACGAGCAGCTCGCCCGCAGCTTCCTGATGGAGCAGCTCGCGGACATCCCCGATGTCATGGTGGTCGGCCAGGCGGCCAACGGCTTCGAGGCCGTGAAGCTCGCGGAGGAGCTGACGCCCGATCTCATGTTGCTCGACGTGCAGATGCCGAAGCTTTCCGGCTTCGAGGTGCTGGAGCTGCTCGGCGCCCGCGCACCGGCCGTCATCTTCGTCACCGCATTCGACGAATACGCGCTGCGCGCCTTCGAGGTGCACGCCGTCGACTATTTGCTGAAGCCCGTCGAACCCGCTCGACTCTCCGCCGCGTTAGAACGCGCCGCGGAGCGCCTGCGCGCGCAGGTGCCGGCGCCGTCCGCCAAGGAGCTTGCCGCCGCCGCGCGGCCGCCGGGACGAGCACTCGAGCGCGTCTTGGTGCGCGAGCAAGGCCGCGTCCACGTGCTGCCCGTGGAGCGAATCGATTTTGTGGAGGCTCAGGACGATTACTTATGCTTCGTCGCAGGGGGTAAACGCCACCGCAAGCAGCAGACGATGGCGGAAATCGAAGCGCAGCTCGATCGCTCGCGCTTCGTACGCATTCACCGCTCGTTCCTGCTCAATATCGAGCGACTCGCCCGCATCGAGCCGTACGCCAAAGACAGCTGGCTCGCCATCCTCACGGATGGCAGCAAGCTGCCCGTATCCCGCACCGGATATTCGCGCTTGAAGGAGCTGATGGGCTGATGGACGACAAGAACGCACTACTCGACCAGCTGCGCATCGATCGCACGACCGATCTCCCCGACGACGACGTCGGCAACCGGCGCTGGATTCTCATCGGGGTGAGCATCGTGCTCGTGGCGGCGCTCGCCGCGGGCGGCTGGTACTTCACGCGACCGAGCGGTGTCGCCGTGCAGGCGGCCGTCGCGAGGGAGGTGACGAGCAGCAGCGCGGGCGGCGGCTCCGGCGGCGCCTCGATGCTCGATGCGTCCGGCTACGTCGTCGCGCGCCGGCAGGCGACCGTCGCCTCCAAGCAGATCGGACGCGTCGTCGAGGTCGCGATCGAAGAAGGGCAACGCGTCGAGAAAGATCAGATCATCGCGCGGCTCGACGACTCGAACTGGCGCGCGCAGTACGAGCAGGCGCTGGCGCAGCTCGCGCAGGCCGAAGCCAATCTGCGCGCCGCGCAGGTGGCCTTCGAGGACGCGAAGCCGATCTTCAAACGCAACGAGCAGCAGATGGCCGCGGGCGTCATCAGCGCGCAGACCTTCGACAACGCGCGCGCCGCGTACAACGCTGCGGAGCAGGATCTCGCCGTGCGCAAGCGCGGCGTCGAGCTCGCGCGTGCCGGCGTGGATGTCGCGAAACGCAACCTTGACGACACCGTCGTGCGTGCGCCGTTCGCCGGCGTCGTGACGGTGAAGGCCGCGCAAGCCGGCGAGATCGTCTCGCCGTCGTCCGCCGGCGGCGGCTTCACGCGCACGGGCATCGGCACGATCGTCGACATGGACTCGCTCGAAGTCGAGGTCGACGTCAGCGAGAACTTCATCAATCGCGTGCGCCCGAACCAGCCCGCCACCGTGAAGCTGAATGCGTACCCGGACTGGGAAATCCCCGCGCACGTCATCGCCGTCATTCCGACGGCCGATCGCTCGAAGGCGACGGTGAAAGTGCGCGTCGGCTTCAAGGAGCGCGATCCGCGCATCCTGCCGGACATGGGCGCGCGCGTGTCGTTCCTCAGCGAGCCCGAAAAGCAGGACGGCAAGGCGGCGCCCGTCGCGGTGAGCGCCGTGCTGATCCCACCGGATGCCGTGCAGGCAAACGGCGAGACGGGCACCGTCTACATCATCAATAGCAATGACACCGTCGAGCGGCGTGTCGTGCGCCTTGGGGCGCGCACTTCGGACGGCCAGCTCGTGCTGTCGGGTCTCACCGGCGGCACGCGCGTCGCCGCCAGCAATCTCGCCGCGCTGAGCGACGGCGCAAAGATTCACGTGGTCACTGCAGAAGCCGGTCAAGGAGAAGGTTCATGACGACTCTCGTTTCCGTGAAGAACGTGGTGAAGCGCTACACCCGCGGCAGGCAGAAGGTGGAAGTGCTGCACCGGCTGAACCTCGACATCGAGGCCGGCGAGTTCCTCGCTCTCATGGGCCCCTCCGGTTCGGGCAAGACGACGCTGCTGAATCTCATCGGCGGGCTGGATCGTCCGGATGAAGGCGAGATCTTCGTAGGCGGCGAGCGGATCGACCGGCTGTCCAACCGCCAGCTTGCGCGGTGGCGGGCGCGAAACGTGGGGTTCGTGTTTCAGTTCTACAACTTGATGCCCATGCTCACGGCGGAGAGGAACGTAGAGCTCCCCCTACTTCTCACGAATCTTTCGCGCGCCCGCCGCCGGCAAAACGTGCAGGCGGCCCTGCAGCTCGTGGGCCTCAGCGATCGCGCTTCGCACAAGCCCTCGGAGCTCTCGGGCGGTCAGCAGCAACGCGTGGCGATCGCACGCGCGTTGGTGGCGGATCCGAGTCTGCTCGTGTGCGACGAGCCCACCGGCGACCTCGACCGCCAGACCGCCGAAGAGATTCTCGACTTGATGCGCACGCTGAATCGCACGCAGCACAAGACGATCATCATGGTGACGCACGATCCGAAAGCGGCCGAGTACGCCTCGCGTCAGGTGCATCTCGACAAGGGCCAGCTCGACGACGCACCGACGAGGAGTGCCGCATGAAGTATTTCCCACTGCTGTGGGCGGGACTCTGGCGGAAGCGCACGCGCACGACGTTCACCCTTCTGTCGGTCGTCGCCGCCTTCCTGCTCTACGGCCTGCTGCAGGGTGTGAATGCGTGGCTCGGAAACGCGCTCGAGGGCGCGCGCGTGAACCGGCTCTATACGGTGAGCCGGATCAGCTTCGTCGAGCCGCTGCCGATTTCCTACGTGCAGCGGATCGAGACGGTGCCGGGCGTGGACAAGGTGGCGTACTTCAACTGGTTCGGCGGGTACTACCAGGACCCGAAGAATCAAGTGCAGTCGTATGTCGCCGATCCGCAGCGCACGTTCGAAGTCTTCAAGGAATGGAAGGTGCCGAAGGATCAGCTCGAGAAGATGATCCACACCCGCAACGGCGCGATCGTCGGCGAGGCGACCGCAAAGCGCTTCAACTGGAAGATCGGCGATCACGTGCCGCTCAAGACCCCGATCTGGACGCGCAAGGACGGCGCGAGCAGCTACGACTTCGAGATCGTCGGCATCTACACCTCGCCCACGCAGAACAACATCTTCCTCATCAACTACGACTTCTTCGACGAGGCGCGCGCGTTCGGGCAGGGCAAGGTCGCCTGGATCGCCTTCTCGATCAAGGATCCGACGCAGTCCTCGCAGATCGCGGCCGCGGTCGACAAGATGTTCCGCAACTCGCCCAACGAGACGAAGACGCAGAACGAGAAGGAGTTCGCGCAGGCGCAGATCAAGCAGCTCGGCGACATCGGGTTCATGGTCAATGCGATCGTCGGCGCGGTGCTGTTCACGCTTCTGTTCCTGACCGGGAACACCATGATGCAGTCCGTGCGCGAGCGCATTCCGGAGCTCGCCGTACTGAAGACCGTGGGATTCACCGACGGCATGGTCACGGCACTCGTGCTCGCGGAGTCGATCCTGCTGTGTGTGATCGCGGCGTTCATCGGGCTCGGGCTCGCGGCGCTCATCTTCCCGGGCATGCGCTCGTTCGTCGGCGGCGATGTGACGCTACCGCTGAGCGTGCTCGGTACCGGCGCGCTCGCCGCGATTCTGCTGGCCCTCGTGAGCGCACTGCCGCCCGCCTGGCGCGCGAATCGTCTCGCGGTCGTCGATGCGCTGGCCGGGCGTTGAGCAAGCGGAGCCTAGGACAATGAGCATGCTGAAACAGATCAGCTCGATCACTACGATGAACCTGCGGAGCATTCCGCAGCGGCTCGGCACCTCGCTGGTGATCGTGATCGGCATCGCGGGCGTCGTGGGCGTGTTGCTCTCGGTGCTCGCGATGTCGACGGGACTCATGAAGACCATCGCGAACACCGGCCGCGACGATCGGGCCATCGTGCTGCGCGGCGGCTCGAACGCGGAGATCGCGAGCGCAATCACGCGCGAGCAGGCGCAGACGATCGCGGACGCACCGGGCGTGAAGCACGACACCGACGGCAAACCCATCGTCTCGGCGGACAGCATCACGCTCGTCGACACGCCGACCGAGAAAGGCGCGTCGTGGGCCAACGTCACGATTCGCGGCGTCGGCCCGAAGATTCTCGCGCTGCGCCCGGAGATGAAGATCACGCAGGGGCGGATGTTCAGGCCCGCCGTGCATGAAGTCATCGTCGGCGCGAAGGCCAACTCGCAGTTCGAGGCGCTGCAGATCGGCAAGAAGCTGCACTTCGCGAACGACGACTGGGAGATCGTGGGCGTGTTCGAGAGCGGCGGCGATCGCCACGAGTCCGAGGTCTACGGGGACGGCGAGACGGTCATGTCGGCCATCCAGCGCAACGGCTATCAGCCCGTCACCGTGCTGCTCGAATCGCCGGAGGCGTTCGACACGTTCAAGACGGCGCTGACCACCAATCCGACCTTGTCGGTGGACGTGAAGCGCGAGTCGGACTTCTTCGCGGAGCAAGCGAAGCCGGTCTCGCGGATCATCGCCATCGTTGCGTACGTCGTCGGTGGGATCATGGCGGTGGGCGCGCTCTTCGGGGCGCTCAACACGATGTACTCGGCCGTGAGCGCGCGCGCGCTCGAGATCGCGACGCTGCGAGCGATCGGCTTCGGGGCGACCTCCGTGGTCTTCTCGGTGTTCGCCGAGGCGCTCGCGTTGTCGCTGATCGGCGCAGTGATCGGCTGCGTGGCCGCGTGGCTCTTCTTCGACGGTCACGTGATCAACACGAGCGCGGGCGGCAATGGCATCTCGCAGCTCGTGTTCGCGCTGACACTGACTCCCGCGCTCATCGCGCTCGGCATCTTTTGGGCCTGCGTGATCGGCCTCGTCGGCGGGCTGTTCCCTGCGCTGCGCGCCGCACGGCAGCCGGTGGCGCAGGCACTCCGAGCGGTGTGAGTCACGGCCCCGTCTCGAATCCGCGCTTCAGTTGGAGCGCTTCGGCGACGTGCATCGGCTCGATGCGCTCGCTCGCCGCGAGGTCGGCGATGGTTCGCGCGACGCGCAGCGTCCGGTGATACGAGCGTGCCGAGATGCCGAGGCGGGCTTGCGACTGCCAGAAGAGTCGCTCGCCTGCGGCATCGAGGCGGCAATGAGCGCCCAGGTCTTGAATCGACAGGCGTGAATTCAGCTTTCCCGATCGCGCCAGTTGGCGCTCGCGTGCAATGCGCACGGCCGCAGCGACATCCGCGGTGGATTGGCCGCCTTCGACGTTTTGGCACAGCTCCTCCGAGCGCAACGTCGGCACGGTGATGCGCAAGTCGATGCGATCGAGCAGCGGCCCGGAGACGCGTGCGCGGTACTCGGATATCCGGCCGGGCGCGCATCGACAGCGCTCGCTCACGTCCCCCCAGTAGCCGCACGGGCAGGGATTCATCGCCACGACGAGCTGAAACTCCGCCGGATACTCTGCCTGCACCGCGACGCGCGACACGCATACCACGCCCGTCTCGAGCGGCTCGCGCAGCGCCTCGAGCGCACGCCGATCGAACTCGGGAAATTCGTCGAGGAACAGCACGCCGCGGTGCGCGAGGCTGATCTCTCCCGGGCCGGCGTTCGACCCGCCGCCGACGAGCGCAGCCGTCGACGCAGTGTGATGCGGCGAGCGAAACGGCCGCACCCCGAACTGCCGCTCGTCGAACCCCAGCGCGCTGGCCGACGCGATGGTCGCGACTTCCAGCGCCTCGTCGATCGAGAGCGGAGGCAGCAGTCCCGGAAGGCGCCGCGCCAGCATGCTCTTGCCGGAGCCCGGCGGACCGATGAGCAGCAAGCTGTGACACCCCGCGGCGGCGATCATCAGCGCCCGCTTCGCCTGCAACTGTCCGACGACGTCCGCGAGATCGAGCGTCTCGATGCGCTCGCGGAGCGGCACGGGCTCGGCGCTGCTTCGCTGGAGCGCGTTTGTCCCTAGGAGATGCGCACACACCTCGTTGAGGTGCTTGGCGCCGAACACGCGGCTGCGCGCCACGATGCGGGCCTCGTCCACGTTGTCCGCCGGTACGATGAGATCGTGATTCGCCTGCGCCGCGTGTGCCCCGGCAAGCAGCAGCGCCTTCACCGGCTTCAACTCGCCGCCGAGCGCGAGCTCCCCGTAGAACTCGATCTTTGCGAGCGCGTCCTCGGACGCCTTCAGCTGCCCCGACGCGAACAGGATCGCGAGCGCGATCGGCAGATCGAAGCGGCCGCCTTCCTTCGGGACGTCCGCCGGCGCGAGATTGACGACGATGCGGCCGGCGGGAAACTCGAACCCACAGTTCGTGAGCGCCGCCCGCACGCGCTCTTTGCTTTCTTTCACGCCGGCGGCCGGCAAGCCCACGATCTGGAAGATGGGCAATCCCGCGCCGAGGTGCACCTCGACGTGTACGAGCGGCGCGTGCAGCCCGAGCTGCGCGCGGCTCGCGATCCTGGCGACCGACATGACGACCCCGACATCGGATTCACGATGGCGAGGACGTTAGAGAGCCGCCGAGCGCGCGGCGCCGCCCATTTCCGCTGCGAACATGCAGAAATGCGGAGCGATCCTGTCGGCGACGGAGGAATGCATGCGCATCGACGGCGCGTGTGCCGCGCGTTTCAACTGCAAACAGCCAGAAATGCGGAGCGGCTGTGTCGTCTTTGGAGACATGCATAGCGCACCCGGAGCGCGGCACCGGCCCTTCGACTGCAAGTAGGCAGAAATGCGCCGGGGCTGCGCCGTTGGCGAAGGCGTACGTAGCGCACCCGGAGCGCGTGCGCCCCACCCGCCCCGCTCCGCGCGAAATGGGATCGCTCGACTGAGCCGACCCGGCGGCGCCCTACCTGCCGGGTTCAGTTGCCGCTCGACTCCGGCGCCCCGGCCGCCGAGGCGGCGAGCGCCTCGAGCGTGCGCACCTTCTCCTCGAGCGCCTCGAGCTTGGCGCGCGTGCGCTCGAGCACCTTCGTCTGCGTGTCGAAC